>NZ_CP047984.1:3384068-3700424 GCF_009931655.1 Pontibacter russatus | reverse complement strand
TAGGGTGGCATAGCTTAAAAAAACTGCTCACCGGTTTACGCCCTATATTATATATGGGAGCACCGGTGAGCTGAATGGATTCACTTAACAAACTAATATGAAGTTTTAGTAACCCGGGTTCTGTGTCAGGTTCGGGTTTTTATTCAGTTCCGCCTCCGGAATCGGGAACAGTATTTTAGTAGGGTCGCTTGGCATATGGTTAAACCACGCCTTTGTCGTGAACACCCCGAAGCGGATCAGGTCCTGGCGGCGGTGTGCCTCTGCCGCAAACTCCCAACCCAGTTCATCCAGCATCCTGCCGAACTGGATATCCTCTCCGCCGCTTCCGGGCCCACTCAGGATGTTCCCATCCTCGTCCTGCAGGCCATATGCATAGGTGCTGCCCTGCATCAGGTCTGCGCCTGTCACCACGGCTTTGGCTGGGTCTGTGTTCCTGAATGCCCGCTCGCGCACCTGTGTCACCAGTTCGGCCGCCTCATCCGCCCTTCCCGTTCGCAGGAGGCTCTCCGCCTTCATCAGCAGCACATCCGCATACCGGAACATCGGATAGTCGTTGTCAAGCGAACCGGTCGCTCCTTCTTTTATTTCATACTTCCCGATCCGGAAGCCCTGGTTGGACTGCGTGGCGGCAATGCTGGGGAGGTGTTTCACGTAGTTGATCACTACCTCGCCTGTTGTGGCACTTTGCTGCGGCCCCATGATCCAGGTATCCTCCAAACGGCTGTCGTCCTCATCGTAGGTGTCGATGAACTGCGGCACGGCGGCATTTCCGCCCCAGGGGCCCGCCTGCATGCTATAGACAAACCTGCTCAAGGGGTCAAGCGTCTTCATATGGGTCGAATTCCCGGTGCCATATATCTCATCATACGGCACCGCAAAAATGATCTCCGGGGAGTTGTGGTTGGTGTAGGTAAAGACATCCGAGTAATTCGGGTCCAGGCTGTAATACCCACTGTTGATGATGTCGTTGCACTGCTCAATCGCTTTTTCCCATTGCGGCGCCCCGGTATATACCCCGGCATTCAGGTAAATCTTCGCCAAAAGGGCTTTCACCCCCCATTTGTTGAGCTGCCCATAGGTGGAGGAAGGGTCCTCGCTCAGGAGCGGCATCACGGTCAGCAGCTCCGTTACCACGAAATCATATACCTCCTGCCGTGTTTTTTGCTCAGGAAGACTCTCATCCAAATAATCCGTCACGATGGGCACGTTGCCGTGGTTATCCAGTAAAAGATAGTAGGCAAATGCCCTGGCTGCCTTCAGTTCTGCCTCCAGGGCTTCCCTGCCGCTTTCTATCGGAATGGTACCAGCCTCTAGCTGCGCCATGACCCGGTTTGCCGTCGTGATGCTGCGGTAGGCGCTCTGCCACGTGTTGGTGGGTTGCCACTGCAGTGGCGTCCAGGTGTGCGTGTGCATGCGCAGGTAGGTGCCGCCGTCGTACCAGCCGTTGGGGCGGGCAGGCGTTACAATCGCGTCTGCCGGCTCCTCCTGCAAATCCAGGTAGCCCTGCCAGCCCATCATCAGGCCCCTGAAGGAGGCATATACCGGGGCAATGATTGCGGGGATGTCCCTTTCGGTGGGCTGAAAGCTTGTCGCAAGAACCTCTGAGTATACTTCCTCATCCAGGTCGGTGCAAGAACTGATAAATCCTGTTGCCCCGATGGTGGCGGCTAACATATATATGGTGATATTCTTTTTCATAATCCTGCTTCTTTAAACCTTAGAATGTTAAGCTGAGACCTGCTGTGAACGTGCGGGTAGTCGGATACTTGTCGCGCTGGTCGTTACCCGGGTCGAACCCTGTGTAGCTGACGCCCTCCGGGTCAATTCCCTCATAGTCTGTGATGGTAGCCAGGTTGAGCCCTGACACATATACCCGCGCATTCAGGACAAAGCTGATCAGGTTGGCAGGCAGCGTATAGCCCAGCGTCACATTGTCCAGCTTTATATAGTCGCCTTTCTCGATGTAGTGGCTCACATAGACCAAGTCGTTGTTCAGCCGCTGGCCATATACCGGATCGTATGCCTTCTTGAGCATGTTGTAGGTTGGGTTCTTCGGATTCTCGTAAAACATCCGCTGGAAGTTAAGGATGTCGTGCCCGAAGGCGCCCCGCATGTTCACCGACAGGTCAAAGCTCTTAAACCGGAAGGAGTTGTTCCAGCCTGCTATCTGCTTCGGGATGCCGTTGCCGTAAAACTGGCGGTCTTCCTGGGTGGCATCGTTGATGGAGATCGTCTCCCCGTCTGCGTTTTCCACGAGCCAGGTGCCGTTTTCATCGACTCCCACCGTTTTCCAGACATAGAACCGCCCTACAGGCTCCCCTACCACCACGCGGTGGGTGTAGTCCTGCACAGGCTCACCGGTATATCCTGCGTTGAAGAAATCATTCGTGTTTTCAAACTGGTCGTTTGACAGGGACACGAGTTCATTCCGGTTCGTGGAGAAGGTCAGGTTGGAATTCCACTCAAAGTCACCGTTCTGCACCGGGGTAAAATTCACCAAAACCTCGATCCCCTCGTTTCTCAGGGTACCGGCGTTGATCATCGTGAAACCAACTAAGTTAGGTGGTTGAGGCACCTCGATGTTGTACAATAGATCATTGATTTCACGGCGATAAGCATCTACCGAGCCGCTGATACGGTTGCCGAGGAAAGCGAAGTCAATCCCTGCATTGTACTCTTCCTTCTTTTCCCAGCGAAGGTCCGGGTTGAAGTTACGCGCCGGCACAAAGCCCGGCACCCACTTCCCGCCGATAAACGCACCATTCCCCTGCCTGAAGTCATAGCTGATCTGCGACAGATAAGGCTCGCCAGCAATTGTGCCGGTTACGCCATAGCCTGCCCTTAACTTCAGGTCCGTAATAGCCGACATTCCTGCCATGAACGGTTCCTTGCTGAGGCGCCATCCGGCAGATACTGCCGGGAAAGTACCCCATTGGTTATTTACCCCGAACCGGGAGGAGCCTTCGCGGCGCACGCTGGCCATTAACAGGTATCTGTCGTCCCAGCTATAGGTCAGGCGGCCGAAGAAACCGGCCAGCTGCCATTTCTGCTTGTAGCTGCCCATGGCCGCCTGACCTGCCTGCAACGCCTGCCCGGCCCCTAAGTTGTTCCAGCCGTAGGCATCGGTCGGGAAATTCCAGTTGCTGGCGTTAAAACCCTCGGCTGTCTCGTCCTGCCAGCTATAGCCACCCAGCACGGTAAAGCGGTGCTTGTCGATGGTTTTGGAGTAATTGGAGGTCAACTCCAGCAGGTTTCTCCGTTCAGCGTCTGTGCTGCGGTTGGCATTGCTGTTCCTGTTGTTCAGCCAGGTGTCGGTATGCTCAAAGGTGGTGGCATAGCCCCACAAAGAGTTTGTCTGGATATGGGACACCAGCATCCGGATGTCCAGGTCTTTGATCGGCGAATAGTCCAGGCTACCGCTCATCCGCATTTCCCTGTAGGTGTTCTCGGAGTTTGTCTCTTCTATCAGGGCCACCGGATTTTCATAAAAGTAGCCGTCCCGTTGCTGCCATTCGCCTGTCTCTGTTCTGACATGGTCGGTGGGGTTTCGGATGATCGCCTGCCGATAGGCATAACCGCCCGCACCGCCCTGTTCGGCCGAGTTGATGCGGTTGATCACCTGTATGTTGGCTCTGAGCTTGTCGCTGAACATCGAATGGTTCAGGTCGGCCCTCACCGTAAAACGCTCCTGCCCAGACCGCTTGAAGATGCCCTCCCAGTTCCGGTAGTTCAGGGAGCCTGTGAAATTGGTGGTGGCATTGCCCCCGAAGAAGGTCAGGTTGTGGTTATGGCTGACCGGCGTCTGCATAATTTCATCCAGCCAGTCGGTGTTGCCGCCATAGTCGGTGTAGCCTATCCCTTCCTCCCGAATCAGCCGGCGGTAGTCATCTCCGGTCAGCAGCTCAGGTCTTCTGGCAATCGTCTGCACCGTGGCATAGGCATTGTACTCGATTGTGCTGCGCTCGCCTGCGTTTTTACGGGTCGTGATCAGGATAACGCCGCCTGTGGCGCGCGTGCCATATATGGCCGCCGCCGACCCGTCCTTCAGCACGTCCACCGACTCGATGTCCTCCGGGGCCACGGTGTTCAGGTTACCGGGCACCCCATCTATCAGCACCAGCGGCTCTGAGTTTCCGTTGATGGAGCTGATGCCTCTCAGGTTGATCTGCGTATTGGCCGTCGGATCGCCGCTTGGCGTTGAAATGCGCAGACCCGCCACTTTCCCCTGCACCAGCTGCGCGGCATCCCGCACAGCCCCCTGCACGAAATCCTCTTTGCCAACGCTTGAAACCGCACTTGTCACATCCCCTTTCTTTTGTGTTCCGTAGCCTATCACCACTACTTCGTCCAGTTGCTTCTGATCTGCTCTCAGGCGCACATTAATTTGATTCCTGCTGCTTACGGGCACTTCCTGCGCAGTAAAGCCGATATAACTGAACACGAGCGTGGCATTGCCCGGCACTGAAAGCTGGTACCGGCCTTCCCCATCCGTCACTGTTCCGGCACTGCCTCCTTTCACAGCGATGGACACACCAGGCAAAGGAATGTTATCCTCTGCGGAGGTGACCACTCCTGTTACCTGCGTTTCCTGAAAAATAGCCGCAGGGCGATTTACCGCACCTGCAAAAGCTTGCCCACTCTGAAAGCAGGGGGCTACGGCAAACAGTAGCGCAGTCCCCGAGACCGCAATAATCCGTTTTGTAAATTTCCATTTCATCATGCGCTTGTTAAATTGAAAGTGTTTACTCCTTTTGTTTAAAGCCATTAAAGCAGAAGGCAAGCTCAACGTACGTCCTGTGTTAAGTACGCTGACACAACCTCTCCTACTCACGGGTTCTTACCCAGGACTGCTAAATATCGGCTAGCTGTTTCTGATGGAACACTACGTTTCGCGACTACAACACCTCAATGTCCTCCTCTTAAGGCCTCGCCTAGGAGTCGCTGCATCTACTCTCGCACCCGGTGTTGTATATATCAAGGGATAATGATTTCAGAGCATAACTTTTCCAAGCATGATTTATATATAGCCTTGGGAACTAAAAATAAACCAGTGTTACGACTCTTGCTATATCCTTTTTGCTTGTTACTAAATTAGCGTATTTATTTTCCGGGAAGCGGCTATCAATTAGCCAATTATGATACTATATTAACATAGCGCCCTTGTTTAGTAGATTTATTCAAGGCAAGCCAGAGAGATCAGCACATATGATTTACATCAAAAACTAAAGCATCGAATGCTATATATGCTCTATATATACCTGTGCAGAAGTTCAATCTATTCAGACAGGAGTTACGCAGCTTGATTCAAGCTTGGTAGGCTACTTTAGGTCAGGCAGGCACCATATGGTGATCAAGGCATCAGCCTGATCACCCTCTTCTACACAGATCCTTCAGGCGTGGGGCCGCCAGTCAACCTCCGCATCCGTCTACCTGCCCGACAGGGAGAAGTGCAGGCAAATCAGCAGAGAGGAATTCGAGCGGGTAAAGGCGCAGCACTGGCAGGCGGAGGAGTGCTTCCGCACCGTCAAGCAGGAGTGCCACGCCCAGCACTTCCTTGTGCGCCAGGCACAGGCCAGCCAGAACCATCTGTTCTGCGTGCTCAGGGCATACCGGATGCTCACATGGATGAGCCAGGACAAGATCATTGGATTTATATATGTGCCCTGCAGCGAAAACTCTTTCTGCAAGCGCAAAGAGAGTTCATTCAGAACTATGCGTAACTCCTATTATAAGTGACCAGGAAGCTGTGCTGAAAAGTGCAGCTTTTTTATTGCCTTACTTCTGCTTATAAAAAATGGCTTGTGTAACCAATGTCACTGAACCCAGCCAAGGGATAGCCCATCTTTGTACCGGTTAACAAAAAAGTATGACGATGAAAGACTTCTGGAACGAACGCTACCGCCAGCAGCAGATGGTTTACGGCGCTGAACCGAATGAATTCTTCAGGGAGCAACTACTGCACCTGCAACCCGGGAAATTATTATTGCCCGCTGAAGGGGAAGGAAGAAATGCAGTATATGCAGCCCGGCAAGGCTGGCAGGTAACAGCTTTTGATTTCAGCGAAGCAGGCTATAACAAAGCCATGGCACTGGCAGAACAGCAGCACGCAACTATAAACTACCAGATATCAAATGCCGCACAATTCATCTGCGAACCCGAGAGTTTGGATGCAGTGGCGCTCATCTACGCCCATTTCCCACCTGTACTTCGCCAGCAGCTGCATCAGAAGGTGACCGGGTGCTTGAAGCCAGGTGGCACCGTCCTGCTGGAAGCTTTTCACCCTAACCAGTTGCGCTATAGTTCCGGCGGACCAAAAGACGGGAATATGCTCTATACCGCTGACATGTTACAGACCGACTTCAACCTGCTGACGATACAACAACTACAAGAAGTAGAGATACTGCTAAATGAAGGAGCTTACCACAGCGGTGCAGGTTTTTTGACCAGAATGGTAGCACAAAAGAAGGTAGAGAAGACATATAACCAACAAAAAAACTAAAGGTTAATACCCACTACGCAAATGAAAGATACACTGAACATCATGGTGCCGGTAGATTTCACACCGGTATCTTACAGAGCCATTGAATTTCTCGCTTTCCTGATGGACAAGACACCCATCAACACGCACCTGGTGCATGTGATAGAAGTAAACTCCGCTGAATGGGCAGGCTCTTTAGATGCTTCCGAAACCTTAAACAAAGGCGAACTAAAGCAAAAACAGCATCTGGCCGAGCAGAAGTTTGCAAACCTGAAACAGCACGTGGGTTTTAGCTTTACCAGCGAAGTGCTGTTTGGTGGTTTAACGACAACACTCACTCACTATTCCAACGAGCAGCACATTGACCTGATAATTATGGGCACGGACGGCGCTGATGGCTGGCTTGAAAAGGTATCGGGCTCCGAAGCGCAGCATGTAGTTAGGTACACCAACATTCCGGTTATCACCATCCATAAAGATGCGGCCATCACGCCTATCCAAAACCTGTTGTGGGTAGCAGACTTCGAAGCCGAGAAGCAACCAGAGCAAAGCGTGGCAACTATAAAAATGCTGCAGCAGCTCTTCAACGCCAGGCTACACCTGTTGCAGATCGTGGACAAAGAAGATGAAAACCAGATAAACCAACTGAAAGTCAGAATGCAGGATTTCGCGGAGCAACTGAACCTGCAGAACTATGACCTGCACCTGCACCACAACTATAAAGTGCCGGCTGGTGTCCGCAGCTTCAACGATGTATCTGAAATGGATCTGGTTCTGATCGGTACGCACGGTAGAAAAGGCATCAGCCACCTGTTTTACGGTAGTGTCGCCGAAACGCTGGTGAACCACTGCATCCGCCCTTTAATGACCTATCATCTTAACTAAGAGGCTTTCCTTTCTGTGTGCAGCTCCGGCTGCACATTTTGTTGACCCCGAATACATTACCTTATGAAACTGAGTATGGTATAACTAATCGCCGGTACAAAGCTGGTGCTTAGTATGCTGATGGGCGCTGTGTTAGGGTATTTGTTTTATGTATTTTATGGTTGTGACGGTAGCTGCCTGATCACTTCCAGCCCCCTGAACAGTACACATTATGGTACCGTAGCAGGTGCTATACTTTCCAGAAGGTTTATAGCTAAGAAGTAGAAAACTATAAAAACTAAGTACTCGGACAGAATTAATTTGCACTACCCATTATTTATGTCTTGATACTTATGTCCTTTTACTTACCTGTTTAAAGGATTAGACGAAAGGCTTATTTTCTACCTGAGGCGCCATGTGAAAGTCAGTGGCAACCAGGTGAAACTCTCGCACCAGCAAATTGCCAATGAAATCAGCAGTTCCCGGGAAGTAATCTCCAGGCTCCTGAAAAGTTAGAACAAACAAGAGCAATCACCCTCCACCGAAACTACATCGAGGTGCATGATTTGATTCCGGTATAAACAGTAGGGCAAAAAGGTAAAAGGCGGCTTGGTACTATCCAGGTCGCCTTTTTATTAAAAGACTTTTTAATTGCTTCCTTCTGTGTGACAACAGTCACTGAGGGGGCTTTCAGCTTGCCATACCTTTGTAGCATTAACTTAAAGCAACATAGGAAATGGAAATACTCGGATACATCGCAGCGATGCTAATTGGTCTTTCACTGGGCTTGATTGGCGGCGGCGGCTCTATACTTACCGTACCGGTACTGGTCTATTTAATTGGCCTGAACCCGATCCTCTCTACGGCCTATTCCCTTTTTATTGTGGGTCTGACCAGTCTGGTTGGCTCCTGGAAGTTTTATAAGAAGGGCTTAGTAAGCCTTAAAACGGCTGTGGTGTTTGGCCTTCCATCTATCGTAGCCGTGTATGCTACACGCCGTTACATCGTGCCGGCCATCCCGGAGAACATTTTCTCGGTAGGTGACTTTGTCGTTACCAAGGGGGTGCTCCTGATGCTCTTGTTTGCCAGCCTGATGGTATTTGCCTCCATCTCTATGATTAAAACACCGGCAGAACCAGCCGATGCGGTAAATGAGAATATGGATACAGAACTGGACGTGGAGCACACGGACCCCGCCGAAAAGCACCCAAAGCCAAAGTTTAACTATGGCGGCATTTTGGCCGAAGGGCTGGTAGTCGGCACGCTGACCGGACTGGTAGGGGCAGGTGGCGGTTTCCTGATCATCCCAGCGCTGGTGTTATTCAGCAAGCTGGACATGAAAATGGCAGTGGGTACCTCGCTGCTGATCATCGCGGTCAAGTCGCTCTTCGGCTTCATCGGCGACATCTACAACTACGAGATCAATTGGCTGTTTCTGATTATATTCTCCGTCATCTCCATTGCAGGTATCTTCATCGGCACCTTCCTTTCCACTAAGGTGCATGCCGATAAACTGAAGACTTCTTTTGGCTGGTTTGTGCTCGTGATGGGTCTCTATATTATCATCAAAGAAATATTTTTCGCCTAAACATAGCAGCGTGATATAAGTCACAGACACAGGCTCTATCAATACCGAAATTTGTAGTGTCATCAGAAAATAAGGGTGACATCAAAACTAAAAATCAAAAACTATAAAATCAGCTACCATGAAAGTAGAACAGATTTATACCAGTTGCCTGGCACAAGGCGCTTACTACATCGAAAGCAAAGGCGAAGCTGCTATTATTGACCCGCTTCGCGAAATAAAACCATACCTGGAAAAAGCAGAAAAAGACAACGCTAAGATAAAGTATGTGCTGGAGACACACTTCCACGCCGACTTTGTTTCAGGCCACGTGGATCTGGCAAAAGCCTCAGGCGCAACTATCGTATTCGGACCAAATGCAAAGACGACCTATAACGCGTACATTGCAAAGGATGGCGAAGAATTGAAGGTAGGTGATGCAACTATAGAAGTATTGCACACACCTGGCCATACCATGGAATCTACCACGTACCTGCTACGCGATGAGAACGGCAAAGACTACGCGCTCCTCTCTGGCGACACGTTGTTTATTGGCGATGTAGGCCGTCCCGACCTGGCTGCGAAATCTGACCTGACACAGGACCAACTGGCAGGCCACCTGTACGACTCGCTGCGCAACAAGATCATGACTTTGGCAGATGATGTGATCGTTTACCCGGCACACGGCGCTGGCTCGGCCTGCGGTAAAAACATGAGCAAAGAGACAAGCGACACCCTGGGCAACCAGAAAAAAACGAACTATGCCCTTCGTGCTGATATGACAAAAGAAGAGTTCATCAAAGAAGTGACAGATGGCCTCACACCGCCTCCAAGTTATTTTCCGCTGAACGTGAAGCTGAACAAGGAAGGCTACGACAATATTGAAAGTGTTCTGGAACAAGGCTTGAAGGCACTGTCGCCGGAAGCTTTTGAAGCAGCCGCCAACGAAACAGGTGCCCTTGTGCTGGATACCCGTAAGCCGGAAATATTTGCAGCCGGATTTATCCCTACCTCGATCAACATTGGTATCGATGGAAATTTTGCTCCTTGGGTAGGCACCCTGATTCCGGACATCAAGCAGCAGTTATTGCTGGTAACCGACGAAGGCCGCGAAGAAGAAGTAGTAACCCGCCTGGCTCGTGTAGGTTACGACTATACCATTGGTTACCTGAACGGTGGTATGGACGCCTGGAAAACAGCCAGCAAGGAAGTAGATACTATAAACTCTATTTCAGCTGAGACATTTGCCCAGCGCTTTGAGCTGGACAACGCCATTAAAGTAGTGGATGTGCGCAAACCAGGCGAGTTCCAGGCCGAGCATGTGGAGACCGCGCAGAGTGTCCCATTAGATTACCTGAACGAGCACATGGCCGAACTTCCGAAAGAAGAGACCATGTACCTGCACTGCGCCGGTGGTTACCGCTCCATGATTGCAGCATCTATTCTGAAAGCAAGGGGTTACGAGAATGTGGTGAACGTGGAAGGTGGCTTCAAGGCAATTGCCGAGACAAGCGTACCGAAAACAGCTTTCGTTTGTCCAAGCACACTAAAGTAAGTATGGGGACAGAATTAGTTTAAAGTATAAAAATACAACTGTCATTCTGAAAGAAACTTGGTAGAAGGGAGGTTAAGCTTATGCGGCTCGCCCACAAAATCCTTACAGGATGACAAAATTGGATAAACTAATTCTGTCTCTATACTTAGTTTCATATAGTTAAAGACGCTTGAAGCGCCAGCATAGTGTAATGCTGCGCCAGCCTTTGAGTTTTTTAGAAAATAACGCTCATGCGCGGCCAAAGTCCCAGACAAAGGCTGCCGGTATACCGACCTTTGTATTGAAAGTAAATCTCAATAAGAATTTAAAGCAGAAAAGCCATGTTTAACATATTCGGGTCTAAACCAAAAAATTACGAGAACTTGGACGGAAATAGCTTCAGAAACAGGTACCAGAGCGCTCCAAAAGCTGAGTTGCTGGATGTACGGACAGCCGGTGAGTTTGCGAGTGGTTCTATCAAAGGCGCTAAGAACCTGGACGTAACATCGTCCCAGTTTCAGCAGGCGCTCAAAACGATGGACAAGAACAAAGAGTACTTCGTGTTCTGCCGCAGCGGTAACCGTAGTGGTTCTGCCTGCGACATCATGAGCAAAGAAGGCTTTAAAGCCTACAACCTGGCCGGTGGCATAGGTGCCTGGCCGAAGTAATTAAAACAAAACACAAACTTAGGGCAGGCGCCAAAAGGAGTTAGTGAACAGGCTCCTGTCCTGCCCTATCTTCTTAACCTAAACTAAACAAATAAGAAATGTTAGAATTTTTGAGTCAGCCGTGGCCTTGGTATACATCAGGTATCGTGATTGCCCTTGTGATGCTGGTCCTGCTGTTTTTTGGTAAGTCATTTGGTTTCTCAGCAAACCTGCGCACCATCTGTGCTGCCTGCGGAGCCGGTAAAACTGTAAAGTTCTTTGATTTTGACTGGCGCTCGCAAACCTGGAACCTGCTGTTCCTGGTGGGTGCCATCATCGGGGGCTTTATCGCTTCGGAGTTCCTGTCAACCGGCGAAGCCGTGCAGATCTCGCAAGCTACGATTCAGGATTTAAGTGCACTGGGTATTTCAGCTCCGGACGGCATGCAACCAGAAGAGATCTTTAGCCTGGAGAGCGCCTTTTCGCTGAAAGGATTCCTGATTCTGTTGCTGGGCGGGTTTGCTGTCGGGTTCGGCGCGCGTTATGCAGGTGGCTGTACATCGGGCCACGCGATCAGCGGTATCTCTAACCTGCAGCTGCCATCGCTAATTGCCGTAATTGGCTTCTTTATCGGCGGTTTGGTTACCACCTGGGTACTGATGCCGCTCATTTTTTAGAGCAAATGGCAGCATCATAACAATCAACAACTAACAATTAGCAATTAGACCGTGAGAGGGTTAAAATTTATAATTGCCGGAATACTTTTCGGTATTGTGATGAGTAAATCGGAAGCCATATCGTGGTTCCGCATCCAGGAGATGTTCCGCTTTCAATCATTCCACATGTACGGCATTATTGGTACAGCCGTTGTACTGGGTATCATCATTACCTACGTTATCAAAAAATATAAACTGCGCGATTTCCAGGGTAACCCGATTGTGTTTACACCTAAAGAAATGTCTGTTCCGCGCTACCTGCTTGGTGGCACCATTTTCGGACTAGGCTGGGCACTGACCGGCGCTTGCCCAGGCCCGATGTTCGTTAATATAGGTTTCCAGTATTGGTCTATCCTGATAGCAGTAGTGGGGGCCATAGCCGGAACCTACCTGTACGGCGCCATCAAAGACAGATTACCCCATTAAAAAAACATTGGCTAAAAGTGGAAGTGTGCAGTAAAAGTCACCGGTAGCATTACCGGTGGATTTGCTGTATATTATAAACAGGCAGTTAAACTATAGCTAATACATGACACAACCTTCTGAAACAAGACTTGGCTTACGGGAGAATGCAGGGCAGTTCTGGCTGCTGGTGCTCGTAAACGGTTTTGTGGGTGCCATGGTAGGCTTGGAGCGCTCTGTTATTCCGGAGTTTGCCGAAACAGTTTTTGGCATTAACGGGCATACAGCGCTCTTGTCGTTTATAGTTGCTTTTGGCCTGGCTAAGTCTGGCGCTAACCTGGCCATGGGTCGCCTGGCTACTCGGTATACCCGCCGGCAACTGCTGCTGGTCGGCTGGCTCTTTGCCCTGCCCGTGCCCTGGCTGCTGCTGTATGCCAATGCCTGGTGGTGGGTGATCCTTGCTAACCTGCTGCTGGGTATTAATCAGGGACTCGCTTGGTCGACTACCGTGGTGATGAAGATTGACCTGGTAGGCGAAAAGAACCGAGGCCTGGCCATGGGCATCAATGAGTTTGCCGGTTACCTGGCTGTGGGGTTAGTAGCTTTTCTGGCAGGTTATATTGCTTCTACTACCGGAAACGTATCCTATGCTTTTGTACCGGGCATTGCCTTCTCCATAACCGGTTTGCTGTTAACAGTTTTCCTGGTGCGTGATACGCACAGCCATGTACAGACCGAGACGAAGCAGACCAATATACCGTTGCTGCAAAACATCTGGAAAGATACCACCTGGCGACACAGCAACTTAGGTTCTGTTACCTTGAATGGTTTTGTGAACAACCTGAACGACGGTATACTTTGGGGGCTGCTGCCCGTGCTACTGAGTACCAAAGGCTATAGTTTAACCGAAACCGGCCTGCTGGCTGGCATTTACCCGGTGGTATGGGGGCTGGGCCAGTTGGTAACCGGAAAACTGGGCGATGTGCTTTGCAAGAAACAACTGCTGAGTGTGGGCATGGTGCTGCAAGGTGTGGCGATAGCGATGCTTTTATATGCCGGGTCCTATCCTATTTTAGTTTCTGCGCTCGTTATACTTGGTGCAGGAACGGCTTTGGTCTACCCGAATTTCCTGTCGGTTGTGGCCGAGAACACGCACCCGAGCCAGCGCCCTCAAAGCCTGGGCATTTTCAGGTTCTGGCGTGATTTCGGCTACGTAGCGGGTGCCGTAGCTGCCGGCGTATTCGGAGACCTTTTTGGGTTGGAAGCCGTTATACTTGGCACTGCCATACTCACTGTAGGTGCCGGACTGTTATCAGAATACCGGATGTGCTGCACCAAAAAACTATTGTGGCACAGTAAAGAATGTAATACGATCTTTGTTAAGACTGCTTAATTAGAAAAATGTAACGATAGCTTCTATCTAACTTCCTTCTTAAACAGATGATCCGGAAGCACCTTTCTCCCATCATCGAGTACGCCCCTGAGCCGCCCCGGCTTTCTTAAAACACACTTCTTTTTGAGAGCACCAGCTTAACTGATTGAAGTTAAAGCTGGTTGTAGTGGTTCTATAGATCCGCTACAGTTAGCGGTCTGCCAGAAGTTAGAGATTTCTAATTTCTGGCAGACCTTTCTTTTTTCTTGTATTTACGCAGCTTTCTCTCACAGCCGTAATTCTGCTCGCGAATCGGTTCTCTGGCCGGATCATATTTTGCATCTATGTCTTCCGCAGTTTCACCTACCTGCTCGCTTAATGTATCACGGTTAGGTTGCGTGGCAGCTTCAACTATAGTTTTCACTTCTGTGTCTTCCGGCAGCCTATCCGATAACTCCACCATCTCGTGGCACTTTTCATTTCGGGCGTAATACTTTGGTTCGCAAGGCTGTTGTTAAAACCGATAGTTCATTACAAAAGTGTAGTGCGACATATCTACCTTGTTGACTATAAAATTGGGGGTGTCGTAGGTTTTTCCACGGACTCCTTTATAGATATACAGCGCCTGCAGGTCCAGCCCATCCAGAAAACCGGTAAAGCTATAGTTGGTCATCAGCTGCAACTGCGAATAAGACGGCAGGGCATACTTGTTTTGAGCCACATTCTTCACATCCGGAAGTTCGGCTATACCATACCCAACACGGGCTTTCCACTGCTTGCTCAGGTTAATGTCTGTATTAAGCGAAACCATGTGAACGTCCGAGTTCCCTTCCAGTCGTTCGCGTGGCATAAAGGTGTAGAAGGTCTCGATTCCCCATTCACGAGGGAAGAGCCAGCGGTTGCCATCCCCGATGCGCGTATAGTTCAGACTGGGAAAAAAACGAGGGGCTTTATATCCAATCCTGCCACTGTACAGCCAGGTTTCTGCATCAGGTTCTATGTAAGCTTTCTTCGGATCCGGGTTTCCGCCCTCTCCGGTAGCTGCCTGGTAACCGGCCTGCAAACCCAGCACAATAGCGTTCTTTTTATCCTGACTTACAGGCAGATTTACATCGGTTTGAGAAAACGTAAAATGGAAAAGGTTTTCGACATAGTAATGTGTAAGCGTAGTTGTCAGCTGCTCAGCAGGCTTGTACGCGAGCTGCCCCACTGCCATCCCGGCACTGTTGATATTGCCCAGAAACTGAGATGGCCCTCCATAAGCACTACGGCCTACTGGTAACGACCCTATACTTTCCTCTACGCGAAACCAGTCCTGGGTGGAGCGTGGGCCTATACCAAATACCCAGCCGCCCTGGAAGTTGAGTTTCTCCAGTTCGTTCACTTCCAGCCAAAGCGCATTCATCAATGTAGGGCGCATACGTCCGTCCTGCGGATTCAGGAAAGGCGTGTTTATTTTCTGCCTGCCAAGTGTTATTTTAGACTTGTTATAGTTGTACCGCACAAAAAGGCTTTCCAGGCGTCCGAGCTCATCCTTATCGTTCGGGTCCAGTACATCAAACAGGCCTATTTCGTAGCGGCTACTGAAACCAGTGGCAGCAGCAGTTCCTAATTTATCAGACAAAACATTATACACGAAAAAGCCGCCAACGCCTACCTGAAAACCATGGAATTTAGCGGACTCAAAGTATAAACCGGTACCAAGTGCCAGTGCATGATAATCCGGGTAATCGCCTGTGTTATTGGTGTGCATAAAGAAACTGCGCGCGTGCCCGCTAAACTTCCCCTTTTTCAGAAAAGACTTCAACGGTTCCTTTTCTACCACCTTTGCACGAATAGCTTGTAAGGTGTCCTTCTGCTGGAAAGAAGAAAGTGTATCCTGAGGGGTTTTGCTACGAATTGTATCAGCAGAAACAGGTACCTGTGCAAGAACCGGAGCTATAGCTATTAACAGAACTATAGTTGCCAGAAAATACCCTCTGAAAAAGTAAACAGGATGAAGCATGTATCAATAAGTTTAAAAAATGCTGCCTTCAGTGTATCAGCAATGCGAAGGAAAAACCACTACCCTTGGCAAAATGCTTTAATCTAAATATTTGATATAAAGTTAGTTATATCCTATATAAACCTTTGTAACATAAATCACATAGCAGCAAAAAGCCTCTATAGCTTAAAACTCCGGATGTCATATTCATGGAAAAGGAAACTAATATCTCCTTTTGGTTATAATATGCGTTTAAATACTGTAAATCGCAGAAGTAATCAGTAACAAATGGAATTGAATGCGTCGGGAATTTTAACGGGATAGCCCTCAGTGACAAAAGTCACAGCTACTGCCTGAGTATACCCCTACCTTTAGATTCCGCATAAACTACTGTTAGTTTATTACCCTGTAAACACATTGAACAAAAACATTAAAAGAAAATACACAATGAAACCATACCATGACGAGGAAGAAAACGATTTCCTTGGAAGTACAACAACTTTAAAGGTTGTAAGCTCCGTGGCAGGCCTGTTACTGCTCGGCCTGATCGTGTTTATGGTTATAAAGCCGGATATGTTTTTCAGGTCAGAAGTAGCTGAAACGATACAAGAACAACCTGCTTCACAGCAACCAGCTCCGGCTCCTGCAGTAGCAACTGAAACCTCCTTGGCGGAGATGTGGCGCCCTGCAGACCTGAATGGGCTACCGGAAGGACCGGAAAAAGAGCAACTGGCCTACGGACGGGAACTGATCGCCCGCACCGCCAAGTACCTGGGCCCGCAGGGGAGCGTGCTGCAAATATCCAACGGCATGAACTGCCAGAACTGCCACCTCGATGCCGGCACCAAGCCTTTTGGTAATAACTACTCGTTGGTAGCCTCCACTTATCCTAAATTTAGGGCCAGGTCCGGTACCGAAGAAGACATTTTTAAACGCGTAAACGACTGCATGGAACGCAGCCTGAACGGAAAACCACTTACCAAAGACTCTAAAGAAATGCAGGCCATGATGGCATATATAAACTGGGTGGGCAAAGATGTAGAGAAAGGCGAGAAACCGAAAGGAGCTGGCCTGATGGATATTGAATTACTGGATCGTGCTGCCAGCCCCGAAAAAGGCAAAGTGGTGTATGTGCAGAAGTGTCAGGTGTGTCACGGCAAAGACGGAGAAGGGGTAAAAACAGAAGGAAGTGCCGAATATCAGTTCCCGCCGTTGTGGGGAAAGAACAGTTATAACGATGGCGCCGGCCTGTACCGCATCTCCAATTTTGCCAAATACGCCAAAGCCAACATGCCGCTTGGGGCAACTTATGAGAACCCTATGCTGACAGGTGAAGAAGCTTGGGATGTAGCCGCATTCGTAAACTCGCAGCCCCGCCCTAAAAAAGATCTGAGTAAAGACTGGCCTGATATTTCAGGCAAGCCATTCGACCACCCGTTCGGCCCGTTTGCAGATACGTTTGATGAAAAGCAACACAAGTATGGGCCATACCAACCAATCATAGAAGCCAAGGGTGGAACAAAATAATGCCTATTTGTACCATACATAACCTTAATTAAGGCCGGATCCTGATAAACATAGGAGTTACGCAGGGATTTAGTTCTCTGTAAGGAGTACTAAAAAGCCATGGATCCTGCCATTATATGGCCTACCTGTTGAGGGAGCTGCGCAATGCGGGTTGCGTGAAGGCCAGCGAGGTGCTGGACAAGCCGTTCACTGCCCCCGCCAGCACAGAGTTGTTGGGCTACTTTTGGTCAGGCAGGCACCATAAAGTAGTGAAAGGCATCAGCCTGACCACCCTCTTCTACACAGACACCAGCGGCTTGGGGCTGCCGGTCAACCTCCGCATCTATCGTCATCAGGAGGGGAAATCAAAGCATGCTTACTTCCAGGAGGCGGACAAAATTGTGGCCATCCATCTCGGCAACAGATGCGCCACTGGAGCAAGGGGGCTGTGGGAACAGCTGCCTGAACATTACAGGCAGCTGGCAACTTTCTTCACGGATGACTGGAAAGCCTTCAAGCAGGTGGTTCCGGCAGAGAGGCACAGAGCCTCCGGCAGGAAGAAGGACACCAACAACGCCCAGTGGCTCTTCTGCACCCTCAGGCAGAGGCGCTCTCTTTTTCTAAAAAGCTCGACAGGCACCTGATGGCCATCAGGTGCTTTGTCGCCAACTACAACCTGTCACTACTTGTATAGGAGTACCATATTTAATTTTATCTTTCCCTGCTTGTATAGGTTTTAAAACAGCTTCTAAGAAAATGTTTTAAAACCTATACAAGCAACAGAGATTATAGAAACTGTTCAGAGTTTTCAAAAAATCGATGCATGATGCCCTTGCTGCCTGTTTTCACCAGCAAAAACTTGTCAGTGAAAGTATAGTTGTCGGTGAAAACACCAACAACGGCAGGTTTTGACACTAAAATCGGAAACGCTAAACAGCTTCGAAGTAAATAACGAGCCAATAATAGACTCGGACATCCCTATTTATCGATTTGGTGCCTGCCATATACATTATACCTCCAGTATATAAAGTAACCATAGTGCAAAAACCAGGAAAACAGACAACCCTCCTTGAATATATTTGTATACTTATAATATCTTATACTTTTTCCATCTGTTTGTAAGTACCTATGCCTGTCATTATCATACTTTGGTATTTACTGATTATACCCGCAGTACCTGTTCAGAAGCAGCCCACAGCCCTGGAAATTGTACAGCGTGCAGATGATAAGGTAAGGGGTAAATCGAACCAGGGCGAAATGGTAATGCGCATTGTAAGGCCAACCTGGAAGCGTGAGATTGGCTTGAAAAGCTGGGCAAAAGGCACCGACCAGGCCATGATCATAGTTACCTCCCCTGCCCGCGACAAAGGCACCGCCTTCCTGAAACGCAAGCGCGAAGTATGGAACTGGCAACCTTCCATTGACCGGACTATAAAACTGCCGCCTTCCATGATGCTGCAATCCTGGATGGGCTCCGATTTTACGAACGACGACCTGGTAAAGGAATCTTCGGTAGTGCAGGACTATACCCATACGTTGGCCGGCGACACCATCATCGATAATCGCCCCTGTTATAAGATCATCATGATACCGAAAGAAGAGGCGGCCGTGGTCTGGGGCAAGGTTATCACCTATATTGATAAGAAAGACTACCTGCAACTGCTGGTCTATTTTTATGACGAAGACGGCGAACTGGTCAACACCATGAAAGCTTCCGACATCAAAATGCTGGGAGGCCGCCTGCTCCCGGCTCGTATGGACATGACACCAGCCGATAATCCTCAAAATCATACCATTATTGAATACCGCTCACTAGTGTTTGATGTGCCGCTCGAGGATGGTTTCTTTTCCATACAAAACCTGAAACGGGTAAAATAAGCGATGTACCTGCTCCTGGCCTGGCGAAATATCTGGCGCAACCGCCGTCGCACGCTCATCACGCTGGCCTCTGTGGCTTTTGCCGTTTTTTTCGCCTGCATGATGCAGTCGATGCACACAGCTGCCTGGGGCAACCTGATAGATAATGCGGTACGCTTTTACACCGGCTACATACAAGTGCACCAGCAAGGCTACTGGAACGACAAAACCCTCGATAACAGCTTTGAAAATCAGTCCGCGCTGCAAAAGAAAATTGCCGGAACCCCCCATATAGTTACTGTTGTTCCCCGCCTCGAGAGTTTTGCGCTTGCCTCCGGCACCGACCGTACCAAGGGTACGCTTGTTGTGGGCATAGAACCTGAAAAAGAAGACGGCCTGACCAACCTGCGTACTAAAATGCAGGCAGGTAATTATTTAAAAACAGGGGAGAAAAAAGTACTGCTGGCCGAGGGCCTGGCCCATTTCTTGAAACTTGCCCCAGAAGACACGATCGTGCTCATCAGCCAGGGCTACCATGGGGCAAATGCTGCCGGCAAGTATGAAGTAGCTGGCATCGTCAAATTCCCCTCGCCGCAGCTTAACGATCAGGTAGTATACTTACCGCTGGCAGAAGCGCAATGGCTTTACGATACCGGCAACCGCATTACCTCACTTTCGCTGCTGGTAGATGATCCGGAGAAAGTGGAAACTATAACCCAATCGCTGCAACAGGATTTGAACAAGACACATTTTGAAGTGATGAGCTGGCAGGATATGATGCCGGAACTGGTGCAAAGCTTCGAGATAGACCGTCTTGGCGGACAGATCATCCTGTTTATACTTTATGCCGTCATCGGATTCGGTATTTTCGGCACGTTCCTGATGATGACAACCGAACGCCGCTACGAAATGGGTGTGATGATCGCGATTGGCATGCCCCGCCTGAAATTACAAGCAGTTATGTCCCTGGAGATAATTATGCTTGCTCTTGGGGGTACATTACTGGGTGTGTTGCTGAGCCTGCCTGTTATTTTTTACCTGCATTACAACCCCATCCCTGTGACGGGTAACCTGGCTGAGCTGTACCAGAACTATGGCATGGAACCAGTCATTCCGTTCTCGCGCAAGGCAGCCATCTTTTTACGACAGGCATACATTGTGGCCATCATCACCTCGGCATTGGGCATTTACCCGATCTGGTTTATTCAGCGGCTTATACCTGTAACGGCACTCCGAAATTAACGCCCATGTCTATGCTCCTCCTGATAGCCTGGCGCAACATCTGGCGCAACCCCACCCGGAGTATCGTGGTAATAGCGGCTATTGCCGTTGGCATCTGGGCCATTGCACTAACGGTGGGCTTCATCAATAGCCTGTCCGACAGCTTTATCCGCAACTCCATCAACTATGATTACTCGCACCTGCAGATACACCATCCGCAATTTCTGCAGGAACCCGAAGCACGGTACAGCATACGCAACCCCAGACCTATAATCGACTACCTGCAACGTAATCCGGATGTTAAAGCCTACAGCCAGCGCGTACTCATAAATGGGATGATCGCCTCTACCAGGGCAAGTGCCGGCGTGCAGATCTATGGTATAAACCTGGACCAGGAAAAAGCAGTTACTTCCCTCGACTCGCTACTGACAGAAGGAAATTATTTTACCGAAAAACCACGTAACGCTATACTTATCAGCCGCAAACTGGCCGACAAACTGAAAGCAGAACTACGAACCAAACTGGTGCTTACGTTCCAGGATATGGAGGGCAACGTAACGGCAGGCGCTTTCCGGGTGCAAGGCATTTTCGATTCTCCTTCGCCGCGCCTGAACGAAGGTGGCATATATGTGCGCCAGCAGGACCTGAACCAGTTACTTGGAACCGATACCCTGGTACACGAAATAGCCATTTTGCTGCACGCCAATACACAAGTGCCGGCAGTAGCACAAGCACTACGGAGCAGTAACCCAACTGCAGAAATAAAAACATGGGAAGAGCTGTCGCCGGAACTGGAACTTATGCAGGAACAATCGAACCTTACGATGGCAATACTGCTGGTGATACTGATGGTGGCGCTGGCCTTTGGCATTGTGAATACCATGTTGATGGCCGTGCTGGAACGAGAGCGTGAACTGGGCATGCTCATGGCCATCGGCATGAACCGGCAGCGTATTTTCAGCATGATTCTGATGGAGACTGTTTTTTTATCATTAGTGGGCGGCCCCATCGGGTGTTTGTTAGGTTATGCCACCGTTACCTGGCTCGGCAATGTAGGCATAGATCTCTCTGCTTGGACGAAAGGCCTGCAGCAATATGGTTACAGCACCAAATTCTTCCCGTTTCTATCCCTTAAAGAATACATTCTGATGGTAGCCAGCGTACTGCTGACAGCTATACTTGCCGCCATGTATCCCTCGTACAAAGCTGTGAGACTAAACCCGATAGAAGCCATGAGAAGCTAAAATTCGATTAGAATCATAAATTCACTCTACAAACAAAGTCCTTGCTCTTCTATGGCGAAGGTAACAGCGAAAAATGTATAACCATAGCAGAACTACCATGGCTGAAGTTGTGATCAGAACAAGCGGGTTAACCAAAGTATACCAGGAAACAAAAGTGCCCGTGAAGGCGCTGGGCGGTGTAGACCTGGAGATACGGGAAGGTGAGTTTACGGCTGTAGTCGGGCCATCCGGTTCGGGTAAATCAACCTTGCTGCACATCATCGGCGGGCTCGATTATCCTACCGAAGGTCAGGTAGAAGTTGGCGGTCACCACCTGAACGAACTGAATGACCGCGAACTGATCGATTTCCGGCTGGAGCATATTGGTTTTGTGTTCCAGGCGTTCAACCTCATACCGGTGCTCACGGCAAAAGAGAATGTGGAATTTATCATGCTATTGCAAAAGTTACCTGCCAGAGAGCGGGAAGCAAGAGCAGTGCAGTTGCTGCAGGAAGTGGGCCTCGGTGACCGCATGCACAACCGACCTTCCGAGCTTTCGGGTGGGCAGCAGCAACGGGTGGCCGTAGCCCGGGCCTTGGCTTCGAGGCCCCAGTTTATACTTGCCGACGAGCCCACCGCCAACCTCGACTCGAAAGCAGCAGGGAACCTACTGAACATGATGGCTGAGATGAACCAGCGCGAAAAAGCCACCTTCATTTTCTCGACCCACGACCAGCGCGTGATCGAGAAAGCAAGGCGCGTAATAACCCTGGAAGATGGCGTGATTGTATCAGATGTAACCAAAGCCTGAGATGCGTGCCTGGGCAACAATATGGGTTCTAATACTTTGGCTAATCGCCTGCAATGCCATGGCACAAACGGATTTAGTAACTATAGTTTCCGATACAGTTACCCAAACCAAACCCAACAAAACTATACTTCAGAACCTTCAGCTGAAGGGCTATGTAAAGCAACTGCAAACGTTTATACTTGTTCGGGGCCTCGACTCCCTCCTGACTGACAACCTGCTCCACAACCGCCTCAACTTCAGCTATAAAATTGATACCACCCGGAACTTGGTAGTGGAAGTGCGGAACCGTGTTTTTTACGGCGACCTGCTGCGCCAGCTGCCCATTTACCCGCAACTCATCGACTCCGGAAACGATGTATGGGACCTCTCGGCGATGCCTGTTAAAAGCCGTTCGTTGCTGGTGCATACCATGCTGGACCGCGCCTACCTAGAGTGGACCAGAAACCAGCTGGAAGTACGGCTGGGCCGGCAACGCATTAACTGGGGCTTGAACCTGGTCTGGAACCCCAACGATATTTTTAACGCCTACTCCTACTTCGACTTTGACTATGAAGAGCGACCTGGCAGCGATGCATTTCGGGTACGCTACTTTTCCGGTTATGCAGGCGGAATGGAGTTTGCCGCCCGTCTCACCACCGACTCGGACAGGCGAACTATAGCCGGCTTGTATAAATTTAACCGCAAGGAGTACGACATTCAGTTTTTGGGAGGTGTGGTTGGCCGCGAGGCGGTAATGGGTTTAGGCTGGGCCGGAAGTATAGCGGACGCTGGTTTCAAAGGAGAGTTTACCTACTTCCACCCCTACCAGAACCCGCTCAATGCGAAAGGCCAGTTGCTGGCTTCTGTTTCCGGGGATTACTCTTTTGCCAGTTCACTATACCTGCACGGGTCGGTGTTGTACAACAGCCTTGGCGATAAAAACCCTTCAACTTTCCAGTTCCAGGCATTTAGGCCTGGAAGGCTGTCAGTTAAGGAGCTATCGCCTTACAGGTATAATGTGTTCGGGCAGGTGAGCTATACGTTTCATCCGCTTTTGGTGGGCGGTCTTTCTACCATTTATTTCCCACAGGACCAGGCTTTCTTCCTCAACCCCATCCTCACCTACTCCGCCTTCCCCAACCTTGACCTCGACGCTGTTGGCCAGCTTTTCCTGGATTCGGAACTTGGGGATTTTAAAGCAACTTCCAAGATTATCTATGCTCGGTTAAAGTGGAGTTTTTGAAGCAAAGTGTAGAACCCAGGGATATACCGTAGTAGATATATAATCGGCGACCTTCTGCATATGCGCTGGGAGCAGGTGCAGGGCGACCGGCTGGAGTACCGTTCGCAGAAGACCGACACGCGGCTTGCCATAAAACTTGTTCCCCCGGCGCTGGCGCTTATCGAGCCGTACCGCCGGAAGAAAGGCTTTATCCTGCCCTTCCTGCTGAAGGGCCTCAGCCCAGAGGCGCAGCAACGGGAGGTGGAGAGCATGACGGCGCTCATCAACAAGCTGCTGGGGCAGATCGCCGCAAGGCGGGCATCGAAAAGAAGGTCACCATGCAACAT
This sequence comes from Pontibacter russatus, assembly GCF_009931655.1. Taxonomy (NCBI): domain Bacteria; kingdom Pseudomonadati; phylum Bacteroidota; class Cytophagia; order Cytophagales; family Hymenobacteraceae; genus Pontibacter; species Pontibacter russatus. The sequence continues at coordinate 3,676,697 of NZ_CP047984.1, read as the reverse complement.
GGCGCGGCACTCCTTCGCCTCGCTGGCATGGGCCACACCTCCGAAGATGACGGAGAACTGCCTGCGCGACCTGACGGGCACCAAGCGCGACAGCCTGCTGGAGGCTGCTTTCGAGGAGTTTTGAGTAAATGTGCAACCAGTGTGCCACCAGAAAAACGAAAAAGGGGCCTTCGCGTTGCGCTAAAGCCCCTTTTTAAAGGTGATTGCAGAGAGTGAGGGATTCGAACCCCCGGACCTGTTACAGTCAACGGTTTTCAAGACCGCCGCGATCGACCACTCCGCCAACTCTCTTTCTTAATTCGTGTACAAAAGTAGGGGCTCGCACCGAATTATCAAAGCTATACGATGAAATTTTTCGACGGTTCAACTCCGCTTCCTCTAAGCAACTGACAGCAAAGCCCATGGCGGCGCCCCGGCTGAAACAGGCATGGCCAATGCGCCCATCCTATATATAGCGCTGCCGCCACCTCAGGCCCTGGCAGCGCGGGTAGGGCGGGTGGCTTTGTTGCGCATCAGGCGCTTGGTCACGGTGTCGATGCTCACGTTTATCTCAAAGCCGAGGATAAGAATCATGGAAATGAAGTCGAGCCATATCATCAGACCAATCAAAGCGCCGATAGAGCCGTAGAACTTGTTGTAGCTGTCGAAGGCGCTGATGTAGAGCGAGAAGATCATCGACACCAGGAAAATGAGCACAGTGGCCACCACCGCCCCCGCCGAGAAGAAGGGCCATTTGTCCTCGATGGCTGGCACAAAATAGTAGATCATGGACGTGGCCAGCAGGAACAGCAGCACCACCGAAATGTATTTAAGCATCACAAGCAAGGTGTAGGTATAACTCTCGGTCACCACCTCATAAAAGACCAGCACGTCCAGCATCCACTGCCCAAAGAAGATAATGGCCACGGCCAGGAAGAGGATGAGCGCCAGCACCACCGTCAGCACGGTGGCAATCAGGCGCTTCTTCATATACTTGCGCCTGTAAAAGGTGTGGTACTTTTTGTCGAAGGCGTCCATCAGCGACATGATGCCGTTGGTGGAGAGCACCAGCGCAAACAGGAAACCGAAGGAGAGCAGCCCGCCGCGCGGCTTGTTCACAATGTCCTCGATGGTGGAGTAGGCCACGGCGTACATCTCCTCCGGCATGAAATCGGCGATGTAGTTGAGGATGCTCTCGCTCAGGTCCAGCGACAGCACACTGGGTATATAGGGGATAAGCGTGAAAAGGAAGATAATGCTCGGGAAGATTGCCAGCGTGAAGTTGAAGGCCATATAGGAAGAGCGCTTCGTGATCGAGTCCAGGCGAAGCTCTCCCAGTAGCACATCGGCCACATCGTACACAGACGACTGCCCGTCGTTGAACCGCCACCGCTTCAGGAAGACGATGAATTTGCGGTACGACCTGCGGCGCTTCAGGTATTGCTGGTTTAACCTCATTCCCTAAAGTAAGAATCCATTTTCTGGTGGATGAGATCAGGAACAGCGGTTGGCCGGCCCGACTTCATATCCACAAACACCATGGTGGTTTCGCCCACGTTCAGCAGGGTGCCCTCTTCGTTATACACCTCGTACTCAAAAAGTATACGCGAGCCGGCGGGTTTCTTCCTCAGCAGCAGCTTTACGGTCAGCATGTCATCGTATCTGGCCGCGCGGATATACTTGCATTTCAGCTCCAGCACCGGCATCATCGTGCCGGTGGCCTCCAGTTCCTTGTACGCAATGCCCAGCCGCCGGAACACCTCCGTGCGCGCCACCTCATAGTAGGCGGCATAGTTGCCATAGTATACGTAGCCCATCTGGTCGGTTTCGGCGTACCGCACACGCAACTGCACTTCTGATTCGAACACGTTGTTGGTTGTTGGTTGCTGGTTTTAAATTGTTGCTTGTCAGTTGTTGATTGTTATATGGTTGAATGGCGTTAGAAAAACAATATAGCTTGATATCCAAATTGGCCTTTCCTATATATGCTCCCATTTAAGTGAACAACAATCAACATATAACAACCAACAATCAATTTACTTCATGATATTCCGGGCGGTGAGGGCACGCTGGTAGCGGCGGGCGTTGGCCAGGTGCTCCGACTGGGTGACGGCAAAGCTGTGGTAGCCGGAGAAATCCTCTTTGGCGCAGAAGTATATATACTGGTGCTGCTCGGGGTTCAGCACGGCGTCAATGCTCGAAATGTTCGGCACGTTGATCGGGCCCGGCGGCAGGCCTTTGTACTTGTAGGTGTTGTAGGGCGAGTCGTGGCGCAGGTGCGCATTCAGGACGCGGCGGATGGAGAAGTCGCCCACCCCGAACACCACGGTCGGGTCAGCCTGCAGCAGCATCCCTTTCTCGAGGCGGTTCAGGTACACGCCCGCCACGCGCGGCTTCTCGTCGTTCTTGATCGTCTCGGCCTGCACAATAGAGGCCAGCGTGGACACCTGCTGCTGCGACAGCCCCAGCTCTTCGGCTTTGGCCTTGCGCTCCGGCGTCCAGAACCTGTCGTACTCGGTTTTCATGCGCTCCAGCAGCTCCGGTGCCGAGGTGGTCCAGTACACTTCGTAGGTGTTCGGGATAAACATGCTCACGATGTTGGTCGTGTCGAAGCCCAGGGATTTGAGGTAGGCGGCGTCGTTCAGCAGGCTGTCCAGTTCTTCCTCGCTCGCCTCCACGTTCGCGGACAGCTTTTCGGCGAGCTGGCTGCGCAGCCGGATGTTGTTGAAAGTGAGGTTCACGGGCGTCTGCTTGCCCAGGCGCAGCGCCCCGATCAGCTCGCGGTTGTTCCAGCCGTCCCGGATCTGGTAGCGGCCCGGCTTCACCAGCTCGTCGTAGTCCATCAGCTTCGACATAAAGCGCAGCGACAGCCTGTCGATGATAACGCCCGTGGCTTCCACCGAGTCCATGGCCTGTTCGTAGGTGGCCCCCGTCGGGATGAGCACGAACGTTTCCCGATCCTTGGTGTCTACGTTGGCCGTGTACACAATCTGGTACGCGTAATACGAGAAACTCACAAACAGGAAAAGGAACAGCACAGCCAGGCCGGGCAGCAGCATGCTCTTCTTCTTTCTTTTAAATTTTGGGGTGTTCACTCCTTTGTCCATAGTGAAGGTAAAAGGCTTGGAACGGGGTGTAAGGTTCCGCACCTGTTGATTTTCAAGCCTCAAAATTAACACGAAACTTCTTCATCTGTATTATTTCGGGCAACTGAATTCCCAAAGGTTGCCTCAAGGGCGGCCTTTGCCCATATATAGCACAGCAACGGCAAAACCTGAAACGCGCGCGCGCCTAAATGAGTATGTTAGTTTATATATGGCCTATATATGGTTTATATATACCGTTTATACCACCCACCATACAGCCATCACCATGAGCAACGCAGCCTTTCTACACATTCATCCGGACAACCCGCAGCAGCGCAAAATCTTAGAGGCGGTCGAGATACTCCGCAAGGGCGGCATCGTCATATATCCCACCGACACCATCTACGGCATCGGCTGCGACATTCACAATACCCGGGCAGTGGAGCGCGTGTGCCAGATTAAGGGCGTGAAGCCCGACAAGGTGAACCTCTCCTTCATATGCTCCGACCTCACCCATATATCGGATTACGCCAGAATAGACACCCCTACTTATAAAGTGATGAAAAAGGCGCTGCCCGGGCCGTTTACGTTTGTGCTGGATGCCAGCAGCCGCGTGCCGAAATATGTGGGCAATAAAAAAACCGTGGGCATCCGGGTGCCCGACAACAACATAGCACTGCAGTTGGTCAGAGAATTGGGCAACCCCATCCTCTCCACCTCCGTCCACGACGACGACGAGGTGCTGGAGTACAGCACAGACCCGGAGCTTATATATGAGAAGTACAAGAACCTGGTGGACGCCGTGATAGACGGCGGCCCCGGCAAAAACATCGCCTCCACCGTAGTGGACGTCACCAACGACTTTGAGGTGCTGCGCGAAGGGGCGGGGAATATTGAACAGTTCTTATAAGTTAGAAAGTTTGGGAGTGAGAGAGTTTGGGAGTGAGCTATATATGGCTATATACGCTGCTATAGCCATTGTCTGTAGTTTGGTGATGGCAGGCATACATCATCCAATCTCATATCTTTCTAACTCCCAAACTTTCTAACTCGCGCTCTCCGGGCGCTTGTGTTTCCAGCGCTTGTGGGTCCAGAGGTAGTCGGCGGGGCTGCGGCGGATGGTGGCTTCCAGTTTGTGGGCGAATGCCTCGGTGATTGGGAATTGCCCCTCAGCAGGTGACGGTTCAATTGGGGTGCCATCCGATATGGTTTCGAAGGTGAGGGTGTAGTGGCCACGGCTGGTGCGCCGCACATCCAGGTAAAGCACCGGGTACTTAAACCTGTTCGCGAGCTTCTCGGCGCCGGTGTAGAAGGGCGTATCCTGGTGCAGAAAGGTGGCCCAGAAGGTGATTTCGCTTCGGAGCGGCGTCTGGTCAGAGAGCATGGCCACTACCCGCGGCACGTTGCGGTTAGCGGCAAAGTCGCGCAGGGTGTCTTTCATTTTGATGAGCCTCGCCCCCAGGCGTGTGCGCGTAGCCAGCATAAAGGCCTCGAAAAACGCATTGTTGAGCGGCTTGTATACCCCCTCCGCCGGAAACCCAAACTGGACGGCCCCCGCCGAGAGCACCCACTCCCAGTTGCAGGAGTGTGACCCCATCGTAATGACTGTCCTCCCCTGCTGCACGTGGTTGTCCAGCAGTTCCTGGTTGGCAAACACAATCCGCCGCTCCATCTCTGCCCTGTCCATCGACCTAAGCTTCAGTATCTCCACCGCCACGTCGGCCAACTGCCGGTAAAAATCCTTAGCTATCCGCTTTCTCTCTTCTTTGCTTTTCTCCGGGAAAGCCATGTGCAGATTTTGCAGCACCACTTTCTGGCGGTAACCCACCAGGTAGTACACCACCACGTACAGGAAATCAGCCAGCAGGTAAAGCACGGAAAGCGGCAGCAGCGACAGGCCTTTCAGCAAAAGCCAGAGCGGGTAGTAAAGCGGCGGTATTTGGGGGTGTTTCTTCATCTGTTCATCAGCTTCCGCAAAGGTACAATCTCTAATAATTATGAATTAGATAATTATGAATTAGAAATTAAATTCGGGAATCATAAAGCTGTTACATGGACGGGAATCCTGTGACTGCAGGATGAGTTGGCAAGGCATACAAAGTACAAGAAAGGCTTTTCCCTTTAGTATATTTCATCTTTATTAGCAAAAGGAAGCTCTCACCAGCTGTACGCTATTTCGAACTTCTAATTTTTAATTTTTAATAAAGATTTTGATTCTCCTGACAGAAGCCCAGTACAACCCGCCGGTGTCCTATTTCCGGCATGCGCTACGCGTCGAAAGCCTGCTGGTGGAGCGGCACGAAAATTATATAAAGCAAAGCTACCGCAACCGCTGCCACGTGCTGACGGCGCAAGGCGTGCAGCCGCTCAGCGTGCCGGTGCTCCGGGGCAGCAGCAAAGACAAAACACTGATTACCGACATTGAGATAGACTATACCCAGAAGTGGCACAACGTGCATTGGCGCACCATCCAGGCGGCCTACGGGCGGGCACCGTATTTTGAGTTCTACAGCGACTATCTGAAAGCGGTATATGGGCGGCGTCCAAAATTTTTGTTCCAGCTGAACATGGATTTGTTGCAGCTTTACCTTAAATTACTCAGGCTGGACAAGCCGCTGCAGTTTACGGAGGCATACGAGGCCGGCCAGCCGGAAGACGTGCTGGACCTGAGGAACAGGATACATCCTAAAATCATTCCTGACAATTTGCACGTAAAACCATACACGCAAGTATTTGGCAAACAATTTGTACCAGGGCTTAGTATAATTGACTTGTTGTTTACACAAGGGCCTGCATCTCATTTGTACCTACAATAAAAAGGCCGCCCGACTGAACAATTGCGCTACCCGGCTTGTTTAAAAATAGGCTTGCCCTGTCAGCCTCAACCAGTTACAATTAATCAGATTTTTTAAAGAATACACGGAGTATAGTATACATGGAAGCAAAATTCTCAAACCGAGTGAAAGAGGTTATCTCGCTTAGCCGTGAGGAGGCAATTCGGCTCGGTCATGACTACATCGGCACCGAGCACCTGGTGCTGGGCATGATTCGGGAGGGAGAAGGTACTGCTATTGCCCTGCTGAAGAAGCTTGGCGTTTCGATAGATGAGTTAAAGTACGCTTTAGAGCAGGCTACACGAAATACAGCAACACAGAGCAGCAATATTACCGGAAGTATCCCGCTCACCAAGCAGACGGAGAAGGTGCTGAAGATAACGTACCTGGAGGCGAAAATCTTCAAGAGCGACATCATCGGCACAGAGCATCTCCTCTTATCCATCCTGCGGGATGAAGACAATATATCTTCTCAAATTTTAGCGAAATTCAACGTGAACTACGAAGCAATAAGAGATTCCCTGGATTATCACAGCAATAATCCGCTCGCATCGTCAGACACTGACGACTCTGACGACTCTGACAAGTTATTTGGCAGCTCGTCTTCGCGTGCAGGCAGCAGCGCCAGCAAAAAGGCTGGTGAGAAGTCGCGCACCCCGGTGCTCGACAACTTTGGCCGCGACCTGACGAAGCTGGCAGAAGAAGACAAACTGGACCCGATAGTGGGCCGTGAAAAAGAAATAGAGCGCGTGGCCCAGGTACTGAGCCGCCGCAAGAAGAACAACCCTATCCTGATTGGTGAGCCGGGCGTTGGTAAAACTGCCATTGCCGAGGGCCTTGCCCTGCGCATCATCCAGAAGAAAGTAAGCCGCGTGCTGTTCAACAAGCGCGTGGTAACCCTGGATCTTGCCTCTCTGGTGGCTGGCACAAAATACCGTGGCCAGTTCGAGGAGCGCATGAAGGCGGTGATGAACGAACTGGAGAAGTCTCCGGACGTGATCCTGTTCATTGATGAGTTGCACACGATTGTGGGTGCCGGTGGCGCTTCCGGCTCGCTGGACGCTTCCAACATGTTCAAGCCAGCCCTTGCCCGCGGCGAGATCCAGTGCATCGGCGCCACTACGCTTGACGAGTACCGCCAGTACATCGAGAAAGACGGCGCTCTGGCCCGTCGTTTCCAGATTGTGATGGTGGATCCGACCACGCCGGAGGAGACGATCGAGATCCTGAACAACATCAAGGACAAGTACCAGGACCACCACCACGTCAACTACACCGACAAGGCGATTGAGGCCTGCGTGAAGTTCAGCGACCGCTATATGAGCGACCGCTTCCTGCCAGACAAGGCGATAGACGTGATGGACGAGGCCGGTGCCCGCGTACACATCAACAACATCATTGTGCCGGAAGATATCCTGAAACTCGAGGAGCAGATCGAGAACATCAAGGTGGAGAAGAACCGCGTGGTGAAGAGCCAGAAGTACGAAGAGGCGGCCCAACTGCGTGATAAGGAGAAAAAGCTCATCGACCAGCTCGACACAGCCAAGAAGAACTGGGAAGAAGAGACCAAGAAGAAGCGCTATACCGTGAAAGAGGAAAATGTGGCAGAGGTCATTGCCATGATGACAGGTATCCCGGTAAAGCGTATCGCGCAGAAAGAAGGCGTGAAGCTCCTGAACATGGGCGAAGAGCTCAGAGGCAAGGTGATTGGCCAGGACAAAGCGATCGGCCAGTTGGTGAAAGCCATCCAGCGTACGCGCGTTGGTCTGAAAGACCCGAAGAAGCCAATCGGTTCGTTCGTGTTCCTGGGCCCGACCGGTGTCGGTAAAACAGAGCTTGCGAAAGTGCTGGCCACGTACCTGTTCGATAAAGAGGATTCGCTGGTGCGCATCGACATGAGTGAGTACATGGAGAAATTCAGTGTGTCTCGCTTAGTGGGAGCGCCTCCGGGATATGTGGGTTATGAAGAAGGCGGTCAGCTGACGGAGAAGATCCGCCGCAAGCCGTACTCTGTGGTTTTGCTGGACGAGATTGAGAAAGCGCACCCGGATGTATATAACCTGCTCTTGCAGGTGCTGGACGATGGTATCCTGACGGACGGTCTTGGCCGCAAGGTCGACTTCCGTAATACGATCATCATCATGACCTCAAACATCGGGGCCCGCGACCTGCAGGACTTTGGGGCCGGTATCGGTTTCATGTCGAAGACGAAGCAGGAGAACGTGGACGATATCATGAAGGGCACTATAGCAAGCGCCCTGAAGAAAACGTTCTCTCCCGAGTTCCTCAACCGCCTGGACGATGTGATCGTGTTCAACTCGCTGAGCCGGGAGGACATGCACAAGATCATCGAACTGTCGCTGAGCAAGCTGTTCACGCGTGTGGAAGCCCTTGGATACACCATCGAGCTCACCAAAGAGGCGAAAGACTTTGTGGCTGAGAAGGGATATGACCCGAAATACGGTGCCCGTCCGCTGAACCGCGCCATCCAGAAGTACATCGAAGACCCGATTGCGGAGGAGATTCTGAAAGCCGAGGTAAACCAGGGCGACGTGATTCTGGTGGACTACAAGGAGGGAGAGGAGAAGCTGACATTCACCTCGAAGAAGAGCAGCGGCAAAAAGGCCAAGAGTGCCTCCGACGAAGAGGAGACAGAGCCAACCAAGTCCACGGACGCTGACAAGACAAAAGAATAAACAGCACAATGTATATGGAACAAGGGCTGCCTATAAAGGCAGCCCTTGTTTTTTGCCCGCTCGCTATATATGCTTCGTGCTTACAACTTGCCTCCTCTGAAAAATGATACTCCCGTACAGGATTTAGCGGCAGAGTTTTATAAATTTGAGAATTGATGATTTGATAACACAAGCTTCATTTTACCATATATAAACCACATGGCAGGAGAAACCAGAGAGAGCCAACTGCAGACGCTGGAGCGGAAAAACGCCGAGGCGCTTTTGGGCGGCGGACAGGACCGCATAGAGGCACAGCACCAGAAAGGGAAACTGACGGCACGCGAGCGCATCCACCTGCTGATGGATGAAGGCTCTTTCGAAGAGATCGGCAAGTTTGTGATGCACCGCTCCAAAGATTTCGGCCTGGACAAGCAGTACTTCCTGGGCGATGGCGTGGTGACGGGCTACGGCACCATCAACGGCCGCCTTGTTTATGTTTTCTCCCAGGATTTCACCGTGCTGGGCGGCTCCCTCTCCGAAACACACGCCGAGAAGATTGTGAAGATCATGGAGCTGGCCATGAAAAACGGAGCGCCCGTAATTGGCCTCAACGATTCCGGCGGGGCCCGCATCCAGGAGGGTGTGGTGTCGCTGGGCGGCTATGCCGATATCTTCTACCGCAACACGCTGGCCTCCGGGGTTATCCCGCAGATATCGGCCATCATGGGCCCATGCGCGGGCGGCGCCGTGTACTCCCCGGCCATCACCGATTTTGTGATGATGGTGGAAGACACCTCCTATATGTTTGTTACTGGCCCGAACGTGGTGAAAACAGTGACGCACGAGGAGGTGACGTCGGAGGAGCTGGGCGGCGCCAGCACCCACAGCTTCAAGAGCGGCGTCACGCACTTCTCCTGCGCCAACGAGGTGGAGTGCATCACGCACATCAAAAAGCTGCTGAGCTATATCCCCCAGAACTGCGAAGACCTCCCACCCGCCCTGCCCTATGAGGCCTCCGGCGACGAGACACGGGAGATACTGGATACCATCATCCCGGAGAACCCGAACCAACCCTACGACATCCGCGAGGTGATTGAGGGCATCATTGACGCCGACACCTTCTTTGAGGTACACAAAAACTTTGGGGACAACATTGTGGTGGGCTTTGCACGGCTGGGCGGGCGCAGCATCGGCATTGTGGGCAACCAGCCGGCCGTGCTGGCAGGAGTATTGGATATAAATGCCAGCACCAAGGCCGCGCGCTTCGTGCGTTTCTGCGACTGCTTTAACGTGCCGCTGCTGGTGCTGGAGGACGTGCCGGGTTTTCTGCCGGGCACCGACCAGGAGTGGCGCGGCATCATCACCAACGGGGCCAAGCTGTTATTTGCTTTCTGCGAGGCGACGGTTCCGCGCATCACCGTCATTACCCGCAAAGCCTACGGCGGCGCCTACGACGTGATGAACTCCAAGCACATCGGCGCCGATATGAACTTTGCCTGGCCCACCGCCGAGATTGCCGTCATGGGCGCACAGGGAGCCGCCGAGATCATCTTCAAGCGCGAGATTGCCGCCGCCGAGGACCCGGAGGCGAAACTGGCCGAGAAAGTGGAGGAATATAAAAAGAAGTTCGCCACCCCCTACCGTGCGGCCCACCGTGGATTTATCGACGAGGTGATACTGCCGTCCGAAACAAGAAGCAAGCTGATCAGGGCGTTTAAGATGCTGGAGAATAAAGCCGTTACTCTTCCACGAAAGAAGCACGGAAATATTCCGCTTTAAGGTTTCATTGTGAATTAGAAATTAGAAATACCCGTATGTATATACCTGTATTCTGATTCTAACCATTTATGATTTTTAATTTCTGATTTTTAATTAGCAACCATGCGACAAGAATCTTTTGATTTCTTACAGAAATACCTGAACAACTCCTCCCCGACTGGTTTTGAGGCAGAGGGGCAAAAACTGTGGCTGGAGTACATCAGGCCCTACATCGACTCCTATTTCACCGACACTTACGGCACCGTGGTTGGCGTTATCAACCCCGAAGCGGAATACAAAGTAGTGATTGAGGCGCACGCCGACGAGATTTCCTGGTTTGTGAACTATATCACCCCGGAAGGCTATATCTACCTGAAGCGCAACGGCGGCTCCGACGCCCTCATTGCCCCCTCCAAGCGGGTGAACATATATACCGCAAAGGGTATCGTAAAGGCTGTTTTCGGCTGGCCCGCCATTCATGTGCGCAAGGTGGAGCAGGACAAAGCCCCCACCATCGAAACGGTGTTTCTGGACTGCGGCGCGAAAAACCGTGAGGAAGTGGAGGAAATGGGCATACACGTGGGCTGTGTGGCTACCTTCGAGGACGAGTTCACGGTGATGAACGACCGCTACTACGTGGGCCGCGCACTCGACAACCGCATCGGGGGCTTTATGATAGCTGAGGTGGCGCGCATGCTGAAGGAGAACAACAAGCAATTGCCTTTCGGTTTATATATCGTGAATGCCGTGCAGGAAGAGATTGGCCTGCGGGGGGCCGAGATGATCGCGCACCGCATCAAGCCGGATGTGGCCATCATCACCGACGTGACCCACGATACGCAGTCGCCGATGTACGAGAAGAAAACGAGCGGCGACATTCACTGCGGCAAAGGGCCTGTGATTGCCTATGGCCCTGCCGTGCAGAACAACGTGCGCGACTTGATCATCAACACTGCCAAGGAAAAGGACATTCCGTTTCAGCGCTCGGCTGTTTCACGTGCCACCGGCACCGACACCGACGCCTTTGCCTACTCCAACGCGGGCGTGGCGGCGGCGCTTATCTCGCTTCCGCTCAAGTATATGCACACCACCGTGGAAACCGTACACAAAGACGACGTGGACAACGTGATCAAGATGATATACGAAACGGTGCTCAATATCCAGGACAAGCAGGACTTCCGCTACCTGAGCTAAGCATCTGTTCTTACCGTATAAGACCTCCGGAGTCAAAACTCCGGAGGTCTTTGATTTTAGCCGCTTCTGTTATAACGTGAACTCGGGAATTAAACAATATATAAATAATTGATTAACAAGGTCTTATGTAGTATTTTAATCACTAAGCAATCGTAAGTATCATGTCATATATCTGCATTTGTGGGCTATATTTCCCGAAATAGAAGAATACATCAACCAATATTTATATTAAGGGCTCTGGAAGTGTAAATTTTAAAGAATAATTTCCGAGTTCACGTTGTTATATATAAGCCACTGGATATGCACCGCTACCTGTTCTGGGTTCTTCTGATTCTGCCGTGGGTTGTACTGGCCATATACCTGAGCAGGCCCCAGGATGATCCCCGCGTGACGGCTTTCATCCTGGTGTCGCTGGTCATCCACCTGGGCATTATTATCAACATCCGTAGAAAATCGGTAGGCATGACCGTAGCCCAAACATGCAAGGCCTTCGTGCCTTTCTGGGGCCGGAACGAATACAAACGGCTGTACTTCCAGGAAGTGTAATTATTCGCTTATATATAAACTCTCACAGGTCTCAGAGGCAGCCATCATTCGTAACTCGGAACTCGTAATTCGGAACTATATATGCTTTTCACAGACCAGATGGGCCACCAGATCACGCTTCCTGCGCTGCCGCAGCGCATCGTGTCGCTGGTGCCGTCGCAAACGGAGCTGTTGTTTTACCTGGGCCTGGCGGACCGGGTGGCGGGGCTCACGAAATTCTGTATCCGCCCGCAGCCACTGGTAAAGCAGAAGACCATAATCGGCGGCACCAAAAACTTCCGGTTCGAGGAAATAGACGCGCTACAGCCTGATTTGATTATCGGCAACAAGGAAGAGAATTACAGGGAGGGGATTGAGGCGCTGCAGCAAAAGTACCCGGTGTGGATGAGCGACATTTACACGCTGGAGGATGCGCTGCAGATGATGCAGGAAGTAGGCAGGCTAACCGGCACGGAAGCCAAAGCCACAGATCTAATACAGCAAATCCGCTCAGGCTTTAGGAGTTTGCAGCCGGTGCCGCCGCCCATCAGTGCCGCCTACTTTATCTGGCGCGAGCCCTATATGGCTGTGGGCAGCCACAACATCATCGACCATATCCTACAGCGCTGCGGCTTCCGGAACGTCTTTTCTGACCTGCCCCGTTACCCCCAAATCACTCCCGAACAGCTACAGAAGGCCGCGCCACAGCTTATCCTGCTTTCATCGGAGCCATATCCTTTTAAAGAGAAACATATTGCGGAGTTCCAGGCGCTGTGCCCGCAGGCGCTGGTGAAAGTGGTGGATGGCGAGATGTTCAGTTGGTACGGCAGCAGACTGCTATATGTGCCGGCGTATCTGCAGCAGGTTGTCAGGGAAGTGAGCGCCGCATCAGAAAATTAAGCCTGCAATTTCCTCAGCAAATGAGTTGCTCTGCCAGCTACGGCTTTGAAATATGCGGAGTCCTGCTCCACCTGCCGCCTGCTCCGCTGCAGGACCTCCCGCCGGTTCATGGGGTCATCCAGGCCCGTGAGCTTTATAAGCTGGATGAGCCGTTGCTTCTGTTGCTTACTCTCAGGCTGGTGCCGCTCCAGTTTCTCTACCAGCAATTCCCTGAAATCTTTTTTCTCGATCGCTTCCTCGTCCAGCAGCCGGAGCATGGCCGCAACCGCCTCATCCTTAAAGCGGGTCGTGATGGCTATATCGATCAGTGCAGCGATGGTTGGGGCAGGAAGCCGCATCAAGGTGAGGTAGCCGCCGCCCTGCGCGGCGGCTGTGGCATAATACCGGAGCCAGAACGCGCCCGTAACCGGATCTTTATAGACAGCGGCATAATCCCCCGCCGAGCTTTCCATCAGTCGCATGCTTGCCAATTGCTGCGCTATCAGGTCAGCATCACCGTACAGGCGCCTTTCTCCCTGCGCTGTCATGCATTCTCCGCAATCTCAAATCCCACTTTCTCCAAATCCTCCCAAAACCGGGGGTATGATTTGCGCACCACGCTGGGCTCCTGTATCTCCACGGGCTCCAGCAGGGCCAGCGGGGCAAAGGCCATCGCCATGCGGTGGTCCTGATAGGTGCGGAACGACAGTTTCTCCTTTGTCAGGATGCCAGGCGTTAGCCGGAACACGCCGGGCGTGATTTCCTCCAGCGAGGAGTTCATGCCCAGCACCTCCAGTTGCAGCGCCTGAATACGGTCTGTCTCTTTGATGCGGAGGCTCTCCAGCCCCGTCATGTCCACACGCGTACCGATGCCCGCGCAAAGCGCCACTACTGTCTGCACCAGGTCAGGACAATCGGAAAAGTCGAAGGAAACGTGGCGCTCCTGCTCCTTCTTCGTCAGTTTCACGCCCTCTTCCGTGAAGGTGGTATATACGCCCAGCCGGTACATGATGTCTACAATGGCGCGGTCGCCCTGGAAGGATTTCTCCTTCAGGCCCAGCAGCGTAATGTCGGCTTCCTGCGCCAGCGCCACCAGGCTGTACCAGTAACTGGCCGCCGACCAGTCTGACTCCACGCTGAACGAGGCTGCCTTGTAGGGCTGGTGGGACACTATTATCGTATTGCCTTCGAATGTGGCGGACACCCCAAAATGCTCCATCAGCGAGAGCGTCATTTCTATATAGGGGCGGGAGCCGATTTTGCCCTCCAGTTCCAGCTCGAGTCCATCGGGCAGCAGCGGACCCACCATCAGCAGCGCCGATATATACTGGCTGCTGATGTCGCTGCGCACTTTCAACCGGCGGTTGCCATTGCCACGGAAGCCGTTCATTTTCATGGGCGGATACCCCTCCTCGCCCAGGTACTCAATATCAGCGCCTAACTCGCGCAGGGCCTCCACCAGCACCTTGATGGGCCGCTGGCACATGCGCTCCGTTCCGGTGAGTATTTTGCGCTGCCCCGTCACGGCATAGTAGGCCGTCAGAAAGCGCATCACGGTGCCGGCATCCTCCGCGTCGATGGTTTCGGCGTCGCTTTGCAGCAGGCGCTGCAGCAGTTGGGTGTCGTTGGCCTCCGACAGGTTGTGCAGCTCCGACTCCTGCCCCGACAGGGCCGCGATGATCAGGGCGCGGTTCGCCTCGCTTTTGGAGGCGGGCAGTTTTATATCTCCTTTTATTTTACCGGTTGGGTGCGTGAGTGTAACGGAGCGTAGTTTTTTTGATGATATCATAGTGATTGATAGTAGCGTAAGGACTCCCGGATGTCGTGGAGTGTGATGGGCTGGTTGTAGATGGCGTGCCCGATGCCAGCCAGCAGCGTGCAGTTGATGGCCGAATGGGTGTTTTTCTTGTCCTGCAGCGCCAGTTCCGCAATCGGGTCGATGTCGTCTTTCTTGATCACCACCTTCTCGTACACCGTCTCCAGGAACACCTCTATTTTGTCCAGGTCATCTTTGGCCAGCACCTCCTTTTTCACTGAAAGGAACGCCTCGCAAATCATGCCGACGGCAATGGCCTCGCCGTGTAGCAGCTCGCGGCCCGGCTGGCGCATCATATAGGTTTCCACGGCGTGGCCCACCGTGTGGCCAAAGTTCAGCACCTTGCGGTAGCCCCCCTCCAGCGGGTCGGCCTCCACTACTTTGGCTTTGATAGCCACGGAATGACGAATCAGTTCCTCCCAGTCGTCCGTCATCAGGCCCACGTTCCGCTGCTCCTCAAACTTGGCGGCATCGGCAATGAGCCAGTGCTTGATCAGTTCGGCATAGCCAGACTTCAGCTCGCGCTGCGGCAGGGTTTTCAGGAAACCGGGGTTGATAAATACCGCCTGCGGCTCCTGGTACACACCGAGGTGGTTTTTGAGCCCGTGGAAATCAATACCCGTTTTGCCGCCCACGCTGGCATCTACCTGCGCGAGCAGCGTGGTGGGCACCTGCACAAAATAGATTCCGCGCTTGAAAACGGCCGCGCAGAAGCCGCCCATATCCCCGATCACGCCGCCGCCCAGGTTCACCAGCACCGACCAGCGGTCCAGGTGCAGCTCGGTCATGCGTTGCCATATATAATCGCAGGTTTGCAGCGTCTTGTGCTCCTCTCCGCTCTTAATCTGGATGAGGTCGTGGGCGGGCAGGTGTGGCTTCAGGAGCGGGTAGCAGTGCGCCAGGGTGTTTTCGTCCACCAGCACCGCCACCTTGCTGAAGGCCCGGTTCTGCAGCAGCGCGGGCAATTCCTGCAGCGCCTGATTCCCGATGTGTATTGTCTCTGTCACGGTGTAAGGGTTTATATCTCCCATTTATACGCGCGGCCCGTTGCCAGACTGCAACCGCAATATAATGGCTATGTCCGTACTTTTCCCTACCAGCGGCCAGAAAAGACTTGTAACAGGTGGCGGATTTATAAAAAATAAAAAATTATATACGGAGGCGGCTTGTCACTTTCTCAACGCCAAAGCTCAAAAAATAAGAACCTGGCAAATTAAACCGGCGATTGGAACCAACCTCACACTGAAGCCGAAAGCAGTATAAATCAGCATGGTTTTTGTCCGACAACCCGCCTCAAAGATGGTCGTTAACAAGGCCCGAACCGCTATCTTTGCGGCGCTAATTAGACTTACATGAATATCGGTACCAAAGTGTCGTTCGACGACACAGCCATAGCGTTTGAATCGAAATCAGACGCAGCATTATACAAGATGTACCTGCTGTTTAAGATGATGAACAGCAATACACTCGTAAAGGTAGGCGGAAACCTGCTGAACACGGCCCTGGACCTGTACCTGCCCGTCAAATTCATCATCAAGCAAACGGTCTTCGACCACTTCTGCGGCGGCGAGACGATTGAGGAGTCGGAGCGGGTCATCCGGGAATTGAGCAAGTATCACATCGGCACCATCCTCGATTACTCGGTGGAGGGCGAGGGCGACGAGAAAAGCTTCGACGCCACCCGCGACGAGCTGCTGCGCACTGTGGAGAAGGCCCGCGACCATGCCCGCATCCCCTTCTCGGTGTTTAAAGTGACAGGCCTGATAGGTATAAACCTGCTGGAGAAAGTGCAGGCCCGGCAGGAACTCACTGCCGCCGAACGGGCTGCTTTTGAGCGGGGCCGCGACCGCGTGAACGCCATCTGCCAGCGCTGCCACGAAGCCAGCGTGCCGGTGTTTATAGATGCCGAGGAAAGCTGGATACAGGAAAGCATCGACAACCTGGCCTATGAGATGATGGCCCGCTATAACAAAGCACGGGCGATTGTGTACAACACCTATCAGCTGTACCGCCACGACCGCTTGGAGGTGATTCAGCGCGACTACACCACGGCAGTGCAGGAGGGCTATTACCTGGGAGCCAAGCTGGTGCGGGGCGCTTATATGGAGAAAGAGCGCAAACGCGCGCAGGCCATGGGCTACCCCGACCCCATCAATCCCACCAAGGAGGCCACTGACAGTCTGTTCGACGAGGCCCTGCGCTTCTGCGTGGCGCATATCGGCCATATATACTTCTGTGCCGGCACCCATAACGAGCAAAGCTCCTACCTGCTGATGGACCTGATGGCGGCGTATAACATCGCTCCCAACGACAGGCGCGTCTACTTTTCGCAGCTATATGGCATGAGCGACAACCTGAGCTACAACCTCGCCAAGGCTGGATACAACGTGGCGAAGTATGTGCCATACGGCCCGGTGGAGGCCGTGATGCCGTACCTGCTGCGCCGCGCCAACGAGAACACGGCCATCGCCGGGCAAAGCAGCCGCGAGTTCAACCTTATCAAAAAGGAGATGGAGCGCCGGAAACGCGTAAAGCGTGGCTGAAATCAAAAGGCTGGCAGCTATTGCCAGCCTTTTGCTGTTATATAGCGCGAACTGTAAAATTGTTTTGCTATATGCTCTTGGTTGCTGTACATCCCACTGGGCTCAATCCCTTAAATTTCTATAGCTGGCTTTGGTGCTCTCAGGCCGAGAGGCCTCGTTTTGCCTTGAGCTGGCGAATGTCTTATATATCGTTACACAGAGTTTTTGTCATCAGTAAATTAAGCCATATATAAACGGAGCGGCCCCGCGCTGTTGCGCGGGGCCGCTCCATGTGTTTAGAACTATAAGCAAACCGCTGCAGTTCTGTTATAACTACTCAACTACAGTGGCAGAGTCAGTCAGAACAGCAGTAGTGTCTTCTTCTACTACAGGCTCGTCTGTGATAACTTCTTCGTCTGTAACAACTTCTTCTGTCTCGATTACTTCACCTTCAGTGGTAGCAGCCTCTTCTGAGTTACAAGCTGTGAAAGCAGTAAGGGCGAAAGCTACGAAAGCGAATTTAAATAAATTTTTCATTTTGTGTTTGTGATTAAGTTTTTTGGTTTCGATTTTGAACTTCATACCGGAACCTCCGATAGGTAACCCGGTATTTGAAAAAAAATCAAAATTATTTTTTGAGCGGGTTACATTGCGTCACCAAGCGTATTAAAATTGACTGGAATGAAGAAGGGTTTGTATGAGACGGACGAGGCGGTGATGGAGGGTATCCGGCAGGACGACGAGCGGGCGCTGGCCTACCTGTACAAACGCTACTTCCCGATGATTTCTCACTTTATTCTGAACAACAGCGGAACCGACGACGAGGCGAAAGACATTTACCAGGAGGGTGTCATCGTGTTCTACGAGAAGATAAAGGCGAACAGCCTGGAGCTGAGCTGCCAGATAAAGACCTACCTGTACTCGGTGTGCCGCAGGCTATGGCTGAAGCGGCTGGCAGAAAAGGGCCGCTACACCGTGAAGATGGAGGACTCCGAGGATTTCCTGCCTGTGGAGGAGGACACGCTGCAGCACGAGGAGCAGGAAAAGCAGTTCGGCATCATGGGCGACTCACTGCAGCAGTTGGGGGAGCCCTGCCGCAGCCTGCTGGAGGACTTTTATATATACACGCAGAACATGCAGGTAATTACGGAGAAATACGGCTACACCAACTCCGACACGGCCAAGAACCAGAAGTACAAGTGCCTGCAGCGTCTCAAGAAATTATTTTTTGCCACCTACAAACCCGAGGTGTGACCGGGTTAGCGATAAACGGCCAGCAGAAGGCCACCCTATAAGAAGATGTTAGAGTACCGCGCTTACGAGCAAATAGAAAGCTACCTGAATGGGGAAATGGCCGCCGAGGAAAAGACGGCGTTTGAAGCCCTGATGCGCACCGATGCGCGCCTGGCAGAGCAGGTGCGCGAGCACAGGCAACTGCTGCAGACTATGCACAGCTTCGGCCAGCGCCAGGCCCTGAAAAAGCAACTGAACCACATCCATTCTGAAATGGAGGCGGAGACAGCCCCCGCTGCGGCCACCCCAGCTGGCTGGAAGGTGTTCTGGAACCGCCACGCCCAGACCATTGCCGTGGCGGCCAGCGTTTCGTTACTTTCAGTATTTGGGGCGCAGTGGAGCGTGCAGCAGCTGAAGGCGCCGGTGCGCCAGCAAGCCGACCGGTATATAGAATTGCGCCGCGAGGTAGAGCGCCTGAAAAAAGCGCAGACTGCCATCATCAACGGCATCAACGACGCCACCAAGCCCGCTCCGCGCCCGGCCACATTCAGCGGCACCGGCTTTGCCATCAGTTCCGACGGCTTCCTGGTCACCAGCTCGCACGTGGTGGAGGGCGCTGACTCCGTTCTGATTGAGAACGAGTCCGGGGAGAAGTTTAAGGTCACGGAAGTTTACCGCGACCAGATTCACGACCTTTCCATCCTGCGGGTAACGGACACCACTTTTCAGGCGTTCGGGGCGCTGCCTTACACTTTCAAGACGGAGGAGGCCGATTTGGGGGAGAAAGTATATACGCTGGGCTACCCGCGCGAGGACATTGTGTTTGGCGAAGGCTCCCTGAGTTCATCCAGTGGTTTTGAGGGCGATACCACGGCCTACCAGATTTCTATCCCGCTTAACCCGGGCAACAGCGGCGGCCCCTTGCTGGACGACAAGGGCAACCTGATTGGTGTTATCAGCGGGAAGCAGGCGGGCCAGGAAGGCACCTCTTTTGCCATCAAATCAGCCTATTTGCTGCAGATGTTGGCAGAGTTACCGCCGGAACTAGCCCCTATTAAGACATCCTTACCTAAGAATAATACACTTTTAGGGCAGAAACGGCCGCAACAGCTGAAAAAACTCAAAAATTATATATTTGTGGTGAAAGTTTATAATTAATTAGTAAGTATATAATTATTTTTAGCGTAAGAAATAATTAACCTTCTTTTAGCAGTCTAAATTTACACCATAGCTTAACATTTTAGATAAAATATCAGTTAAAATAATCAGAAGAAAAGATAATTTATCTTAGAACCTAAATTTTAATTGTAAGCTATGAAAAAGAAAACGATAATTCCAATTGCCTTTGCCGCAGCAATGCTCTTTGGCTGCGCCAGTTCAAACGACACCATGGACGACGCCACCGCCATGAACGAAACAACTGTGAGCGGAGGAGTTGTTGCTGACGAAACAGAAGATGTAGTAGAAGCAACAGCCGACATGGTAGAAGACCTTGATGAAGGAAAAGAAGAAGTAGCAAATGAGAGGGAGGATGTAAGAGAAGAAGTTGCTGAAGCAGTAGATGCCGCCACCATCAAGACCTTAGTGATTGAAAGGGACATCGTGGTTCCGGTTGCGACCGTGGCCGTTGCAGCTCTTCCGATAGAGAATCCTGTTGCGATTGATGAAATGTTTGAGGACATAGACGAGACAGAGACCTACAGCGTGATGGACTTGGCCAAAAAAAGCCCGAACCTTTCCACTTTTGTGCAACTGATAGAACATGCCGGTTTGGAGCAGGATATTGCGCGCCTGAATGAGGTAACCCTTTTTGCGCCAACCAACGAGGCATTTGCCAAAATGGACAAGCAAAAGTTAGAAATGCTGCTGAAGCCCGAGAACATGGCTAACCTGATGTATGTGCTGCAGGCCCATGTGCTGCCGAGCAAGGTGAGCTCCATGCAGTTTAATACGACACAGCGGATTGAGTTGACAGAAGACAGCTACATTCCGGTGAATGTAACATTGGGCGGAACCAATGTAGTTGTTGGTGGTGCAAGCATCGTCAAAGACAATGTAGAAGCCTCTAACGGTTTTATCCACGTTGTGGACAGTGTAATCCTACCATCTGAAGTTGCTGTTGAGGACGCCGTAGGTAATTAATCCCGGTTTCTAATATGATAAATCGAAGGCCTTTCTGTAGTGGAAGGGCCTTCGATTTTTTACAGCCTCCCCTCTGGATTTTGAATGGCGCATCGCGCAGGAATGGCGCAGCTTAAACTGTTTAGGCTGTTTGCCCGTTCATATAGACCCATCAATACAAAACAGCATTATGAGAAAATTTATATATAAGCAGACAGTAGCAGTGGCCGCGGCAATAGCACTCTGCTCCGGCTGCGCCAGTTCAGACAGCACTTTGGATAATGCTGGCACCGTCATAGAGTCGCCGGTGGCTGACGAAAATGAGACGGCGCCGCAGGCTCCCATGGACCCGGACACGGACATGTCGTCTGAACGCACAGCAGACACCAACATATCGGCAAACAACGAACTGGGCAGCAACCTGAACATCGTGGCGCTGGTGCAGCAGAACCCCAACCTCTCGACATTTCTCGAGCTGGTCAGAGCCGCCGACCTGGTGGTGACACTGGAAAGCCCTGCGCCCTACACCGTTTTCGCGCCGACCAACCAGGCTTTCGCCGACCTTCCGGCCGGGGCCCTCGAAAGCCTGAGAGACCCCGCCAACAAACTGGAACTGACGCGCATCCTGCAGGCGCACATACTTCCCAACCGCATCGTGACCGAAGAGATGCAGGATAGCATGCCCATGAAAACAGCGCAGGGTGAGGAAGTGGTGGCAACGCGGAGCGGCGCTGAGATAAAAGTGGGCGGTGCCACCGTCATCACCCCTGACGTACGGGCCTCCAACGGCGTGGTGCATGTGATAGACAAGGTGCTGATTCCGCCTAAAGTGAACGAAGACTAAGGCCATCCCGCAACACCCCAACGTAACCATAGTTACCTGTTGCCGTTAAATCAAACAGACAGCGGGTGCATAAAACCACCTGTCTGCTTACGAACCTATAAACCTAAATTTAAAAAAGCTATGATGAATAGAACTGATAACGCGGGCATGATGACCGCTATGTTTCCTGACAGAGTAAGTGCAGAACGCGCGTATGAAGAGCTAAGAGCACGCGGCTACGACAAAGACGATATAAATGTGGTGATGTCTGACGACGCCCGCAAGCGCCATTTCGGAGACGACGACAGAGAGCATACAACTGAACTGGGCAACAAATCGCTGGAGGGCACAGGTGCTGGCTCGGCCATCGGCGGTACACTGGGTGCCATCATCGGTGCGGTAGCTGCCATCGGTACTTCCGTAGCCATTCCGGGCCTTGGGCTGGTAGTGGCCGGTCCGCTGGCGGCTGGTCTGGCCGGTGCCGGTGCAGGCGGCCTGACAGGCGGACTGATTGGTGCCCTGGTAGGCGCAGGCATTCCGGAGGAGCGCGCCAAGGTATATGAGTCTGGCGTGAAAGAAGGCAACATCGTGCTGGGCTTCAGGCCGCACAATGCAGACGATGCGCGTTATTTTGAGACGCACTTCAACAAACACAGAGGAGAACATATCTATTATTAATCTATTAATCGGTAATAGATTTCAGCATAAAGCAGATAGCCTGTCCCTTTCGAGGGGCAGGCTATCTGCTTTACAGGGCTTCCGCCTATATACCCGCCACAGCGCCGTGTGAGATATGGCTATCTTGTTCATCCTGTTTATATATGAGCTGCTTCTATATAGATCCTACCCCACCCACTCTCACAGGTTTGCACATAGTTCATGCGGCTCAACAGAAAACAATTCACGCTGGATGCGTATGCAACTGGTATATATTAAATATTTTTACCTAACGCACAACTACTATGAAAAAGACAATAATTGCCGCTGCCTGCCTTGCCGGGGTGCTGGCCTTTGCCTCCTGCGACTCCGGCACTGGCGAACAACAAGCGACAGAAGCCAGCGGAACACCAACAGCAGCCGAAGTCGATTCTACGCTCACGGAGGATGAGCAGGAACTGCTTGCTTTTGCGGCCCGCAACAACATGCTGCAGATAGAACTGGGAAAGATAGCCGCACAGCAAGCCAGCACAGACGAACTGAAGCAATATGGCCAGCAACTGGTGGATTGGCACACCACCAACCAGCAGGAGCTCCAGGAACTGGCTCAGGAGTACGGCGTGACGCTCCCACAGCAGATGGAGGAGGAGCAACTGGAATACATGGAAGAAATCAGGGATGCGAAGCCAGAGGAGTTTGACGCTGAGTATTGGGAAAGTGTGACCAAGGCGCAACGGGAGGCCATCGACGAGTACGACGACAACCTCAAAGACCTGGACGAGACAGACGCGAGCGCCTTCAGCCTATGGGCACGCAATGCGCAGAAAGAGCTACAGGCACAGATGGAGCAGGCAAAAGCCTTTGAACTGGAGCTTAAAACCAACGAGGGCGGTATCAGCAACAGTCTGTAAGCCCCTGCTTTCAGGTTGCCGCCTGTTTCCATATATAAATGAAGTCTGTTCAGCCGAGGTGGATATGCTGGACAGACTTCATCTTAAAGCAATTCTTTCAGCACCTTCCAGGTGTGCTGTGCCAGCACCTTCTGCCCCTCGGCATTGGGGTGCAGCCCGTCCGGCAGGTTCAGGTGCCGGTTGCCTACCACCCCCTCCAGCAGAAACGGGATAAAAGAGGCGTTCTCCTTCAGCGCCAGCTCCCGGAACAGCTTCCTGAACTCGGCGGCATAGCGGCCGGGCACAATGTCAGGTATCTCCATCCCTGAAATGATGATTTTCACTTCGGGGTTTTTCAGGCGCACTTTGCGTATAATCTCGTGCAGGTTTCTGGTTGTCTCGCGTGCCGGGATGCCGCGCAGGCCGTCGTTGGCGCCCAAGGCCAGCACCAGTATGTCCACCGGCTCGCGCAGCCAGCGGTCTATCCGGTGTACGCCGCCCGAGGAGGTGTCGCCGCTCAGACCTGCGTTCATCACTTCATAATCATACCCTTCCCGCTGCAGCTGCGCCTGCAGCAGACTGGGGTAGGCCTGCGCGGCGGGCAGGCCGTAGCCGGCAGTAAGGCTGTCTCCAAAAAACAAAATATGCTTCATCTCCCTCTCACTCCAGTTGATTTAATCCATTTACCCAGATGCCCAAAAAATGCGGGCCCTGCCCAAAAAAAGGGTTACCATCCAATGTGGCAACCCTTTTTATAGGCATTATATATAATATGATATATATAAACTTTCTTAATCTATCGAGTCTTTCATCCGGCGCAACTGCTCACAGGTGGCCAGCGACGCGTTTTTCTGCTTCTCCACCATCTGCACCACGTTTGGCGGCAACTCGGTTTTATGGTCCAGGGCATCGTTATACGCTTTCTGCGCCCACTCCTCGCCTGTAATGTTGGCTTCCAGGATAGCCTCCTCGTCGCTGCCGGTCACGGTTGATTTTACGTCCATCCAGCCCCGGAAGATTTTGCCCTTCGCGGTGGTGCTGTCCTGCCGCTGCCCTCCCAGGCTGCTGAGCGTGCTGTTGATCTCACTGGCAAACCTGTTGCTCTCCTGCATCAGGTCTTTATAGTATGCCTGGTGCGCCGGGTTCTTGGTGTGCTCGGCAGCACGTTTGTATCCCTCAATCCTGTCGTTCACGAACTGGTTCAGCTCCTGAAGAACATTCACAGCATTTTCATTGTAGTTTTGCATAGCTTTATTTATTATGGTTCACGTGGTTAGAGAAACGAAAATTTCCATCCAAGAGTTATATAGATATGGCCGGTGCGCCGTATACGTTTATAGCGGCCATCACCGCGCACGTTTGATGCCTCTCCTATGAAATAACGCGTTTTCATGTTACATTACGGCTTATGCCTCCTATACAGGCGACCCGGAAGAAGCGGCATTACTTTTGCGTAACTTTAATTAAGTCCATTTTACTAAACAGATGCTATCATTGAAAACCCGTTTTAAAATCATATTGTCGGTTTTTGTAGTGATCCTGCTGACAGGCTCCTTCATCCTCTACAGCCGCGACAACCCGCCGGTAGACAAAGATCAGATACTGATAAAGGTTCTGATGCAGGGCCTTGCCTCCGGCCACTACGAGCCTGAGAAAATCGACGATGCCTTCTCGCAGAAGGTGTTCGACCTGTACCTGGACCGCCTCGACTTCAACAAGAAGTTTCTGTTGGCTTCCGACGTGCAAAACCTGCGCAAGTACAGGACCGCCATCGATGACCAGCTCCGCGAGGGCTCGCTGGAGTTCTTCGAGGTGTCTTCCGATCTCATCGACCAGCGCATGAAAGAGTCTGCGGCGTATTACAAGGAAATCCTGAGCAAGCCTTTCGACTTTATGAAGGCAGAGACCATCGAGACCGACGGCGAGAAGCTGGCCTACGCCAAAGACAAGGCCGCGCTGAAGGAAGCCTGGCGCAAGCAGCTGAAGTACCAGACCCTTATCCGCCTGGCCGATATGAAGGAAGAGCAGCAGAAGAAACTGGAGAAAGGCGATCTGAAAGAGAAGAAGACGCCGGAGCAGATGGAGAAAGAGGCGCGCGAGAAAGTCATGAAAACCTACGATGACCTGTATGACCGCCTGGCCAAGATCAACACCGAAGACCGCCGCACCACCTACATCAACGCCATTGCCAACGTATATGACCCGCACACCGGCTACTTCCCCCCAAAGGACAAGGACAATTTCGACATCGCATTCACGGGCCGCTTAGAGGGAATCGGCGCCTCGCTGCAGGAGAAGGACGGACAGATTAAAGTGATGGAGATTGTGCCCGGGAGCCCCTCGTACCTGCAGGGTGACCTGAAACCCGGCGACGCCATCCAGAAAGTAGGCCAGGGCGACAACGAGCCTGTGATAGTAGAAGGCATGCGCCTGGACGACGCCATCCAGCTGATCAGGGGCAAAAAAGGCACTGAGGTACGCCTGACGGTGGAGAAACCGGACGGTAGCATCCAGGAGATTCCCATTATCCGCGACGTGATCGTGCTGGAAGAGGGCTACGCGCAGTCGGCCATCATCAACGACAAGGAAAAAATCGGATACATAAAGCTGCCCGGCTTCTATGCCGACTTCGAGAACAAGGACGGCCGCTTCAGCGGGGCAGATGTGAAGAAGGAGATAGAGAAGCTGAAGGCCGCAGGCATGGAAGGCCTGATTCTGGACCTGCGCAACAACGGCGGCGGCTCCCTTTCTGATGCCGTGGAAATGGCCGGCCTCTTTATTGAGGAAGGCCCCATCGTGCAGGTGAAGACAGCCTCCGGCAAGGCCGTGGTGCTCGACGACCGCGACTCGCAGGTGCAGTACGGCGGCCCGCTGGTTATACTGGTTAACTCCAACAGCGCGTCTGCCTCCGAGATTCTGGCAGCCGCCATGCAGGACTACAAACGCGCCGTGATTGTGGGCAGCCCGACATACGGAAAAGGCACCGTGCAACAGTTCTTTGAGCTGGATGACGCCCTGCCCTCACAGTTCGACGCTTACAAGCCGCTCGGGGCCCTGAAGCTGACCACGCAGAAGTTCTACCGCATCAACGGCGGCACCACGCAGCTGCGCGGCGTTACACCCGATGTTATCCTGCCGGACACTTACCGCTACCTCGAGTTTGGGGAAAAAGAGCAGGAATACCCGCTACCGTTCGATGAGATCAAGCCAGCCAGGTACAGTATCTGGAAAGACGGCAAGCTGAACCTGCAGCAGGTGAAAGCCAACAGCAAGACCAGAATCGCGCAGAACAAGACTTTCTCTATGATTGAGGAAAGCGCACAAAGGCTGAAAGAGCAGTCTGACAAAACAGAGCGCTCGCTGCAGTTAGAGAAATACCTGGCCGAAGAGGCAAAGGCAGAGGCCGTAGCCAAGCGCTTTGAGGCCGCGCAGGAGCTGGTGCCGGTGCTCGACGTCATTCGCCTGAAGCAGGATATCCAGGAGTTGGGCGGCGATACCGCCAAGGTGGCCCGCAGCAAAGAGTTTGTGAAAAGCCTGACACAGGACGTATATGTAGAGGAAGCTGTGGACATCATCCAGCACGACCTGAACGGGCTGTCCATCACCAGGAAGCAACCTGACGCTGTAGCGCCCCGATAATGCTTTCGTATCTATAAAAAGCGCCTGCTATGATTCATAGCAGGCGCTTTTTATATTAGCCCTGCAAGCTTTCTTCCTATGCCCGATTCCCGACCTTCACATTTTCCAGCCGCCGCAAGGGTTATCTATACCCTTTGGCTGCTCCTCTTACTGCCAGCCTTCCTAAGCAGTTGCGCCACTACTCCCGCCGCTGAGGACACAGCGCGGCAAAGAGGGCTGATAACAGACAAGGCCATGGTGGTTTCGGCGCACCCCGAAGCCTCACGCGTGGGCATGGGGATTTTGCAGAAGGGCGGCAATGCCTACGATG
Organism: Pontibacter russatus; assembly: GCF_009931655.1. Taxonomy (NCBI): domain Bacteria; kingdom Pseudomonadati; phylum Bacteroidota; class Cytophagia; order Cytophagales; family Hymenobacteraceae; genus Pontibacter; species Pontibacter russatus. The sequence goes on along the minus strand of NZ_CP047984.1, from coordinate 3,649,756 downwards.
CCGCCATCGCCACGCAGTTTGCCCTGGCGGTGGTGCTTCCGGCGGCAGGCAACATCGGCGGAGGCGGCTTTCTGGTATACCGGCAGCCTGACGGAGAAATCGGTTCGCTGGATTATAGAGAGACAGCCCCCGCCGCCGCTACCGAAACGATGTACCAGGATTCAGCTGGCAACGTGCTGGAGGGGCTGAGCACCGGCGGCCACCTGGCGGCGGGTGTGCCCGGCACCGTTGACGGCATGGTGAAACTGCATCAAAAGTTAGGTTCGCTACCCTGGGCAGCGCTCGTGCAACCGGCTATTGACCTGGCCACGAACGGTGTGGTGCTGACGGAGAGAGAGGCAAGTGGCCTGAACAGCAGCAAAGCAGCCTTCATAGAACTCAACCACCACATCCCTTACCTCGTGCGGGACGCTATATGGCAGGCGGGCGACACGCTACGCCACCCCGACCTGGCCCGCACCTTAACCCGCATCCGAGACGAAAGCCGCAGCGGCTTTTATGGAGGCGAAACAGCAGATATGATTGTGCAGGAAATGCGGCGCGGCAACGGCATCATATCGCATCAGGATTTGCAGGACTACACCTCGGTCTGGCGCACGCCCGTAACAGGCAATTACAAAAACTACCGTATCATTTCGATGGGGCCGCCTTCCAGCGGCGGGGTGGCGCTGTTGCAACTCCTGCAGATGGTGGAGCCTTACGACCTGAGCCAATACGGCTGGCAAAGCGCAGAGACCATACAGCTGATGACAGAGGCAGAGCGCCGGGTGTATGCCGACCGCGCCACCTATATGGGCGACCCTGATTTCGTGGAGGTGCCCGTGCAGGAACTTTTGGATGCAGCTTACCTGAAACAGCGCATGGCCTCCTTTGATTTAGCCAGGGCCACGCCTTCTGCCACTGTAAAGGCCGGGGAGGTGCCGGTACATGAGTCGGAGCAAACCACGCACCTCAGCATTGTGGATGCTCTTGGCAATGCCGTGTCGGCGACCACCACCCTGAACGGCGCATATGGCTCTAAAGTAGTGGTAGAAGGTGCCGGGTTCCTGCTGAACAACGAGATGGACGATTTCAGTGTGAAGCCGGGCGTGCCCAACATGTTTGGTCTGGTGGGAGGCAAGGCCAATGCCATCACGCCCGGCAAGCGCATGCTCAGCTCCATGACGCCCACCATCCTTGAAAAAGACGGCAAGCTATATATGGTGGTGGGCACACCAGGCGGCTCCACCATCATCACCTCTGTTTTCCAGGCCATCCTGAACGTGGTGGCACACGACATGACGATGCAGGAGGCGGTGGCAGCGCCGCGCTTCCACCACCAGTGGCTGCCGGATGAAATCATGCACGAGCCGGAGGCCATGTCCCCGGAGGTGCGCGAAATCCTTATCCGCAAGGGCTATAAATTGGAGGAGCGAGGCCGATACGGCCGCGTAGACGCCATCCTGGTGCTGCCGGGTGGCAAGTTAGAGGCAGGCGCAGATCCGCGCGGAGACGACACGGCAGCAGGTTTCTAAGCTGTTTCCTGTCGCTGCTTCCGCTTCCGGATAAAGCCAGCCACATATACACCCACTGTCGCCATGCCCGTCACGGTCATTAGCCCAAAGACGGTGGCCCGGCGGCTGCGCACCTCAGGCGATAACTTCGTTTTATCCTTTTTGGATGGCGCCACTGCTTTTGCAAACATGCTGCCGGTCATCAGCGCGAGGGCGGTGGTAAGTCCCACGGCGGCGTGCGCCACATTCCTGTTCCCGGCTTTGACGCCGGAGTTCAGCAAGAGCAAGGCCCCGCCCACCGCGGGCGGGATCAGCGCCGTCTTCGGGCGACTCTCGTTCAGGAAATAACTCGTTAGCCCAGCCCCGATGAGGGTGGCGGCATGGGCGTTGTTGGCGATATCCGGTCTGTCTACGATGTCCATCTTCATGCTTTTTTACTCCTTTACCAATTCCGGCACACCCGGGTTATATATAATTCCAGGAAAGCAGCTCAGGCAAATCATATATAACATACCTTATATAAAAAGGCGGCCATTACATTTTAGCCAGCGCCTGCTCCAGGTCCCGGATGAGGTAATCCGGGTCCTCCAAGCCTATATAAAACCGCACGAGGTTGAAAGGCAGGTCCGATTTCATCTCTTCGGAGGCGTAGGTGGCGGATATCGGGAAAACAAGTGACTCGTGGCCGCCCCAGGAGGCCGCCATCAGGAAGTGCTGCAGGCTGTCGCAAAAGCGGTCCGCCTGCGCGAGCTTGTCTGCCCGAAGCAGCAACGAGAACTGGCCCGAGTTATTCCGCATCTGCCGCTGCGCCAGTTCATATTGCGGGTGCGCGGGCAGAAACGGGAATAGCACCTGCTCCACTTTCGGGTGCCGCGCCAGGTACTCCACCACCTTTCGTGTGGAGGCTGCCACCCGCTCCATCCGCACCGGCAGCGTGCGCAGCCCCCGGATGAACAGCCACGCATCGTGCGGCGACATCACCGCACCCAACGTCATATACTCCCCCTTAAAGATTTTATATATATTTTCGCGGGAGCCGCAGACAACGCCGCCCATCACATCAGAGTGCCCGCCTATATACTTCGTGCAGGAGTGTACCACCAAATCAATCCCATATTCAATCGGGTTCTGGTGCAGCGGGCTGGCGAAGCTGTTGTCGATGATGGTGCTGCAGCCGTGCTGTTTGGCAAGGGCCGCCACCGCCGCCAGGTCCTGCAGTTCAAACGTGAAGGAAGTCGGGCTTTCGAGGTATATAAGTGTGGTGTTTGGTCGGATGGCAACTTCAAAATTTTCGATATCATCCCCCGCCACCATCGTCAGGTTCACGCCGAAGCGCGGCAGGAATTTCCGCATCAGCGTTTTGGCCCAGCTGTACGGATGATTTATGCATATTATGTGGTCGCCCGCCTTCACCTGCGACAGCACGGCCGCCGCCACGGCGCCCATGCCGCTGCCAAACGCGATGGCGTCCTCCGCCCCTTCCAGCGCTGCCAGTTTCTTTTCCAGAATCGTCACGGTGGGATTGTTGCCCCGGCTGTACAGGTACTCCTCGGCCTCGTGCTGCATCTTGTGCCGCATCTCCGCCACCGTTCTGTTCGCAAAGTTGCTGCTCTGTATAATGGGTGGCGCCACAGCATTAAAATACCGTTCCCGCTCCTCCCCCAGTTCGTTGATGATGTAGGATAAATCCATATGCAATTGCTTCGCTTTCTTCCCTTTTACTGCATCCGCATGCATTCCGTTCTGCAACAGGCAGATGCCACAATTCACTACTATCCACTTTGCAATTACTAATATAATTAGCATAAAGCAGCTATTCTTCAGATATATATAATTAAAGCTTTTATTTCTCTTAAAATATTTTTCAATTTCATATATAAACCATTGGCAACCAGGTGTATAATTCAACAAAAATTACTATATTTTTTAGCATTCACTGCAACTGTTAGCAATCAAAAAGTGTTAGGTATATATGAAAGAGAAAGAAGAAGAAAACGTGGTTTCGCTGTATCCGGAGGAGCAGAAAGAAACGGATAAAGAGTGGCAGAAATCCATTCCGGCGCAGGTGTTTCTGAACTACTTTTTTGCGATAAACTACCATATCCAACATTCCGGCGACAACGGCATGGACCACCTGGCTTTTTTCAGGGAGGCGAAGCCGGAGTTGAGTGAGCTGGATGCTGCAGAAGTAAAGCGCCTGCTGCTGAACTGCTGGAGCACAGAGTATGCCCTTCGCGCCACCGCCGAGCTGGGTGATGAGGCCTACATGCGGAACGCGCTGCACTGGACGTTTCCGCAGGCGTACTATACCATATTTTCCGGGCTGCAGGCCTTTCTGCGCACGCGTGGCCTGAGCACCAACAACGAAGCCTGGGTGCTGCGTGAGGCGGGACGCCTGGTGGTGAAAAACGCTTACCCGCGGGCAATCGGCTTCTACGCCTCCGGCCACTACGATGATTTTAATGTACACCGCCTGCCGCTGGCGCACTACAAGCCAGGCCTGCAGATTGCGGGCAAAGAGCTGGAGGCACAGGCCCAGATCGGGCAGTTTCTGCGCACCACGCGTCGCCAGAAAGCAAAGGCGGTGAGGCAGCAGGCACAGGCGAACCCGGCAACGGCTATCCGGAGCAGCCGCACCGGCGAGGTATTGCAGAAGTTCGGGCCGCAGCACTGGCAGCAGCTTACCTGGCGCGTAGGGTATACCACCCTATTTGACCTGATGGCACGCCTGCGTATCTCATCTTCGCACCGCGAAATTGAGCGCTTTGTGCAGGCAGATATCGACTTTAAGCTGTTCCACGAGTCGCTGCTGCAGATCGTGAGCTACCTGAACGGCATACACGAGAGCTATGTAGCACAGGCTATGGGCATAGAGCAGTATGAGGCGTTTGTGCAGGAACTGCCGAAGCACCTGCAGGGCTCCTTTGTGGCGGCCAGGATGCACGAGCTCGTAAAGCCGTTCTTTGGCAAAAACGACTTCCAGCTGGGTCAGGCAGCGTAAACTGTATCTGTTATATATACTTCCGGCTCCCGTGGGTTCTTTCCTGCGGGAGCCGTTTTAATTTTGAATGAGTAATGGAGTGATTGGGTGAATTTTATGAGGATAACGGAGCCGCTGAAAACCTCACAGCGTCTTTCCGACCTATGCGCGTTTGACCGAAACCGAATCGCAAAGACGCAAAATATTTTGCGTCTCTACCAGAGCCAGCAATCTAACAATTCAACAATCAGCAATTAAACTTTCCAAAGCTGCCGAATATTTCCGAATTTCGCAGATTATTCAAATCAACCACCATTAGCATAGGACGCATGCAACTGAGCGAACAGGAACTACGCAGACGCCACGAGCGCGAGGAGCTGGAGAAAATGGGCATCAACCCCTACCCCTCCGAGACATTTGAAGTTACTGCCACAGCCAAAGAGATAAAGGAGAATTTCGATAAGGAGAAGAACAATTACCAGGATGTGAGCCTGGCAGGCCGCCTGATGAGCCGCCGCATTATGGGCAAAGCCTCATTTGCGGAACTGATGGACAGCACCGGCCGCATCCAGATCTACGTGTCGCGCGACGACATTGCCCCCGGCGAAAACAAGGACCTATACAACACCGTGTTCAAGAAGATGCTGGACATCGGCGACTTCATCGGCATCAGGGGTTACGCATTCGTGACGCAGGTGGGCGAGATTTCGGTACACGTGACGGAGCTGAAAATCCTGACCAAGTCGCTGCGGCCATTGCCCATTGTGAAGCGCGAGGTGGACGAGAATGGCGTGGAGCACGTACACGACGCCTTCAGCGACCCGGAGCTGCGCTACCGCCAGCGCTACGTGGACTTGGTGGTGAACCCCGAGGTGCGAGAGACTTTCAAAAAGCGCACGCAGCTGGTAAACTCCATGCGCAGCTTCCTGACGGATAAAGGCTATCTGGAAGTGGAGACGCCCATCCTGCAGCCGCTCTATGGCGGTGCCGCCGCGCGTCCGTTCAAGACGCACCACAACACGCTGGACATGACGCTGTACCTGCGCATCGCCAACGAGCTGTACCTGAAGCGCCTGATCGTAGGTGGTTTCGACGGGGTGTTTGAGTTCGCGAAGGACTTCCGCAACGAAGGCATGAGCCGTTTCCACAACCCGGAGTTCACGCAGGTGGAACTCTATGTGGCCTACAAAGACTATAACTGGATGATGGACCTGGTGGAGGCGATGGTGGAGAAAGTGGCCCTGGACCTGCACGGCACCACGGAGGTGAAGGTTGGGGAGAACATCATCAACTTCCAGCGCCCCTGGAAGCGCTTCACGATGTTCGAGGCGATTGAGCACTTCACGAAGATCGATATATCCGAGATGGAGGAACCGGCGCTGCGCCAGACAGCAGAGGGCCTGGGCATCAAAATAGACCCGACGCTGGGCAAAGGCAAGATCATCGACGAGATTTTCGGGGAGACCTGCGAGCCGTACCTGATACAGCCGACCTTCATCACCGATTACCCGGTGGAGATGAGCCCGCTGGCTAAGAAACACCGCAGCAAGCCCGGCCTGGTGGAGCGCTTTGAGGCCATCTGCAACGGCAAGGAAATCTGCAACGCCTTCTCCGAGTTGAACGACCCCATTGACCAGCGCGCCCGCTTTGAGGAGCAACTGGAACTGGGCAAGCGCGGCGATACGGAGGCGATGGTGCTGGACGAGGACTTCCTGCGTGCGCTGGAGTACGGCATGCCGCCCACGGCTGGCCTCGGCATCGGCATCGACCGCCTGAGCATGATCATGACTAACTCCCACTCTATTCAGGATGTGCTGTTCTTCCCGCAAATGAAGCCGGAAAGACAAGAGAAAAGGGAAGAGGAGAAATAATACACCTATATATAAAATAGAAACGCCAGCTATATAGGAATAGCTGGCGTTTCTATTTTATATATGGCCTGTCACTTTATCGGCGACGTGCCTTTCGGACCGCTTGGGTTTCTTGGGTCGTTTATCATGTTCTTCACTTCCTGGTTGCTGTGCTTGTTTGTATCCGTATAGGGACTTTTCTGCACATTGCCCCCAGTGGAGGTAGCCATTCTGCCGGTGCTTTCGGTAATAGGAAGATCCGGGGCTTCGTTTACGTGCGCGTTGGTCATCCCATTCTTCTTGGTCAGTTTATCTGTCCAGGAGCTTGCCTTCTCTTTGCTGGCGCTGTAGCCCTTGCTCACCTGGTCACCCAGTTTCGTGGCTGAGTCCGCTACTTTCCTGCGGGTGACAGTGCCCTTCTCCGGGGCCAGCAGAACGCCCGCCAAAGCGCCAACCGCCGCGCCTGCAATCAGCCCGACAGCCAGTCCACCGCCACTGCTTCCTTTATGAGAAGTGTCTTTCTGCTTCATCTGGCGAACAGCGGATGAGGAGTTTGTGGTATAGTTTGATCTGCTTTCTCCGAGTGATCTGCATTCCATGTCAGTCTTCATAGTGTGTCCTTCGTTAAAGTGTAATCTTTTAATTATATGCTGCAGCCTGATGTAAACCGCTGCTCTTATTAACGCGAGAGCAGATAATAAGTTAGCGCAACGGGCTCAAAAACGAATACGCCTGCCCTCCAAGAGGGCAGGCGTATTTATAAACAAGAAGGTCAGGCCAAAGGGCGCAGCATATACATTGTGGTTTATATATCCGCTCCCTTCTACTCCCCAACAGCCCGCTTGCTAGCTAGCATAGGTAGGATTCCTGGCTTTTCAGGCGTTGCCGCCGCCAGTGGATCTTGTGCCAGAGCCTGCGCCGCCGCCGGCAGAACCGGTAGAGCCAGTGCCGGAAGAAGAAGACCCGCCAGAGGTAGTTCCGCCGCCGGTTGTGCCGGTAGAAGAGCCGCTGTAAGCCTGATTTGCTTTGTCTTTGGCACTGTCAACAGCACTGCTAGCTTTGTTATAAGCTTCGCTGCTCTTGTTCTTGATTTCTTCTAAACCTGCCTGCAGGTTCTTTTCCAGGTCTTTGCTTACTTTTCCGGCCCACTTCTTAACGCTTGTGCGCGTAGCCTCACCAGTGTCCGGAGCCATCATCAATCCGGCAATTACACCTGCACTGGCACCAGCCAGCATCGCCAGCAATATCTTTCCGCTGTTATCTTTCATAGTTTTAAATGGTTATATATTTACTTTAGTTTAAGCTGATTTTTCTTTCGTGTTTCTAATAACGTTCAAGTATAGCATTAAGTTATACCTATACTGATGAATACTATTATTAAAGATTTGGTGGAGACCAAAGGCCCCTGAAAAGCATACAGGCAGTCCAGGCGGTCATCTCATATATTTCCGGCACGGGCTATTATGCGCCCGCGTCCTCGTTTACCAGTTCGTCGTAGTTGTTGCGCATCTGGCGCTTCACATCATCCCAGGAGCCGTGCATTACCAGTTCATCGTCCTCCTGTACGCCCCTGTTCTTCAGGTTAGCAGTCCAGCGCTTTAATGTCTGGTTTAACTCGTCGCCTGCTTCTGTCAGGCTCTGGCGCACACTCTCACGGGCAGAGCGGCCATCTTCCGGCGCCAGCAGTATGCCAGCCAAAACACCGGCTCCTAAGCCCGCCAGCGAGGCCAGCAGTATCTTCCCATTGTCCTTGTTCAAGTTATTCATTTGCTTGGAATTTAGTTATATATGTTGTCCTTGTGTCGAAGTCTGCCAGTGTAACGGCGCGCGCATCCGCAGAAAAAACCCGATTGCTTTATATTTTCAATAATTTTGCACTCCGGAAATACATACGGTTAATGCCATACTAGGTTAATGTATGCACAACAACAGCAACCGCAGCGTATAAGGCTTAACCTATTTGAAGCCCCACTATGAAGAAACTGACCACTGCCGCCGCTGTGCTTCTGCTCGGCGGCCTTGTCTCCTGCGCCAACCGGCAAAGCGCCCTGCAGGCCACCTGCATCGACCCCGCCAGAATAAACCCCGATGGCATCTGCACCATGCAGTACGACCCTGTTTGCGGCTGCGACGGCAAAACATACAGCAATGCCTGCATGGCCGACAACGCCGGCGTCACCACCTACGCCCAGGGAGCCTGCAGCGGCAACCAAGAGTAGTTCTGCAACCCGTGTTTATATAAAACCTGAAGCGATTAGCGAGAAAAAATACTTTAAGCAGACAAAGCCCTTCCGGGTGCCCACGCACGACGGCAAGCTCATTGAGGAGCATTTCGGGCATGCCTCCACCCGCACCGGCGGCTTCAGCGTGGCCCACATGGTGGCCCCGCCGCACTGGGTCGAGCCGCATCAGAAACCGGAGTTCGACGAGATCACAATAGTGACGCGCGGCCGCAAACTGATAGAGATAGACGGCGAGGAGGTGGAGGTGAAGGCCGGCGAGTCTTTGCTGATCAAGGCCGGGGCCCGCATCCGCTACGCCAACCCTTTCGACGAGGAAGCCGAATACTGGTCTGTCTGCATCCCGGCCTTTGACATAAACACGGTACATCGGGAGGAGGAGTAAGTGATTTGAAGATGGGGAAATTTGGAGAGGTGCGGCTGGAGCGGTTATTCCGACAGATGGTTTATCTATCGTAAAACCAGCAAGGCGGCATCTTTCAGGAAGCTATAAAAGCATGCCGCAAGTTTGGCGCAAGCGTAAATGCGGCTGCCCAAGATGCCAGTTTGTGACTGGCGTCCCTCAAACTCCTGTTTCGCCTTTACAGACTTGCTGCCATATATAAACACCTTTACCGCTTCGCTCAAACTGGAGGTGTATATAAAAAGGCCTTTGCTGCGCAGCGAAGGCCTTTTTATATATGGGGCTGCGAATCTTCACATCCCCTCATCTTCAAATTTCCAGATCTATTACTTCTGAATCATGTTCACGATATCCTCAGAAATGCCCATGCTGCTGAAGCCGCCGTCGTGCATCAGGTTCTGCATCGTCACCATCTTCGTGAGGTCAGAGAACAGCGTGATGGTGTAGTCGGCGCAGGCCTCGGCGGAGGCGTTGCCCAGCGGCGACATCTTGTCGGCATAGTCGTAGAACACATCGAAACCGCCCACACCCGTACCGGCCGTGGTTTTGGTCGGGGACTGCGAGATGGTGTTCACGCGCACCTTCTTCTGCTTGCCCAGGCGGTAGCCGTAGTTGCGGGCAATAGACTCCAGCACCGCCTTCGCCTGCGACATATCGGTATAATCCGGGAACACGCGCTGCGCCGCTATATAGGACAGGGCCACAATGGAGCCCCACTCGTTCAGGGCGTCCTGCTTCTCGGCCACCTGCATGAGTTTATGGAACGAGAGCGCCGACACGTCCAGCGTTTTCAGGAACCAGTCGTAGTTCATGTCGCCGTAGGATTTGCCCTTGCGGATGTTCGGGCTCATGCCGATGGAGTGCAGCACGAAATCTATTTTGCCGCCCAGGATTTCCTGCGATCTGGTGAACAGGTTCTCCAGGTCCTCTACCGAAGTAGCGTCGGCAGGCACTATCTCGGCGTTGCACTCCTCCGCCAGCTTTTTGATTTCCCCCATGCGCATGGCCATCGGCGCGTTCGTCAGCACGAACTGGGCGCCTTCCTCGTGCGCGCGCTTCGCTACCTTCCAGGCAATTGACTTTTCGTCCAGAGCGCCGAAAATAATTCCTTTCTTTCCTTCAAGCAGATTATAGGACATGTTTTTTATGTTGTTGTTTTGGTATGACCGCGTTTAAGGCAGCAATATAAGCATAAGTCCTTAGAGTGAAAGCAACTCTTTTGCACTTTGATAGGCGTTGGCGCTCGGGTTGGCCCCCGCAATCATGTGCGCAATCTCATTCACGCGCTCCTCCTCATTCAGTTTTCGCACCCGGCTGATGGTGCGCTCTGCCGTGTCTTCTTTATACACAAAGTAGTGCGTGTCGCCTTGCGCGGCAATCTGGGGCAGGTGCGAGATGGCGATAATCTGGTGCTTCTGCGCCATCTGCTGCATCATCTTTCCCACCTTCACGGCCACCTCGCCGGAGATGCCCGTGTCAATCTCATCGAACACAATGGTGGGCAGGGCAGTCTTGTCGGCCAGCATGTACTTGATGCTGAGCATCAGGCGCGAAAACTCCCCGCCGGAGGCCGCCTTTATCAGCGTTTGCGGCTGTGCCCCTTTGTTGGCGCTGAACAGGATGTTGATGTCATCGGTGCCCGTGGCGGTGGGCGCTACCTCCGTGTGCTGAATGACGATACGGGCGTTTGGCATGCCCAGGTCCGCCACCAGCATATATAGTTCCTGCTGGAAAGTCTCGAAGGAGGCCCTGCGGCGTTCTGACAGGATGGCGGCTTTCTCATGCACGTCCTTCTCCGCCTGTTTCATGGCCTTCTCGGTGCTGGCAATGGCGTTGTCGAGGTTCAGCACGCTGCCCACTTTTCCCTCCAGCTCGCGCTGTAGTTCCAGCAGCCCGGCAATGGTGGCAACCTGGTGCTTGCGCTGCAGGGTATATATCAGGTTCAAGCGTTCCTGCACCTCCACCGTCCGCTCCGGGTCGGCCTCGGTGTTGCGCTCGGCGTCTTCCAGTTCTGCGGCAATGTCGTTCAGCTCAATCATGCAGCTCTCGGTGCGCGTGCGCAGTTCCTCATATTTAGAAGAGAATTGCGCCAACTGCCCGATGAGGTAGGCCGTGTCTTTCAGCGCCGACGTGATGTTAAATTCCGATTCTGTGAGGCTCTGCACCGCCTGCGTCAGCTTCAGCTTGATGTCCTCGGCATTCTCCAGTTGCTTCAGCTCCTCCTCCAACTCCTCCTGCTCCTTCTCCTGCAGGCTTGCCTCCTCCAGCTCGTTCAGCAGGAACGCGTGGTAATCGTGCTCTTTCTGGGCCTGCGCCAGCTGATCAGTCAGCTTTTTATAGTCGCTCTCCAGCTTTTTGTACTGGCGGTAGCTCTCGTTGTAGGTGCGCAGGTACGACAGGTTGCCCGCGTATATATCGAAGGTGGTGCTGCCCATGGCCGCCGTGTTGCCGGCATATATGTCCAGGATGTTGAGCTGATAGCTGGTGTCGCCGAGCTGAAGCGTGTCGTGCTGCGAGTGGACATCCATCAGGTTCTCCCCGATTTTCCGGATCACGTCCAGCGTCACGGGGGTGTCGTTCACGAAGGCGCGGCTCTTCCCGCTCGGGCTGATCTCGCGGCGCAGGATGCACTGGCTGTCGAAGTCCAGGTCCTCTTTCGAGAAAAGCTCCTGCAGGTGGTAGCTGGATATATCGAACACGCCCTCGATCACGCACTTCTCATCCTGCTTAAACAGCAGTTTGGTATCGGCGCGGTTGCCCAGCAGCAGGCCGATGGCCCCCAGCATGATGGATTTACCGGCACCGGTCTCGCCGGTGATGATGTTGAGGACCGGCGACGGGCGCATCTCCAGTTGCTCAATCAGGGCGTAATTCTTTATTTTAAGATCTGTCAGCATACATCAGGACACAAGACTTTTTTGCCTATGCTAAAGTTCGGAAATTCTGTTGGAATGTAAGTCAATAAAGCGACACAAGTAGCATGGTTCGAGGCTTCTCGTTTCGATTAGAACTTACTTACTGCATGTTTTCACCGGCAGGTTGTTGGTGACAACACGCAACAACGGCCGAATTGTTTACTGTTCTTCCCTGCCAAACAGGTGATTATCGTATGTGAAATTGCCTTAGTTAGCGTCAGCCTATATATAAAAGCAGGCTGCGGAACGCAACCCGAAGTTATATATACCACCTGCCGTTAATACGGAGCCTCCATATCATATATGATTTCCTCGATCTGGTCGATAGGCAGGATGTGCTTCCCGAACCGGTGATCCTGCAGTTGGAGTTCGTCAGCCGTCAGTTGGAGGATGTCGCCGTTCAGCACCACTTTGGTACGCAGCACCACCTGCACCGTCCGCCGCTGCAACAGCTCCGGTATATGCTGGGGTATGTCTTTTCTGTTGATGCGTTTCTGCCGCTTGCCCATGGGGTACAGGTATGTGAATACGGCATTGGCGCCGGGGCGTGAAGATACGTGCTTTTTGCGGAATTCTAAAAATATTAGCGTTTTAGCAAACCCTCGTACTTGGTGTTATTGGTGGGGTCCACCTGCGAGAGGATGGTATAGGCCTGCTGCTTCTGGGCCGGGGCAGCGGCCTGGAACATGTTCACCAACTCGTCCGATTTGGCATCGAAGAAGGAACGGATGATGGCGGAGCCGGGCTGCTGCCGCTGCAGTTTCTGCAGGCTCTCCAGAAAGGTGAGCACAGTTCCGCGCGCTTTCTCCGGGTTCTCAGCCATCATGTCGAGGCCCTGGCGGTGCATGCTGTAGATGCCTTCGCGGAACGGCAGGAACTGGGGGTCCTGCAGGTTGTCGATGAGCCAGTAGCGGTTGCGGTTGCTGTCGAAGGCTTTCCAGCCGGGGTAGTTTGCACCCTGCGAGGCAGCCAGGTTCAGAATGCCGCGCGCCCTGTCGAAGGCAGGCGAGCCGCCCAGGCGGCCGAAGCTGTCGTTGTCCATCCCCACAATCATATAGGCGTAAAAGGCCAGCATGGAGGAGAGGTTGGAGGTATAGCTGTTCTCGGCAAAGTCGAGCGGCTGGGCTGTGTTGTATTGGAAGGTCCAGTCCTTGTCGATGAAGGAGAAGAGCGTGGACTCGTAGGCGGTGCCGTAAGCCGGCCGCACCGACACCACCTGCACATCCGCCTGGAAAGTCCCGATCTCCGGCATGGCCGTCAGGTTAATCAGCAGGCGGCACTTGATGCGCTCGTCCGGGGCGTAAGCCTGGTCGGTCCAGCGGCGGTTGTTCATAAACTCAAAGATGCTGCTCTGCATGTCCGCGAACAGCTGCCGGTCGGTGTACTGCACCTGCTCGCTGTTTACCACCACATCGCACTGCAGTTCCTGCGCCCTGGCCACCCAGGCCGTGCAAAGCAGCAGCAGCAACACAAATACCTTCTTAGCCATGTAGTCTGTCCCAGATTAAGTTAATAATGTCCTCCGCCACCTCCGCTTTCTGTTTCAGCCCAAAGGCCGTGGTGGCGTTTTGCTCGATGACCGTGATTTTGTTGGTGTCGTGCCGGAAACCGGCCCCGGCGTCGTTCAGTGAGTTCAGCACGATCATGTCCAGGTTCTTTTTCCGCAGCTTTTCCCGGGCGTTGGCGCTCTCATCGTGCGTCTCGAGGGCGAAGCCCACCGAAAACTGCCCCGGCTTTTTGCGCTGGCCCAGGGCCGCTGCTATATCAACGTTCTTAACCAGTTCAATCGTCAGCTCGTTCCCGGTTTTCTTGATTTTTTTGCCCTCCACCTGCTTCGGCCGGTAGTCGGCCACGGCGGCGGCAAACACCCAAATGTCAGCGGCATCGGCCAGCTGCAGCGCCGCCGCATACATTTCGTCGGCCGTCGTAACGTTGGTAAGGGATATGTTTTCGTGCTTTGTGGTGAGATTGGTAGGCCCAGACACCAGCTGCACGGTGGCGCCGTGTTGCGCAAAGCCCTCTGCCAGGGCGTAGCCCATTTTGCCGGTGGAGTGGTTGCCGATAAAGCGCACCGGGTCGATGGGCTCCTGCGTGGGCCCAGCGGTGAGCAGTACGGTTTTGCCCTCAAACGATTTTTGTGTCACCTCCAAAGAAGTTCTGAAGTACCTGTACAATTTCCTCCGGCTCGGCCATGCGCCCCTGCCCCACCAGCCCGCTTGCCAGCTCGCCGTAGCCCGCCTCGATGATATGGTTGCCGTAGGCCTGCAATTTGCTGAAGTTGTTTTGCAGCGCCGGGTGCCGGTACATGTCCAGGTCCATGGCGGGGGCCACAAACACGGGGCAGCGCGCCGAGAGGTAGGTGGCGCTGAGGAGGTTGTCGCAGAAGCCGTTAGCGAGCTTGGCCACGGTATTGGCGCTGGCTGGGGCCACCACCAGCGCATCGGCCCACAGCCCGAGGTCCACGTGGTTGTTCCACGTGCCGGTCTCGTCCCGCACAAACTCGCTGAGCACCGGCCTTCTGGAAAGCGTGGCCAACGTGAGCGGGGTTATAAAAGCAGAAGCAGAAGCAGTCATCACGACCTGCACTTCTGCTTCTGCCTTTATGAGCTGGCGGACCAGCAGGGCTGCCTTGTAGGCGGCTATGCTTCCGCAAACTCCCAATATAATCTTTTTGCCCTGCAGCATCCGCTGTTCTTACAGGTCGGTTTCCTCCTGCATCTCTTCCTCACTTGGGTTCCTGACGTACACCTTTCCTTCCAGGAACTCCTCCACGGCCAGGTTAGTAGGCTTCGGCAGGCGCTCGTAGTACTTGGATATCTCAATCTGCTCGCGGTTCTCGAACACTTCCTCCAGGTTGTCCACGGTGGTGGCGAACTCCGCCAGTTTAGAGCTTAGTTCCTCTTTCAGCTTTACGGATATCTGGTTTGCCCTTTTAGAGATGACTGCCACAGACATATAGACGTTGCCGGTTTGCGCTGCAAAGTCGGCCATGTTGCGGGTAACGATAGATGATGGAACGTTTGCCATATATGGTATATACTTATGAATTCTGTTGGTTGCTGTTTCTGATTTTTTCGAGCTCGGCCCTTGTGTCGTCATATACCTGCTCCGCCTGCCGCCTGAATCTGCTGTCCGGGTACTGGTCTACGAAGCCCTGGAAATAATCGATGGCTTCGCTGAAGCGCTCCTCCTGCTTGTCCAGCACGCTCTCCATGGCAAAGCGGTACTGGGCATCCAGCTTCAGGAAAGCGGCCTCCTCGCTGTAGGGAGACGAGGCGTGCTCGCGCTGGAAGTTGTTGAAGGCCACCACCGCCGAGCGCCAGTGGCGCAGCTGGTAGTACAGGCGGGCCTGGTTAAACTCCTTTTTGTCGAGTTTGATATATAACTCCTCAATGGCCTGGTTCGCCTGCGGTACATATTCGCTGTTCGGGTACTGGACCACAAACTGCTCGAATGCCTGAATGGCGGTGATGGTCGGCGTCTGGTCCTCCTCAAAGCTCGGCGACTGCTGGTACAGCGACTGCGCCTGCAGGAAGGCGGCCTGCTCTGCCAGCGGGCTGCGCGGGTACGTGGTGTAGAACGTACGGAAATACGCGTCGCTCAGGATGTAGTTGCCCTGCATGTAGTGCGCCTGCGCCTGGTAGAACTGAGCGTTCTCGGCTTTGTCGGTACCGGCCAGCAAGGGCGTTATCTGGTCCAGCAGTTGCGAGGCACGGTAATACTCCTCCTGCTCGTAGTACTTCAGTGCCGCCTCGTACTTTTTGGTAACGTCGTTACTCTTCAGAAGCTTCTGAAAATTGCTGCAGCCACTGGCCAGCAGTAACAGGCAGAAAAGCGCAGCGGTATGTAGAAAGCCTTTATTCATGAACAGGCAAAATTATGGAATATCCTAATGATTTACAAAAATGTGACAGCAACGGCCCGTTTATCTTTTAAGGGGCCTGTTTTTTCCGCCTCAGGAAGCCTTTCTTTTGCTTTTTGGGTGCCTCAGCGGCGGTGGCTTCCTCCTGTTTTGCCCCCTTCGCGGCTGCGGCTGCTTCTTTTGGTTTTGGCTTAGCTGCACCGGATTTGGAGGCCGTCGCTGCCGGCTGCGCCGGGGCCTGCTCGTGCTGCTGCCCGGCAGTGCGTTTGGCCAGCACCTGCTCCTTGGTGGGCCGCAGCTCCGACAGCCACTTGAAGCCCGCCAGCATTTCGTCTTCCTCCTTCAGCTCGTGCGGGGGTATAAAGCTGGCATCGGGCTGCACCAGAAACGAGATGGTCTTCAGCTTGTCCTCCCCGAACTTCAGCACGATGTCGCTGCAGATGGCCTTATTCATCCCCGTCACCAGGGTATCGCCCTGCAGGGCATAGTACAGGCTCTCGCCGTTTCCGCTCACATTCACGCGCCGGATGTCGCCGTCCCGGAAGAAGGCGACCATGTCGCGGCCCTTCACCTGGTTATAGTTCTTCAGGGTGTCTTCAGAGGCGATAAAGGCGTTGCTGTACAGGTCCATCCGGTCGATGGTCTCGTTGCGCAGCGTGATGTGGATGGTGTCCGACACGATCTGGCTCCCGTCGCTCCACAGCACGGGCTTCACGTTCAGGTGCATCACCGAGTCGGTGCGGTTGTAGCTCAGCGAGTCGGCTTTGCCCTGCAGGTCCGATTTATATATCTTCACGTTGGGGTAGGCAAACACCATGCTGACGGAGTCCGGCGCCTTCGCCTCCCGGGAGTACAGCGTGTCGGCCGACAGGAACAGCGTGTCGTTGTTGAGCACGGTCTCCATAACGGCGCCGCCGCCATATACCTTTGCCTCGCCCCTTTCGCGCAAGTAGCGCCCAACCTGTCCGCGGATGGTCACGTCGTCCTTCAGGGAGCGCAGCGTCACGTTCTGCTCGGCGTAGCCGTAGCCCGTGTTCTGGTCGTAGAAGAGTTTATCACCGCCCAGCCGGTATTCCTCGGTCAGGATATAAGCGTTGCGCCCGAAGTTTGAGATCTTGGAGAGCGTGTTGTAGTTGCCCTCCTCAGCATATAAATCGCCCTGCTCCCCTTTGATGATGGTGGGCCCCTGGAAGTACACGATTTTGCTCAGCGTGTTGTACTTCATGTTCTCGGAGGTGATCTTATAGTCTTTGGTGGTTACCCGCACATCCTTCTGGAAAGCGTACATCTTGGAGTTGACATCGTAGGAGCCGATGCGGCTTTCGAGGCGGTTCTCCGGGTCCACAATCACACCGCCCTCGGTATATACCGCCGTCCGGGCATTCAGGTCGTAGTCCAGGCTGGGGGTGGTGAGGGTCATGCGCGGGTCCTTCATCACCACGTTGCCGGTCATCTTGGCGGTGCGCTTGTTGCCGTCGTACAGGGCGTGGTTGCCGGTGATGGTCACGGTGTCGGCCTGGTTGATGCGCACGTTGCCGAAGGCCTCCAGCAGGTCCGTTTCCTTGTAGCGGTACACCGAGTCAGCGGTGAGGGTGGTTTCCTTCTGCTTGAATTTCACCTTGCCGTAGAGCTTGTCGATCCGCTGCCCGTTGAAGACGCCGCCCACCAGCGAGTCGGTGCCCGGCAGGAGCTGCACTTTATCTGTCTGCCCTTCCTGCAACTGCGGACGCTGCGGTTGCTGCACCTTCGGCGTCGGGGCCTGCTGTTGCCCTTGCTGCACTTTCGGCTGCGGCGGGCGCTGCTGCGCGAAAACCGTCAGGCCGAACAGGGTAAAGAGAAGAGAAAACAGTAGTTTTGTGAACTTCATTTAGTATTTGGATTCAAGACGCAGGACATCAGACACGAGATTATCAATTTTTATTTATCACGGGTATTTAGAAAGTCTATTGTCTTGCGTCTACCATCTTGCGTCTTCATAAGAACATCAAAAGTAGAAAAAAATTACCAGCCGCTGCTTTATGCTACAGAAAGTTTCAGGTTTCATACAGTCCCACCGCCTCTGCCAGCCGGAGAGCAGAATTCTGGCAGCCGTGAGCGGCGGCATCGACTCCACGGTGCTCTGCGAGGTGCTGCACCAGCTCAAGTACGACTTCGCGATTGCCCACTGCAACTTCGGCCTGCGCGCCGAAGAGGCCGAGGCCGACCAGGTGTTCGTCAAAAAGCTGGCCAAAAAGTACGGTGTGCCTTTTTTTACCGAGAACTTCGGCACCCGCGCCTTTGCCGAGCAGGAGAAACTGTCTATCCAGATGGCGGCCCGCACGCTGCGCTACCAGTGGTTTGAGCAGGTGCGGCGGCAGGAGGGGTATGACTACATCGCCACCGCGCACCATAGCAACGACACAACCGAGACCATATTGCTGCACCTCACCAAAGGCACCGGCATTGCGGGGCTGCACGGCATCCCGCCTAAAAACGGCCCCATCATCCGCCCGCTGCTTTCTGTCACCAAAGACGACATCTACGAATTCGTGACTTCGGAGAAAATCATCTGGCGCGAGGACAGCTCGAACGACACCACCAAGTACCAGCGCAACAAGATCCGGCACGAGGTAATCCCGGTGCTGAAGGAAATCAACCCGAGCCTGGAGGAGACGATGCAGCACACCGCCGAGCGCGTGAGCCATGCCGAGGCCATTGTGGCCGCCTACATCGAGCAACTGCGGGAGCAGAGCGTAAAGGAAGCCGAATGCGCGGTTTATATAGCACTGGTGCCGCTGCGAAATGTAACCGGGCTGCCGGTGGTGCTGCACGAGCTGCTCCGCCCCTTCAACTTCAGCTATACCGTGGTGCTGGAGCTGGTGGAGGCATTAGAAGGTATATCCGGCAAGCAGTTCGACTCACCCACCCATACGCTGGTGAAGGACCGCGAACAGCTCGTGCTCACGCCCCGCAACCTCAGCAGCTTCGGCAGCATACTTATACAGGAAGGCGACACGGCGGTGGAGGCAGGAAATTCAAGTTTTAGCATCCGGTATGTGGACGCGGCTATATATAAACTGAATACCAAACCACACGTGGCTGCGCTCGATGCGGATCAGCTCAAGTTTCCGCTGAAGCTGCGCGCCTGGCAGGAGGGCGACTGGTTCGTGCCGCTGGGCATGAACGGCAAGAAGAAGATCAGCGATTTCCTGATTGATAAAAAGGTGCCGGCCAACCTGAAGCCGCAGACACTGGTACTCCTGTCGGAGCAGAGCATTGCCTGGGTGGTGGGTCATCGCCCCGACAACCGCTTCAAGGTGACGGACAAGACGGAGCGAGTGATGGAGATAAGCCTAAAGCGTATCTCGTAACACGTATCAGGTAGCACGATTAAAGCCATATATGGCCTTTGCCGGTAGAATGCGTTTGAAAGCTAAATAGATAAGTCGTGCTACGCGTGTCGTGGTACATGATTCGGCTACCCAATACGAAAAGACAGCTTGAGAACCTATTAGTACATGGAATTTCTTAGATTTACGGAAGTTAACCGAATCTCAAACCAAAATAAAGCATATCCGAAATGAAAGTAACTGTAGTAGGAGCGGGTAACGTTGGGGCAACATGCGCCGACGTGCTGGCTTACCGCGAAATCGCGAACGAAGTAGTTTTAGTGGATATTAAAGAGGGTTTTGCAGAGGGCAAAGCGCTTGATATCTGGCAGAAGGCCCCCATCAACCTATATGACACCCGCACCGTGGGCGTGACCAACGACTATGCCCGCACCGCGAATTCCGACGTGGTGGTAATCACTTCTGGCCTGCCGCGCAAGCCGGGCATGAGCCGCGACGACCTGATCTCGACCAACGCCGGCATCGTGAAGTCAGTGACCGAGAACGTGGTGAAGCACTCCCCAAATGCCATCATCATCGTGGTGTCTAACCCACTGGATGTGATGACCTATCAGGCGCATATATCCTCTAAACTGCCGCGCAATAAGGTAATCGGCATGGCCGGCATCCTGGACACGGCCCGTTACCGCGCGTTCCTGGCGGAGGAGCTGAACGTATCTCCGAAGGATATACAGGCGGTGCTGATGGGCGGCCACGGCGACACGATGGTGCCCCTTCCGCGCTATACCACCGTGGGCGGCATTCCGGTGACGGAGCTGATTGCGGAAGACAAGCTGAACGCTATTATTGAGCGCACCAAAACAGGCGGCGGCGAGCTGGTGAAACTGATGGGTACGTCGGCCTGGTACGCGCCGGGTGCGGCGGCTGCCCAGATGGTGGAGGCCATCGTGCGCGACCAGCGCCGTGTGTTCCCGGTTTGCGTGAAACTGGAGGGCGAGTACGGCATGGACGGCGTATACCTGGGCGTCCCGGTGATTCTCGGCGAAAACGGCATTGAGAAAGTGATCGAGCTGCAACTGAACGACGACGAAAAGCAACTGCTGGAGACGTCGCGCGGCCACGTGAAAGAGGTGATGGACGCACTGGACAAAATGTCGGCCAGCGCTTAAGCAACCACAGCCATATATAAACAGCGGCGGCGCTCCTTATCGGGGGCGCCGCCGCTGTTTATATATGGCCGAAGACGCTCGCGGCGTGCGCACCTGTCCCGAAGCATTTCGGGGGCTCCCGCGTTCGTCTGGCCTCTTGTCTGAATCAGGATTTACAGGATGAAAAAGATTTAGAGGATAACACCTAACCTATCTCCTCTATTTCAATCATCTTACCTACCTGAAATTTATATATACGCATATACACGCTGATGCCGCTCAATATCTGAAACCTGACAATTCTGTGACTTACTGCCTCGTCGAATCCAGCCACTCATGCGGGTTCCATTCCACCTGCCTTGCCCCTACCGGTTCATATATAACTTCGGGGTCCTCTACCTGCAGCAGCGTGAGCAGGCGCTCGCCGAGCAGCAGGTGCCACTGCGAGGCGCGGGCCAGTATATCGAGCAGGATTTGGGCGGTTTCCTTGTCTACCGCGTCGAAGTGGTGCAGCAGCAGCACGGTGCCTTTGCCGGTTATGTCTATATCCTTTAGGCTTTCTTTCAGGGAGCCGAAATCGCTTTTGTAGGTATCTTTAAAGCGTAGCTTCTGCTTCAGCTCGTCGTGCATCGCCTGGTCGGTTTCCCACTTGGCGCAGTCGAACTCGATGACGCGGTAGCGCTCTTTCCGGAACCACATCACATCCAGTTGCAGAAACTCCTGGCGGTGGTAGAGGCAGGCGTAGCCGTTCTGCAGGATGGCCCAGTCCAGCCGCTGCCACTCTTCCGGTTCATTTCGGAACACTGCCATATATACCTTAGTCTTTCTGGCTGGCTTGGAACAGCTTCTGCTTTTCCTCTTTGGAGAGGCTTTCGTAGCCGGAGCTGGAAATCTTGTCGAGGATGCGGTCTATCTCGTTCTGGCTCGGCTTGCCGCTCGCGCCGTAAGCCGCGCCGCCTCCCCTTGATGAAGCGGTGGATGCGCCCGCGTTGCGGTGCGTCACCTTCAGTCTGGGCCTGCGGCTGAACAGCCTGCCGAAAAAGCCCATCACCGCGTGCACCGGGCGGCCCAGGTCGTTGCCGCGCTGCAACTGCCGGATAAACACCCAGCCCAATATTGCCCCGCCTATATGGGCGATGTTGCCGCCCGCATTGTCGCCCACAGCCCCGGAGATGGAAAGCAGCACCAGGAACGCCGCGATATACTTTATCTTTACCGGGCCGATGAGGATGAGGTTGAAGGAGAAGTTGGGCAGCAGCGTGGCCGCGCCCACCACAATGGCCAGCACGCTGGCAGATGCCCCAATCATCATGGAGGCGGCGGCCCGGTTGGCAAAGTAAGGGATAAAGTTATAGCTCAGCAGGTACAGGATGCCGCCTGCTATCCCCCCGAGTATATATAAACTCAACAGTTTCTTCTCGCCCAGGTACTCCCGCACCAACTGCCCGAACCAATACAGGTTCAGCATGTTGAAGATGATGTGCAGAAACCCTTCGTGGGTAAAAAAGTAGGTAATCAGCGTCCAGGGGCGGGTCAGGAACGTGAGCGGGAACGAGTTGAGCGCCAGGTACTGCATGATCAGGCCATATATGCCCGAGGCACCCGTCAGGTACAGGATGGTGCGCGTCACGATCAGCACCACAAACACGATAATGTTGATCAGGATGAGCTGCTTCAGCGTGTTGTTGGGCTGCCGGAAGGCGTGCTTGATGTCTTCGATGATGCTCATTAGGCTTTAAAAGTTATCCTGATAGTCGTTTCGCTGCCACATTCTCACGAGTATATACGCGAACAGCATGCCTCCGAGGTGCGCAAAATGTGCTACGTTATCGCCCGGCGTCCGGTTGAAGCCCGCATACAATTCATAGGCCCCGTAAAACAGCACGAAGTACTTCGCCTTGATCGGTACGGGCAGGAACAGCAGCATCAGCTCAAGGTTCGGGAACAGCAGTCCGAAGGCCATCAGGATAGCGAAGATGGCCCCGGAGGCCCCCACCAGCGGGCTGTTGTACACCATCGTATATACCTGCCTCACCATGTCTCGGGTTGCCTCTATATACTCCGGGTTGTCGGGGTTGCGCAGGTAGCCCACCGTAAGCTCCCGCCCCACGCCCGTCCCCAGGTGCTCGTCCATATAGCTGTCGAAAGCCACCGGGCTGGGGTTCTCTATATAGATGGCGGTGTCCTCCTTCAGGGTGTGCAGCTCGTAGGCGCGCACACCGGTGTAGAGCAGGCTGGCGCCCAGCCCCGTGATCAGGTAAAAGGCCAGCAGGCGCTGCGGCCCCCAGAAGCGCTCCAGCATCGGCCCGAAGATGAACAGGCTGAACATGTTGCTGAACAGGTGCCCCCAGCTGCCGTGCATGAACATGTGCGAGAACAGCTGCACCGGCTTGAAGTAGTCGGAGCCGAAGTAATGCAGCGCAAAGTCCTCCATGGTGATGATGCCGCCATTCTGCAACAAGAATACAACCACGTTGATGATCAGGAGATTCCGGACCATGGGGGTGATACTGAACATGCTATCTTGTGTTTTAGTTAAATCCGGTCTATGTCATGATCTGAGGCCGGCACTTAGTTTCTATATATAAATTAAAGGGTAACTATCAGGAAGCTGGCGAATTCAGGCGTTAAAACAACCATTTAACAATCAACGATTAAACAACTACTCTCAGCCTTTCTGAAACAGCTCGTGCAGCTGGCCAAGCTCCATGATAACCAGCGTCTTCCGCCCGTCGGGCGCGTAATTGGGCACTTGGCACGCAAAGAGCTTGTCCACGAGCGAGTTCATCTCCAGGTCCGACATGCGCGCCAGCGACCGCGAGGCGATGCGGCGGGCCATGGCGCGGGCCAGGTTTTCCCGCTTATCAAGCTTCAAGGTGGCCGAATTGTTTTTGTACTGCTCAATTAATTCCTCCAGCAGTTCCTTCTCGCTGGCCGCATGCACATCGGCGGGTATGCCGTTCAGGATGATGGTGCTGCCGCCGAAATCCTCGAACAGGAATCCCATGTCCTTAAACTCGCCCGCCAGCTCGTGCATCAGCGCGGCGTCGGCGGGCGAGAGCTGCAGCGTCTGGGGGAAGAGCAGCGCCTGCGAGGCCCCGGTTTTCTTCTGCAGCGATGCGCTGTATTTCTCGTAGAGGATGCGCTCCTGCGCCGCCTGCTGGTCTATTATCAGCAAGCCCGACTTCACCTGCACCAGCAGGTATTTCTGGTGTATCTGGATAGCTTTGTTCGAATAGGCGGCGGCCACGTCCGGGGCGGCAAAGGCACTGTCGAGCAGCCCCGCGCCGGATGCGGCCGCAGCAGTGCCGTTCTCCTGCCCGGCCTGGTCCCGCAGGGGCTCATACAGCTGTTCCCACCCTTTAGAGGTGGCTCTCCGGGCTGATACGGGCGGCGTGAACCCCGGGAAGGCCGTGCTCTCCCCGCTCCTCGGCCTGCTGTTGCCAGGGTCAAACTCGTTGTAGCCGCCCTGCACCCGGATGGGCTGCAGCGGGGCAAAGTTCACGTCTCCCTCAAAGTCCAGCGAGGGGGCGATGTTATAGGCGCCGAGGGCTTTCTTCACAGCGGCATGCACAATGGCATATACCGTTTTTTCGTCCTCAAACTTAATCTCGGTTTTGGTGGGGTGTACGTTGATGTCGATCTTCTCCGGCTCCAGCTCAATGAACAGCACGTAAAACGGGTGGTTCTCCTTCGGCACCAGCCCCTCGAAGGCCGTCATCACGGCGTGGTTCAGGTAGCCGCTCTTCACGAAGCGGTTGTTCACGAAAAAAAACTGCTCGCCGCGCGTTTTTTTGGCGTGCTCCGGCTTGCCTATATAGCCTTTCACCGTCAGAAACGTCGTGTCCTCCTCGCAGTAGGCCATCTGCTCTTTGTAGGCGCTGCCAAACACGCTCACGATGCGCTGGCTCAGCTTGCCCGCTGGCAGGTTAAACACCTCGGTATCGTTGTGGTGCAGCGTGAAGGAAACCTCCGGGTACGCCAGCGCCACCCGCTGAAACTCATCCAGGATATGGCGCATCTCCACAGCATTGGTTTTCAGGAAATTGCGGCGGGCAGGCACGTTAAAGAACAGGTTTTTCACAGCGATGGACGTTCCGGCTGGCGTCACCACAGGCTCCTGCAGCACAATGGCCGAGCCTTCCACCACCAGCCTGGTACCGGCCTCGGCGCCGTGCGGCTTCGTTTTCATCTCTACCTGCGCCACCGCCCCGATAGAGGCCATCGCCTCGCCCCGGAAGCCCATTGTCCGGATGCGGAACAGGTCTTCGGTGGATCTGATCTTGGAGGTGGCGTGGCGCTCGAAGCACATGCGGGCATCCGTCTCCGACATGCCGATGCCGTTGTCCACCACCTGCACCAGTTGCTTGCCCGCCTCCTTCACAATCACCTGGATGCCGGTGGCCCGGGCGTCCACGGCGTTCTCCAGCAACTCCTTCACCACCGAAGCGGGGCGTTGCACCACTTCACCGGCGGCAATCTGGTTTGCCAGGAAATCAGGCAGTAAGTGTATGATGTCGGGCATCCGGTTCTTAAGTTCCTCAATTCTATATATAAATTCCTGCTCGCCGCAGGCCGGCCGAGATATACCCGGCTAAATTTTTGCTCTTACTAAATATGCAAAAACAGAACTTATTCAGAATTAAAATTATTATTAATTTACAGACAGATTATTAAATTAGGTCGGGAAACGGCCAACGGCTTGCAAATGGCCTCGCCTGAAATAATAACGAGGGGCACGCGCGATTCAGGAAGCAGGCAGCGTTAGCACTCTGGGAGACCCCGGGCCGCATCGCCTGCCGGCGAGCCTCAGCCTCACTTCCCTCTCAGCTGCACTGCAAGGGAAGTGCGGGCGGCACTGCTGAATTTATAGTCTGTATGCTGATGCCGCCTATTGCAAAATTAGGCTTAATTTTGACTTGTTCCAATTAATAAAAAAACCGTAGTACAGGATGTTGAAGAGTTTTAGCTTGGGGTTGTTGATTCTTATTTTTCTTTTCATGGGGCCGCTGATGTCTTTGAAGTCATCGGAGAAGGTGATCCTGAACCCGAAAGAGAAAATGTGGGTCGACAGCGTGATGGCGACGCTCTCTCCTGACCAGCGCATCGGCCAGCTGTTCATGGTGGCCGCCTACTCCAACAAAGACAAAAAGCACTTCCGTGAGATAGACACCCTGGTGAGCCGCTACGGCATCGGGGGCATCATGTTTATGCAGGGCGGGCCCGCGCGCCAGGCGGTGCTCACCAACCGCTTTCAAAGCCAGGCGCGGGTGCCGCTGCTCGTTGCCATGGACGCCGAGTGGGGCCTGGACATGCGCCTGGACAGCAGCATGCACTTCGCGCGCCAGATGACCCTGGGTGCCCTTGACGACGAAAAGTACATCTACCTGATGGGCCGCGAGATCGCCCTGAAGATGAAGCGGCTGGGCGTGAACGTGAGCTTCTCGCCGGTGATGGACGTGAACGTGAACCCCGCCAACCCCGTGATCGGCAGCCGCTCCTTCGGCGAGTCCAAAGAGGAGGTGACGCGCCGCGGCATCGCCTACATCAAAGGCCTGCAGGACCACGGCGTGCTGGCGGTGGCCAAGCACTTCCCCGGCCACGGCGACACCGACACCGACTCCCATCACACGCTGCCCGTCATTCCCCACGACATGAAGCGCCTGACCGAGGTGGAGCTTTACCCTTTCAAGAAGGCCTTCGAGGCGGGCGTGATGGGCGTATTGGTTGCGCATCTATATATGCCCGGCATCGACACCACCCGCAATTTGGCCAGCACCCTCTCCCCCGCCCTGGTAACCGGGCTCCTGAAAGAAAAGATGAAGTACAACGGGCTGGTCTTCACCGATGCCCTGAACATGAAAGGCGTGAGCCGGTACTACAAGCCCGGCGAGGTTGACCTGAAAGCGCTGCTTGCCGGCAACGACGTGCTGCTCTTCCCGGAGAATGTGCCCACTGCCGTCAGAAAAATAAAAGGGGCCATAGCGGACGGCCAGCTGACGCAGGAGGAGGTGGACCAGCACGTGCGCAAAATCCTGCGCGCCAAGTACTGGGCCGGGCTCAACAAGTACAGGCCGGTGGTGCTGGAGAACCTGCAGGAAGAAATAGACAGGCCCCTCAGCGCGGTGGTGCAGGAGCAACTGTACGAGCACTCCGTGACCGTGGCACGCAACAAAGGCGCTCTGCTCCCTTTCCGCAACCTTGACACGCTGAGCATCGCATCTGTGGCCATCGGCGCACCCGTTGGCAATGTGTTCCAGGAAACGCTCGGCAATTACGCCCCCGTCAACCGCTTCACCATCCCCGACCGCTTCGCCCCGGACTCGGCCTTCACCAAGGTTATCCCGAAACTGAAAGACAATGACCTGGTGGTGGTGAGCATCCACAACATGAACATCACCCCGGCCAAGGATTTTGGCGTGGGGGTTGGCACGCGGGCCTTTATCCAGTACCTGCAGGAGCGCACCGACAAAAAGGTGGTGGTGGTGGTGATGGGCAATGCTTACAGCCTCAAGTTTTTCAAAGGGTCTGACTGGCTGGTGTGCGGTTACGAAGACAACCCGGTGGCCCAGGCGCTGGTGCCGCAGGTGCTGTTCGGCGCCCGTGCAGCCAAAGGCAAACTGCCCGTGACCGCGTCGCCGGAGTTGCGGGCGGGCACCGGCGTCCCCACGCAAGCCATCGGCCGCCTGAAGTACGGCACTCCCGAGAGTGTGGGCATGGACTCCGAAGTACTCGCGCAGATAGACAACATCGCCCTGGAGGCCATCGCCTATGCCGCCACGCCCGGCGCCCAGGTGCTGGTGGTGAAAGACGGCACGGTTATATATGACAAGGCTTATGGCCACTACACCTACGAGAAAGTAAGACCCGTCACAAAGAACACGGTATATGATGTGGCCTCCATCACCAAGGTGGCGGCCACGCTGCAGGCCATCATGTTCCTGAAAGACCGGGGCAAGATAAGCCTCGATGCGAAGGTGTCATCGTACCTGCCGGAACTGAAGGGAACGAACAAAGAGAACATGGTGATGCGCGACGTGCTCACGCACCAGGCCGGACTGCTCCCGGTGCTGCCGCACTGGCAGAAAACGCTGGCCACCGCCGAGACAAAGGACATGTTTTACGCCAGCGTCCAGACGGACTCATACCCCAACGTAGTGACGCCCGGCTTCTACTCCATCAAAACCATGGAAGACTCGCTTTGGGCCTGGACAGTGAACTCCAGGATGCTGCCGCGCAGCAAAAGCGACAAAGGCTACGACTACCGCTACAGCGACCTGGACTTCTACGTGCTGAAGCGCGTAGCCGAGAAGCTGCTGAACCAGCCGCTCGACGAGTTTATGGACCAGAACTTCTACGCGCCCCTCGGCCTGAGCACCATGACCTACAAACCGCTGCTGAAGCACTCCCGCGACGTGATTGCGCCCACCGAGGACGACCGCTACTTCCGGCACAACCTGATATGGGGCAGCGTGCACGACCAGGGCGCCGCCATGCTAGGCGGCGTGGCGGGCCATGCGGGCCTGTTCTCCAATGCCAACGACCTGGCCATCCTGCTGCAGATGAATCTGCAGAACGGCAAATACGGCGGCCAGGATTACTTTACCACCAGCGTGGTGCCGGAGTTCTCGAAAAGGCAGTCGGAGAAGAGCCGCCGCGGCCTGGGCTGGGACAAGCCGGAACCGGAAGGCAGCGGCCCCACGTCCGAGCTGGCCCCGATGAGCACTTTCGGCCACACCGGCTTTACCGGCACGGGCGCCTGGGTAGACCCTGAGAACAAGCTTATATATATCTTCCTGTCTAACAGAGTTTTCCCGGACGCGGGCAACAATAAGCTGGTAAAGTATAACATCCGGACCAGGATACACGATGTGGTTTACAAAGCCATTATACCTAAAACATAAATGAAAATCGGTAGTTTAGCAGGTGCAGCAACTTTGGTTGGCTGCACCTTTGTTTTTATATATAAAGCCTAATGAGAATCGGTATAGTTTGTTACCCGACCTTCGGGGGTAGCGGCGTGGTGGCCACAGAGTTGGGCAAGGCCCTGGCCCTGAAGGGCCACCAGGTGCATTTTATCACTTATAGCCAGCCCGCCCGCCTCGACCTCTTCAACGAGAATCTTTTTTACCACGAAGTATATATACCGTCTTACCCGCTCTTCCAGTACCCGCCCTACGAGCTGGCGCTGGCAAGCAAGATGGTGGACATTGTGCGCTTCGAGAAGCTGGACGTGCTGCACGTGCATTATGCCATCCCGCATGCCTCGGCAGCCTATATGGCCAAGCAAATCCTCCGCACCAAGGGCATCAGCATTCCCGTTATCACCACCCTGCACGGCACCGACATCACGCTGGTGGGCAAAGACGCCTCTTTTGAGCCCGTGGTGACGTTCAGCATCAACCAGTCGGATGGGGTGACGGCGGTGTCGGACAGCCTCCGCACCGAAACCTTCGACTACTTCCAAATAGAGAAAGACATCGAAGTCATTCCAAACTTCATCAACCTCGACAAGTTTAAACGCCAGAAAAAAGACCATTTCCGGATGGCCATCAGCCCGAACAACGAGAAACTGCTGGTACACACCTCCAACTTCCGGGCGGTGAAGCGCGTGGACGACGTGATCCGCATCTTTGCGAAGGTGCGGCAGCAGATCCCCAGCAAGCTGCTGCTGGTGGGCGACGGGCCGGACCGCCCGAAGATGGAGAAGCTGTGCCGCCAGCTGGGCATCTGCAACGACGTACGCTTTCTGGGGAAGCTGGATGCCGTGGAGGAGGTGCTCTCCATCGCTGACCTGTTCCTGATGCCGTCCGAAAAAGAAAGCTTTGGCCTGGCCGCCCTGGAGGCCATGGCCTGCGAGGTGCCGGTGGTATCCACCAACGCCGGCGGCATTCCAGAGCTGAACATTGACGGCGAAACGGGCTTCACCTGCCCGGTGGGCGCCGTGGACGAGATGGTGGAAAAGGCGCTTTATATACTTGACGACCAAAACCTGCCGCGCTTTAAGGCGAACGCCCTGCGGCGCGCCACCGACTTCGACGTTGACAAAATCGTGCCCATCTACGAGGATTTTTATCAAAAAACGATTAATAAACAACTCGCATTGCTATAATCTTATCAGATTTAGGCAACATATATTTAAAAAGGACCGGAGCACTGTATGTTTCCGGTTCTTTTGTTTATTTTTGCGGCTTCATTCCCATAGTCGTGCTTTAGCGGAAAGCACCGCCCAATTTCATATACAGCCATGAGCAAAGACAAATACTTCATCATCGATTTTGACAGCACTTTCACGAAAGTAGAGGCCCTCGACGAGTTGGGCGAATTGTCGCTGGAAGGAGATCCGGAGAAAGACCGCGTGCTGCAGCAGGTAAGGCAACTGACGGACAGCGCTATGGCCGGGGAAAGCTCGTTTGCCGAGGGCCTGCGCAAGCGGCTGGCGCTGCTACGGGCACACCAGCGGCACCTGCCGCACCTCATCCTCAGGCTGCAGGACAAAGTATCGGAGTCTGTCCGCCGCAACAAGGAGTTCCTGACGGAGTACTCTGACCAGATATTTATCGTGTCGAGCGGGTTCAAGGAGTTCATCACGCCCATCGTGACAGAGTACGGCATCAAGGAAGAGAATATTTACGCCAATACCTTTAAGCTGGACGAGAACGGCAACATCACCGGGTTTGACGAGGAGAACGTGCTGAGCCTCGACAAAGGGAAAATCAAGCTTCTGGAGAAGCTGGCTCTCTCCGGCGACGTGTACGTGATTGGCGACGGCTACACCGACTACGAAATAAAAGAGGCCGGACTGGCCAATAAATTCTATGCCTTTACCGAGAACGTGGCGCGCGAAAGCGTGCTGGCAAAAGCCGAGCATATAGCCCCCAGCCTTGACGAGTTCCTGTACCAGAACAAACTGCCGATGGCCATCTCCTACCCCAAAAACAGAATCAGCGTGCTGCTGCTGGAGAACATCCACCCTAAGGCAGTAGAGCTGTTCCGCAGCGAAGGCTACCAGGTAGAGACCATGTCCGGAGCCCTGAGCGAAGACGAGCTCTGCGAAAAGATTCAGAACGTGTCGATACTGGGCATCCGGAGCAAGACGCACGTGACGCGCCGGGTGCTGGAGCACGCCAACCGCCTGATGAGCGTGAGCGCCTTCTGCATCGGCACGAACCAGATTGACCTGGATGCCTGCCTGGAGGCTGGTATCGCCGTGTTTAACGCGCCCTACAGCAACACCCGCAGCGTGGTGGAAATGGCCATCGGCCAGATTATCATGCTGAGCCGGGGCATTGTGGACAAGAGCAGCAAAATGCACCAGGGCAACTGGGACAAGTCGGCCACAGGCAGCTTTGAGGTCCGCGACAAGAAACTGGGCATCGTAGGCTACGGCAACATTGGTGCGCAGCTGTCGGTGCTGGCAGAGGCCATGGGCATGGTGGTGTACTACTACGATGTGGTGGAGAAACTGCAGCTCGGCAACGCCCGCAAGTGCAACACGCTGCAGGAACTGCTGGAGATATCGGACTTTGTGACGCTGCACGTGGACGGCCGCCCGGAGAACAAGAACATGATAGGCGCGGCGGAATTTGCCGCCATGAAAAAGGGTGCCATCTTCCTGAACCTGAGCCGCGGCCACGTGGTGGATATTGCCGCACTGGTAGACAGCCTCAAATCTGGGAAGCTGCGCGGCGCCGCCGTAGACGTGTTCCCACAGGAGCCTGCCACCAACAGCGAGCCTTTCGTGAGTGAGCTGCGCGGGCTGCCGAACGTCATCCTGACGCCGCACATTGGCGGCAGCACCTCGGAGGCGCAGGTGAACATCGCCAACTTCGTTCCGAACCGCATCATGGATTATATCAACTCGGGCAACACCTACCAGAGCGTGAACTTCCCGAACATCCAGCTGCCGGAACTGAAGAACGCACACCGGCTCATCCATATCCACGCCAACGTGCCGGGCGTGCTGGCCGACATCAACAATGTGCTCGCCAAAAACCAGGTGAACATCCTGGGCCAGTACCTCAAAACGAACGAGCGCGTGGGCTATGTGATTACGGACGTAGACAAGAAATACGACAAGCAGTTGGTGAACGACATGCGCCGCATACCGCACACCATCAAGTTCAGGATGCTGTATTAATCGTTGATTGTTAAATTGTTGATTGCATAGCCATTTACAGAAACAGAGAGTTTCCCGCATCCGGATGCGTCTTTACCGATGGGATATAATTGGTTTTAAGAAACTGCTGTAGAACAGAACCAAACATGAACAACAAGATATACTTCACCCCGGGCCCTTCGGAGCTGTACCCTACGGTGCCGCAGCACATGCAGACGGCGCTGCAGGAGAAGATCGGCAGCATCTCTCACCGCAGCAAGCAGTTTCAGGAGGTATATGCCCATGCCGTGGCAGGGTTGCGCCAGTTGCTGCAACTGCCCGCGAACTACGAGGTGCTGTTTCTGGCTTCGGCCACGGAGGTGTGGGAGCGGGCGATACAGAACAACGTGCAGCAGGAGAGTTTCCACCTCACAAACGGCTCCTTTTCCGAGAGATTCTTTGAGACGGCGCAGGAGTTGGGCCGCAAGGCGCAGAAATACGCAGCTCCGTTCGGGGAAGGTTTCGACGTAGAAAAAATTAGTGTGCCTGGCACCGCAGAATTGGTGGCGCTCATCCAGAACGAGACCAGTTCGGGCGCCAGCATCCCTGTGGAAGATATAAACAGGTTCCGGGAAAAGGCTGCTCCTGAGGCGCTTATATATGTGGATGCCGTTTCTTCGCTGCCCTACCCGGCTTTTGATTTTGACAAGGTGGATGCGGTGTACTTCTCGGTGCAGAAGTGTTTCGGTCTGCCGGCCGGCCTGGGCGTGTGGCTCCTGAACGAGCGCTGCATTGCCAAAGCCGAAGCTTTGGCGGCAAGCGGTCAGGTAATTGGCTCCTATCACAGCCTGCCCTCCCTGCTGAGCAAGGCCAAGGTAAACCAGACCGTGGAAACGCCGAATGTGCTGGCTATATACCTGCTGGGCAAAGTACTGGAGGATATGAACAGCAAAGGGGTGGCGGAAATCAGGAAAGAGACGAAGGCGAAGGCAGACCATATATATGCGTACCTGGAGCAGAGCACGGCTTTTGCACCGGCCGTGAAGCACCCCGCGCACCGCTCTCCTACCACCATTGTGGCCAATACCACCGTACCCGCCTCCGAGGTGAACAAGCAACTGGCCGCGTTTGACATGGCCATCGGCAGCGGCTACGGCAAGCACAAAGAAACCCAGATCCGGATCGCCAATTTCCCGGCGCACAGCCCGCAACAGGTAGAGGCGCTGGTGGCAAAACTGAATGAGCTGTTCGGATAAACCTTTGAGCTAAAAAGTTAGAGATTTATAAAGTTTGGTAATGTAATATCTCCGAACTATTTAACTCTCTACCTCTTTCCTTTTTAACTCTCTAACTTCAAAACACCTGCGCTATCTCCTGTTTGATATAGGTGAGGGCGCGGGCGGTGGGGTCCTGCTCCGTGCTCAACACCGTTTCCAGAATCCGTTTGGCCAGGTCGGTGCCGCGGGCATTCTCCGGCAGCTCCTTGTATGTTTTGTTGATCAGGTTCACCACATCCTCCCGGGCGTGCTTCACCTGCTGCCAGGCCTGCTCCGTCATATATACCTGCTGCGACATGTTGTGGTTAAACTCGTTCCGGATCTCGTTCAGCAGCACGCGGTGGTAGTCGGAGGCCGTGTGGCCGGTGCCGCCCACGCGCAGCAGCAGGTTACTCGGCGTGATGCGCTCCAGCAGCAGCACCACGCGCTCGTATGCCTGCAACCGGATCGGCAGCACCACCTCCGCGTTCTTCTGCCGCAGTTCCAGCAGCCGCACTTTATAGTCCCGCTCGTAATGCTTCTTCACGAGGTGATACATGGCCACGGCCACAATAATGGCGGGCAGCGCAATCTTCAGAAGGTCTAATATAAAAAGGAGGATTTCGTTCATACCGGGCTCTGTTGAAAGTCTAAATATCGCAAAAAATTAACGGAAGACACATGAATCATTACGGGGCTTCGGCTGTTTAAGAAGTACAACGCGCCGCAGCATGCGCATAATTCGAGAGAATTGTGTAAATTTGTGGCTACAAATAAAAGGGCATACACTATGGCAACAGAAACGAAAACTGCACCTATCACGCTGACCGAAAAAGCTTTAGCGGAGGCGAAAAATATAATGCAAGAGAAAAACGTACCGGCGGAATATGGTTTGCGCGTGGGCGTACAGGGCGGCGGCTGCTCCGGCATGTCGTACCTGCTGGGCTTCGACAAACCGAAGGATTCGGACGAAACCTATGACATCGACGGCCTGACCCTTATTATGGACAAGAAGCACGGCATGTACGTCATGGGCATGCAAGTCGATTTCCAGGACGGCCTGAATGCGCGCGGCTTTACGTTCAGCAACCCACAGGCGAAGAGCACCTGCGGCTGCGGCAGCTCCTTCTCCGCGTAACGAACCAGATACCTTCTTTCTTTTTAATAGGCGAAGCCCGGCTATATATAGTCGGGCTTCGCTGTTTTATATATGTTTATATATGGTGTTCTTTCTTGTGTGTAGAGACGCAATACGCCTATCAATACGTACGGGTCATGCCGGAGGGCACTACGATGATATAATCCGCCTTCTCCTCATTTTCTTCCGTCAGTTTCTCCAGCTCGTCCTGCAGCACGGTGGTGATGGTGCGGGTTTTTATATCCGGTTGGCCCTGCTTCAGGTACCAGCCGATGCCTTCGAAGTTGTCGGAGTGGTAGGCGCCGTTCAGGTGCAGCACCTGCATGCCCTGCGCCACCTGCCGCAGAATAAAATGCGCCATGGTGGCGTCTTTCAGCGCCTGCGCCTGCACAATATTTTCGCTCTTGGTATTGCCGTGGGTGCCGCTGCCAAACATGCGCAGCATGCCTTTGTAGCCGGGCAGGTTCATATCTACCTCCACCGGCAGCGGCGCGATATAGCGCTTCGCATCCTCCGAGAGAGTGTCCAGCGCCTTCATTCCTCCCCCCGACACTACGGCAGCATAGCGGCGCGGCACGTTGGTGGCCACTACCGGTATGTTTTTCTCTTTGGCATAGCGCAGCACCGGTCTGTAATCCGTCTTATAATTAGGCCACGGCCGCGACTCCTGCTCGAAGTTGGCCTCTGGCACCTGGCCCGCCATATACTCGTTCAGCACCAATTGCACGTCGGCCTCAAACATCTCCGTCCCGATAACAAAGCGCCTCGGATGGGCCTGGTACAGATCTTTGGCCACCTCCAACTGTAGCCAATGGGCAATCGGGTCGTTGTGCTGCTCCCCGAACAGCACCACATCCGCTTTCTCCAGCTCGTCCAGCATTTTACCGTAACTGATGTGCCTGCCTTTCTTGTTGAAGAGCCGGTAAGCGGGTTTGTCTTTCTCTTGTGCCGGGGCAGTTGTTGTCACCATCAGGAGTAGCAGGAAAAGGAGAGCTAGTCGGTTCATATACGCGTGCTTCGTTTACTCAATTTACAAAAAAATAACCGGCCTGTGGAGAGGCCGGTTATATATGATTTTAACTCGATACAAACCTACACCCGGTAGAACAGCCACTTCGACAGTTCCTTGTAGTTGATTTTTTTGCCGTACATCAGGATGCCGACGCGGTAAATGCGGCTCGCTATCCAGGTGGTGAAGATAAAGCCCGCCACCAGCAGCGCCATCGACAGCAGCAACTCCCAGGCAGGCACGCCGAAAGGCACGCGCACCATCATCACGATGGGCGAGGTGAACGGGATAATCGACATCCAGAAGGCCACCGGCCCGTCCGGGTTTTTCAGCACCACCGAGTAAGACATGATGAACGAGATGATGAGCGGGATAGTGATCGGCATCATGAACTGCTGCGTGTCGGTCTCGTTGTCCACGGCGGCGCCGATGGCCCCGAACAGCGAGCCGTAGAGCAGGTAGCCGCCCAGGAAGTAAAACAGGAAACAGCCGAAAATCAACGCGATGGGCAGGTTGGCAAAGCTTTCCTTCACATCGGTTATCGTGTTGGCCATCTCGTTATCGGCGGGGTTATTTACGGTTGTCCCGTCTTCTTCAGTTGCCGCTTCGCCCTGTGCGGCGGCCTGCCCGGCGGCAAACTGCTCTACCGGCGACGGGGCGGCATCTACCCCAAAGGCAGCCGATACAGCCGTGACGGCAATAAACGACAGCACGATCCAAAGCAGGAACTGCGTGAGCCCCACTGCGGCGATGCCGATGATCTTCCCCATCATCAGTTGGAAAGGCTTCACCGAGGAGATCATCACCTCCACAATGCGGCTCGTCTTCTCCTCTATCACACCGCGCATGATCTGCACGCCGTACAGAAAGATGAAGAAGTAGATGATCACGGCTCCTGCCACCCCCGCTATCGAAGTCACGATGGCGTTGTTGTCTTTCTCGCCCTCATCGCTCAGGCTAATGGTTTCCAGGTTTATATCTGCCTCTATCTCGTCCAGCGTGGCGCGGTCCAATCCGGAGGCCAGGAAGCGCTGGTTCTCAATCTCTTTCTCCAGCACGTTCTCGAGGCGCACCTGCGTCTGCAGGCTGGTGTTTTTCTTGCCATATATGGTAATGCCCTCCGGGTTGTCTATCGACAGCTTCGGGATATATAGCAGCGCAGTGTTGTCTGTTTCCTGGTACACCGTCTTGGCCAGTTCCAGCGAACCCGCCAGCGGGATGAATTTCAGGTCTTTCTGGTCCTCCAGTTTGCCCTCGAACAGGCCGCTCTCGTCCAGCACCATCACCGTCTCCGTCTCGCCCGACATGGTGATGAGCAGCCCCGGCAGAATCATGAAGGCGGCCAGCAGCACCGGCGTCAGCAGCGTCATAATGATAAAGCTCTTCTTGCGCACACGTGTCAGGTACTCGCGCTGTATGATCAACCAGATTTTAGACATGGTGGGTTTCGGTTACTTTTTGGATGAAGATATCATTGATGCTCGGCACCAGTTCCACGAAAGAATGCACCTCCACGCGCTGGATAAGGTACCGCAGCAGGTCGTTTGGCGTGGCCCCGTTCAGGAGCCTGATGTGGGCCCTGAAGATGCCGTGGTTGTCTTGCTGCTCCAGCACCTGAAAATCCGGCGACAGGATGAGCAACTGTCCGTTGCCAATCACCTGGTACGTATCGGTTTTGTAGGCGTCTTTCACCTCCCTCACGGGCCCGTCCAGCACCTTCTGAGCCCGGTCGATGAGGGCGATGTTGTCGCAGAGTTCCTCCACCGACTCCATGCGGTGCGTCGAGAAGATGATGGTGGCCCCGTTGTCGCGCAGGCGCAGGATTTCGTCTTTGATCAGGTTGGCGTTGATGGGGTCGAAACCGGAGAACGGCTCGTCCAGGATGATCAGCGCCGGCTCGTGCAGCACCGTGGCGATGAACTGCACCTTCTGCTGCATCCCCTTCGAGAGGTCTTCGATGTGCTTGCCTAACCACTCGCGTATCTCAAACCGGTCCACCCAGGTTTTGATGCGCGCGGTCGCCTCGGCTTTGCTCAGGCCTTTCAGCCGCGTGAGGTACAGCAGTTGCTCGCCCACCTTCATTTTCTTGTACAGGCCCCGCTCCTCAGGCAGGTAGCCGATGTCTTTGGTGTGGGCAGGCTTCAGGCGCTCCCCTTTAAAGTATATATGGCCGCTGTCGGCACCCGTAATCTGGGTGATGATGCGGATGAGCGAGGTTTTGCCAGCGCCGTTGGGCCCCAGCAAACCGAATATACAGCCTGCCGGAATGTCAAAGCTCACGTTGTCGAGGGCTGTGTGGTTGGCGTAGGTTTTGGTGACGCCGTCAATTTTCAGAATGCTCAAAGCCGGTCTTCTTTTGATGTAATCAAAAATACCTTTATTAATGATACCCGGCAACAGCACATGCCACTGGCCATGTATTATATCGACCAAAGCTGTGAATAACTTGATGAAACAGTGGCTCGGGTGGCCGGGAGACAAGCGTATATAGGCTGAGAACTCCGTTTATATACTACGCAGCTCGTGCGGGTCTCCGACGGTGCAAGCCGCCTCACTGTGTTTCAGACGCTCGCGGGACCTTCGGACACCGCAAGGTCTTGGGTTTATTTTAGTGACGCTATATATGGTTTGCTTATAAAAATGCTCTGCAAGTTTGATGAAAGCCATATATAAAACAGGCCCTGCCTCTCACGCGGAAAGGCAGGGCCTGTTTTATATATAGGCTGCTTATTGAAAGTAGTCCTTCACTTTCTCGAAGAAGCCTTTTTCGTTCTTGCCGGGGTGCGGCGCAAAGTTGTTGGAGCCCCGAAGGCTCTCCAGCACGGCACGTTCCTCGCTGTTAAGCGATTTCGGCGTCCAGACGTTGATGTGGATCAACTGGTCGCCTTTGCCGTAGCCGTTTATGTCCTGCACGCCCTTGCCACGCAGCCTGAAGATCTCCCCGCTCTGCGTGCCTGGCTTGATGGTGATTTTCACCTTGCCCGTAATGGTGGGCACTTCAATCTCAGCGCCCAGCGCGGCATCCACAAAGCTGATGTACTGGTCGAAGATGACGTTGTTGCCATCGCGCTTCAGCATCGGGTGCGCCTCCTCCTCGATCTGGATCAACAGGTCGCCAGGCACGCCACCGCGTTCCGGCACGTTGCCCTTGCCGCTCATCGACAGCTGCATGCCGTCCATCACGCCCGCCGGCACGTTGATGGTGATCACCTCTTCCTGCAACTCTCTGCCGCTTCCGTGGCAGGTTTCGCAGTTGTTTGTGACGATGCGGCCCTCGCCGTTACAGGTGGGGCACGTAGCCGTGGACACCATCTGGCCCAGCATCGTGTTCACTACCTTGCGCACTTGGCCGGAGCCCTGGCAGGAGTTACAGGTCTGCATGTCGGTGCCGTTCTTCGCGCCGTTGCCGCCGCAGGTGGCGCAGGCCACGTAGCGTTTCACCTTTATCTTCTTCTCAACGCCGTTGGCGATCTCCTCCAGGTTCAGCTTCAGCTTGATGCGCAGGTTGCTGCCTTTGCGGGTGCGCCGGCCACCTCTGGATTGCCCGCCGAAGAAGCTCTCGAACGGGCTGCCTCCGCCGCCCCCGAAAATATCGCCGAACTGCGAGAAGATATCCTCCATGTTCATGCCGCCTCCGCCGAAGCCGCCGTTCATGCCCTGGTGGCCGAACTGGTCGTAACGCTGGCGCTTCTGCTGGTCGCTGAGCACCTCGTAGGCTTCCGCCGCCTCCTTGAATTTATCCTCAGCAGTGGGGTCGTCGGGGTTCTTGTCGGGGTGGAACTTGATGGCGATCTTACGGTAGGCTTTTTTTACCTCCTCCTGGCTTGCGCTCTTGCTCAGCCCCAGCACCTCATAATAGTCTCTCTTCGCCATGGCTTACGCTCCTATAACTACTTTTGCAAAGCGAATCACCTTGTCGTTCAAAGTATATCCCTTCTCTATCACATCCACAATCTTGCCTTTCAGCTCCTCCGACGGCGCAGGAATCTGCGTTACCGCATCGTGCATGTCGCTGTCGAAATCGTCGCCGGCTTTTATGTTCATCGGTTTCAGGCCTTTCTGCTGCGTCACGTGCTTCAGTTTATGGAACACAAGCTCCAGCCCCTGCAGCAAGGCATCCACATCTCTGGTGGCCTCCATCGACTGGCGCGCGCGCTCCATATCGTCAATCACCGGCAACAAATCGCTCATCACGTCCTGCGAAGCCGTTTTGGCAAAGTCGATGCGCTCTTTGGCCGTTCTGCGCCTGAAGTTCTCGAACTCAGCCATCAAACGGATATATTTATCTTTCATCTCTGCCAATTCTGCAGCCGGGCTAATCTCAGCGTTTGTCCCTGCCTGGTCCGCATGCTCTTCCTGCGCCTCGGCCTCAGCACTGGCAGTTGTATCTTTCAGCTCTTCGTTCTCCAGCTCTTGCTTGTTATCTTTCTCTGACATAATGCCTTAAAAAATTAAGTTGGTAAGTCTCCTTTCCTTTGACAATTAACTTGCCAATCACACATCCGTGACATTCTGGCACCGTTTTTTAATTTTGATTGAGCGATTGAGTGAAAGGTTGTTTTTCCTTTTCAGGGAGCCTGTTTGAAGGAAAGTGAAGCAATAGCCACAAATTATTAGACAAGCGGTGCGCTGTACCTGCATATTCACTCATTCGCTCAATCACTCATTCAAAATTAAAAAATCGGTAGACAGCTTTGCGGGCTGCTACCGATTTTTATACAGGGCTATATATACCGGCAGGCTAAGCTCAGCTGTTGAGCGCCTGCCATATCATGTCTTTCAGGGGCATGATGTTTTTGCCGGAGATGCTGGAGATGAAAATGGACGGCAAATCGGCTGGCAGGGTGCTGCGCATCTCGGCCTCCAGTTCCTCGTCCAGCATATCAGACTTGGTAATGGCCAGGATGCGCTTCTTGTCGAGCAGCTCAGGGTTAAATTTTTCCAGCTCGTGCAGCAGCACCCGGTACTCTTCGGCAATGTCGGGGCTTTCGCAGGAAATCATGAACAGCAGCATGGAGTTCCGCTCGATGTGGCGCAGAAAGCGCAGGCCCAAGCCTTTGCCCTCGGAGGCCCCCTCGATGATGCCCGGAATGTCGGCTATCACAAATGATTTGTAGTCGCGGTAAGCCACCACGCCCAGGTTAGGCTCCAGAGTGGTGAACGCATAATTGGCGATTTTAGGCTTTGCCGCCGACACCACCGAAAGCAGCGTGGACTTGCCCGCGTTCGGGAAGCCGACCAGGCCCACATCGGCCAGCAGTCTCAGTTCCAGAATCACCCATTCCTCCACGCCGGGCTCCCCGGGCTGTGCATAGCGCGGCGTCTGGTTTGTCGGCGATTTAAAGTGCGCGTTGCCGAGGCCCCCGCGCCCGCCCGGCGTCAGGATGATTTCCTGGCCGTCCTCGGTTATCTCGCATTTCACTTCCCCGGTCTCGGCGTCGCGGGCGATGGTGCCCAAGGGCACTTCCAGCACCTCGTCCTTACCCTGCGCCCCAAAGGAATGGTTGGGGCCGCCGTTATGGCCGTTCTCAGCGATGATGTGCTTGCGGTACTGCAGGTGCAACAGCGTCCAGAGTTGGGCGTTGCCGCGCAGGATAATATGGCCGCCGCGCCCCCCATCTCCCCCGTCGGGCCCGCCTTTGGAGGTCAGCTTGTCGCGGTGCAAATGGGAGGATCCGCCGCCGCCGTGGCCGGAGCGCGAACAAATCTTGACGTAGTCTATAAAGTTGCTGGATGCCAAATTAGGTGGACCTGATGTATATGTAATTTTCTATTGTCTGTCTTTTACCGCATCGATGTGCTGGCAAAGCGCGTGGAAGATGTCATCAATCTCGCCGATGCCATCCACGGTGCGGAATTTCCCCTGCCCGGCGTAATAGTCGGCCACAGGCGCTGTTTTGGTATTGTACTCCTGCACGCGCTTGCGTATCAACTCCTCGTTCTGGTCGTCGGGGCGGCCGGAAGTCTGGCCGCGCAGCAGCAGGCGCTGCGTCAGTTCCTCGTCGTCCACGCGCAGCGCGATCATGCACGAAATCTCCGTCCCGTTCTCCTGCAGCAGTTTGTCGAGGCTCTGGGCCTGCGGCACGGTGCGCGGGAAGCCATCGAATATAAACCCGGCGGCGTGGCGGTGCTCTTTCACCTTATTGCCGATCATGCCAATCACCACCTCGTCCGGCACCAGCAAACCGTTGTCCATCTGCTTTTTTGCCTCCAGGCCCAATCTGGTGCCGGCGGCTATCTCTGAGCGAAGCAGATCACCGGTAGACAGGTGGATCAGGTCGTATTTTTCTATCAGTTTCTGGCTTTGGGTACCTTTACCGGCACCTGGGGGTCCGAATAAAACGATGTTGAGCATATCTTAGCTTGTTATGAAGAGCAAATGTATCGGTTTATATATGTCCTTTTTAGAAAGTGGAACTGTAGCCGCCGCCTGCGTTGCTGACACAACACACAGCAGGCAAGCTTAGGAAACGATTTTATAGATGTCGCGCAGGTTGCGGCCCAGCCCGTTGTAATCCAGCCCGTAGCCGACCACAAAATCGTTCGGGATGGGCTTGGCCACGTACTTTATATCCAGCGGGTGCTGCAGGCAGTCTGGTTTCAGCAGCAGCGTCGCCACCTCCACCGACGCGGGGCCGCGCTCCCGCAGTTGCTCCAGCAGGCCATGCACGGTATGCCCGGTGTCCACAATGTCTTCCAGTACCACCACGTGCCGGTGCTGGATGTCCTCGTTCAGCCCCAGCACCTCCTTCACCCTGCCCGTACTTTGGGTATCCTGGTAGCTGGAGAGGCGGATAAAGGAAACTTCGCATGGAATGCTGATGCGCTTCAGCAGGTCCGCCACAAACATGAACGAGCCGTTGAGCACCGCCAGGAACAGCGGCTGCTTTCCGGCATACTCCTTATCCAACTGCTCGGCCAGCATCACGATGCGGGCAATGATTTCTTCCTCGAAGATGTAGGTTTTAAACTCGCAATCGTGTATTTGAATGGTGCGCGGTTCCATGGCTTCGTTCGTTGGTGCCTGTACAAAGGTAAGTATAATTAAAAAATAAGCCCAACACAATGGCTGGGCTTATGTAAACTAAGTGATGCCGCACGGATAGGATGACAGGCATCTTCTACGAAGGACAGGCTAAAACTCGCACACGGCCATATATAACTTGCTCGCGCAGCCGATGGACAAATTATAGCTGAGCTTTGTTATATGCTTGTTATTTATTCTGCAACAGGTGTCCTTAATATTCTATTTATTTTTGGCTGAATTGACCAAATCCCTATTGGGAAAAAGAACAATCCTAATATTAGGGCTGTGTATTCAGTAGATTTCCCATAAAGCTTTTTCTCAATCGTATGAATTGAATAGGCTGTAAAGTGAAGTGAGTAACCATAGGAGTACAGAATATAAAAAGTAAATGGAATATAAACCCACATCTTCCAGCCATATATAGCATAATTGTCCTGTTCCGAAGAAATATGGTAGCCGCCTGTAAACAACTGTATGACAGCAAAGTATAAAAACGAAACAGTAAGATTAACTTGTAAGAGCCTTATGTTCAGATTAACACCTTTTGGCAGCCTTTTATATAGTTCTTCGTTGATTTTCAGTAGCCATACAATAAATAGAAATCCATAGATAACGGAAATATACTCGCCTATTTCATTGTCAGGAATAAAGGCAGGAACAATTAATAAATAGAGAAATACTTGCCAATGCTTTAGCTGTAAAAACTTGTCCATTTATTTGATATATAACCCTTCTCACCTCTCTGATGCTAAAACTTCAGAGAAGTAAGTGAGAGCACCACGGTACTCTCTGGGTTGATGCCCACTTTCGCTGTTTCCGGGTAAAGCTCTCTTACGTCCATATTAATCGGCTCCAGTTCGACAGGGGCTTCCGGAATGGGTGGCTCCTGCTCCAGGGCAATGTGCGGCGCGATAACCAGCGACACAATCGACATGAGTTTGATGAGGATGTTCATGGACGGGCCGGACGTGTCTTTAAAAGGGTCGCCCACGGTATCGCCGGTCACGGAGGCTTTGTGGGCATCCGAGCCTTTGTACTCAATCACGCCGTTAATCTCCACGCCTTTCTCAAACGATTTCTTGGCGTTGTCCCAGGCACCACCAGCGTTAGACTGGAACATGGCCATCAGCACCCCCGACACGGTAACGCCAGCCAGCAAGCCGCCCAGCACCTCCGCCGAAGACGTGTCCGGGAAAGCGCCCTCCAGACCAAAACCTACGATAAGCGGCACGATAAGCGCAATAGCGCCTGGCAGCATCATTTCGCGGATGGCCGCTTTTGTCGAGATGGCCACGCACTTCTCATACTCCGGCTTGCCTGTGCCTTCCATGATGCCCGGAATCTCGCGGAACTGGCGGCGCACCTCGTGTACCATCGCCATGGCCGCTCTGCCCACCGCCGCAATAGCCAGCGCCGAGAACACAAATGGAATCATGGCACCGATGAAAAGGCCCGCCAGCACCGGCGCTTTATATAAGTCGATGCTCGGGATGCCGGCAATGCCCACGAAAGCGGCGAATAAGGCAAGCGACGTTAGCGCGGCTGAGGCAATGGCAAAGCCTTTGCCGGTGGCCGCCGTGGTGTTGCCCACCGCATCCAGTATGTCGGTGCGCTCGCGCACTTCTTTGGGGAGTTCGCTCATCTCAGCAATACCACCGGCATTATCGGCAATAGGGCCGAAGGCGTCGATGGCAAGTTGCATGGCCGTGGTGGCCATCATACCGGCCGCCGCGATGGCCACGCCGTATAGACCAGCCGCCGCATAAGAAAACACAATGCCCGCCGCCAGCACAATAATCGGCAGCACAGTGGAGTGCATGCCCACCGCCAGACCGGCTATGATGTTGGTGGCATGGCCCGTGGAAGACTGCTGCACAATAGAGTTCACGGGTTTTTTGCCCATCGCGGTATAGTA
The DNA here is from genome assembly GCF_009931655.1 of Pontibacter russatus. Classification (NCBI taxonomy): domain Bacteria; kingdom Pseudomonadati; phylum Bacteroidota; class Cytophagia; order Cytophagales; family Hymenobacteraceae; genus Pontibacter; species Pontibacter russatus. The sequence continues at coordinate 3,606,093 of NZ_CP047984.1, read as the reverse complement.
TTCTGTGATGATGCTCATGAGTGAGCCCACTACGAGGCCCACCAGCACCGCCATATATACCCCGTCTGCCGTGAAGTCGAAATTGCGCAGGCTCAGGTTCTCGGGCAGCAGCCACTGGATAACGAAATAAGAGGCCACGGCCGTCAGCGCCACCGATATCCAGTTGCCGCGGTTCAGGGCCGCCTGCACATCGCCGCCCTCTTTTACACGCACAAACAGCATTCCGATCAGGGAGAAGATAATGCCCAATCCGGCAATGAGCATGGGGAGGATGACGGGCGAGATGCCGCTGAAATTATCCTGCACCTCCACCTCGCGACCCAGCACCATGGTGGCCAGGATGGTGGCCACGTACGAGCCGAACAGGTCAGCGCCCATACCGGCCACGTCGCCTACGTTGTCGCCCACGTTGTCGGCGATGGTGGCGGGGTTGCGGGGGTCATCCTCGGGGATGCCGGCCTCTACCTTGCCTACGAGGTCGGCGCCCACGTCAGCGGCCTTGGTGTAGATGCCGCCGCCCACGCGGGCAAACAGCGCGATACTCTCCGCGCCCAGTGAGAAGCCCGTCAGCACCTCTAGCGCGCGCTCCATCTCAACGCCGTTCACATCGGCGCCGGTGCTGTACACAAACATATAATAGAAAGTGATGAACAGCGAGCCCAGGCCCAGCACAGCCAGTCCGGCCACGCCCATCCCCATCACGGAGCCTCCCGCAAACGAGACGTTCAGCGCCCGGGAGAGGCTGCTGCGGGCGGCCTCGGCAGTGCGTACGTTCGACTTGGTGGCAATGCGCATGCCGATGAAGCCTGCCAGCGCCGACAGAAACGCGCCGATGATAAAGGACACCACGATAAGCGGGTGAGACTTCTCGCCGGTGTAGCCCAGGTAGAACAGGAACAATGAGGCGATAATGACGAAATAAGCCATTACTTTATACTCCGCTTTCAGGAAGGCCATGGCTCCATCGGCTATATGGCGGGCAATGGTGCTCATGCGGTCGTTTCCGGCAGGTTGCTTCGTGACCCACGCCGACCTGAACCAGGTGTAAATGAGGGCGGCCACGCCGAAAGCGGGAATTGCGTAAAGGATACTTTCCATATATGAGATTTAGGTTTTGAGGATAGTAATATATAGTTATTAAAGAAAAGTTATTCCACAGACTTTTCCAAACGCCCCCTACCCAATCCTGCGCCACAGCCTGCAGGCTATACGGTTATTTGACAAGAAGTTGCAGCGCCCGCCTGCATAATAGATGCGCCTTTTCACGGCCCCGGGAAAGGCCTTTAACGCCCCGGGCAAAAGAGGCTGCCCCTGCAGCAGATGAACCTCCCTGACAGTGAGCAGCTTATATAGACCCACTCGCGCCATGCGCAAAAGTGTCACCCGGAATTTTTACTATATATCGTAACAGCTATATGCTTCTCCCTACTGTCGGGGAAAAACGCGCCTCTGAAATATATTTTGCAAGCGCGGCCATTTCTCTCTGCAGCCGTTTGCCGTAGCTTGGCAAAACCAGCACAGCTATATATAGAGTTGCCGCATTCAGGGCTCACCGGATTCCCCCAGCACATATATAGACAGGCCATATAGCAGCGCCAGCTATATGGCTCAGAGTTTCTGCATCAGCACTTTGTAAAGGGCCACCATGCTCTCGATGTCCCGCTTGTGTACTATCTCGTCCGGGGTATGCACGTTGTCCTCGGGTGCCCCCACAAAACACCAGTCCCAGGGGTAGTGGCTGCGCTGTAGTTCCTTGGCGTCGCTTCCGCCCGCACCCTCCACCTCCAGTTGAAACGGAATACCCGACTCCTGCGCGATGCGGATGATCCGCTGCACGTAGGCGCGGCGCGGGATCAGGCTGTCGCGCAGAGAGATGGCCACGCCCCTGCCCGCCTGCACCCCCTCCGTCACCCAGGTGATGTCGGAAATCAAGCCCTGCGTTACGCCGTACTGCTCGTATATATAGCGCGAGAGAAAAGACACCGAGCCGCCGCCGTGCTCCTCCCAGCAACTGAACGCGATGATGCCGTGCTCCAGCGTCTCGGCCACCTGCAGGGCACTCCACACGCCGAGGCGGTTGTCGAGGTAGCAGCTCTGCACGGTCTCGTCCGTCTCCCGGAAATCGCACTTGAAGACAAGCTCGGTGCCGCGGTCAATTTCCCGCTCATTTATATACTGAAGTTGCTCCTCCGCTTCGTTGTATACCAGTGAGCACTCTATCCTGCCCTGTGCGTCTTCACCCACCAGCCGGTAGCCGTTTGCGATGTCGGGACCGCCTATTTTGACGAGCTGCCTGCCGTAGCGCACGGTGAATCCGACAGAGTCCATGTGCGCGAAAATTGCACTCCGGGGCGTACCGAACACCAGCAGAATGCAATCCTGGAAAGCATTCCCGTGCAATACTTTTGGCGGTTGTTTCCAGGTGTTTTTATGCTGGTTTATATAGCCCAGCATAAATTTTGTCATGTTTTGCTCATTACCGGACGGGGCATGGATTTCACAGAGCTGCTCCAGAAGTTTCATAAATATTTTCATTTAATGGAATTCAAAATCAGGAGATATGTTGTACTTTTATCATCGACGGTAGCCACCCTTCCAAAAGGCGCTGTTAAAACCTGAATATTCTATTTTTCCATGAAGAAGTTCTTGTTCATCATCTTCAGTTCTGTAGTACCGGCTTTGGGCGCAGCACAGGACACGGCAGCACCAACAGACACCACCGCCATGCGGCACGTCGTCATTGAGTCGATTGAGGTGATACCCGAGGCGGGCAAAGTGAAGGGCATGCTGCTGCTTGACAAGGACATTCAGTACGAGTTAGAAGGCGCCGTGGACAATATGTACAATTTCAAGTACGCACGCGCCGAGAAGCAGTTCATGTCGATGCGCCGCCGCTACCCCAACCACCCGCTGCCCTACTTCCTGATGGGCCTGAGCCAGTGGTGGAAGATTGTGCCCACCAACATCCAGACGCTGAAGTACGACGACCTCTTCTTCGCCTATATGGACACCACCATCCAGAAGGCCGAGGCGATGTACGACAGGGACGAGAAAAACTTTGAGGCCTCCTTTTTCCTGGCTGCCGCCTACGGCTTCACCGCCCGCCTGCACTCCGAGCGCAGCAACTGGCGCAAGGCCACCGTGGCCAGCAAAAACGCGCTCGACTTTATGGAGAAAGCCAAAGCGGGCAACGGCCTGAGCCCGGAGTTCCTGTTCGGGGAGGCCCTCTTCAACTATTACTCCATCTGGATTCATGAGAACTACCCGATGCTGCGCCCCGTGCTGATGTTCTTCCCCGACGGGGACAAGCGCCTCGGGCTGAAGCAGCTGGCCTACGTGGCCAACACCGGCTTCTACACCGGCACCGAGTCCAAGTTCTTCCTGATGAAGATATATGCCAACGAGGAGAAACACATGGAGCAGGCGCTGCAACTCTCGCAGGACCTTGCCCTGAAATACCCCGACAACGCCTACTTTCAGCGCTTTTACGCCCGCCTGCTGTTTGTGCAGGGCTACTTCACCAAGGCAGAGCAGGTGTCGCTGGATATCCTGAGCAAGCTGGACCAGCAGATGCCGGGCTACGAGGCGGTGAGCGGCCGCTATGCGTCCTATATCCTCGCGTACATCAACCAGCACAAGTACCGCAACTTCGACAAGGCCGCGCAGTACTACAAAAGCTCCATCATGTTCGCCGAGATGACGAACGAGCGGGACTCCGGCTACTTCATCAACTCTTACCTGAACCTGGCCCGCATCGCGAAGCAGCAAAAGGACACGGCCGCCGCCAGGCATTACTACAACGTGGTGCTGCAGATAAGCGAGAAAAAATCGGATACTTACAAAGAGGCGAAGGAGTACATGAAGGAGTTAAAGAAAGCAACCAGAAGGGCTAAGAGAAGAGGCTGAGGAACGTGTGCCGGTGCGCCTGCAGCGAGTAACGCGCCTTCACCCATTCCTGGCCAGCGGCCCCCATGCCGGCACGTTTCCCCGGTTCGAGGATTAGCTCCTCCAGACGCTCGTACCACTCCTGCTCCGTCTGGCATATATAGCCCGTTCTGCCGTCTGCCACCGCCCCCAGGTTGGCCCCCACCCCCGCTACCACCGCCGGAATGCCCAGCGCCATATACTGCAGTGCCTTGAAAGCGCATTTGCCCCTGGCCCAGTCCGTGTCCGGCAGCGGCATCAGCCCGATATGGAACTCCAGCAGGTCTTCTGTTTCCGTCCCGCGCCGCCACTGCTTAAATATGACAGACTGCAACTGTAATTGGGGAGGCCGGTCCGCGATGATATATAGTTTGAAACTGTACTTTCGTTCCAGCCGCTGCAAAACTGGCTCAAGCAGTTGCAGGTAAGGCAGCGTGGAGTGCGATCCAATCCAGCCAATCGCCACCTCGGCTGTCTGTTGTTCTTTCCGATTTATACATACCTGGTCTGTATCCAGCACAGTGGGCAGCAGCACCGCCGCAGCGTTGTACTTTAGTGCATAGTTCCGGAGATAATCATTCCCGCAGCTTACTTTGTAACTCCATCGGCAGATTTGCGCAGTTTTGTGGCGCCATTTTAGCTTTTTGCGCCAGCCACTTCCCCGGTTGCTGTCGGGCAGCCAGATGGCATCGTCGAAGTCGAAGATGATTTTTTTGCGGAGGACTTTCGCCGCCACCCACTCAAACCAGGGCGGCCCCACGGGCGTGGCTTCGCGGTGTACGAAGATATAGTCGTAGCGGGGCAGTCGGGCAAGCAGCAGCAAGCGACGCCAAAACCCAGCCAACAGCCCAAGGGCTTTCTTTCCTATATGGCCGGGCTTATAGAGAACAGGCCAGGTGCTTTGGCTCCAGAAAGGAGCCAGTTTATATAGGCTGCCCTGCTCCTGCAGCAGTGGCAGCCACTGCTCCACCCGGTAGCGTTGCGAGGCCGCCTGCCCCACCGGGTAAGGCACCACAAACAGCACCTTCACGGCTGCTCCTCCTTGCTTTGCCCGAAGAAATATTCATATGCCTCCCGTATCCGCTCCGGAGACCTGTACTTTTGCGCCAGCCTGGGGATTTCCTGCCGGTGCGCTGGGTCCTTCAGTATTTGCTGAATCTTCTCTAATGCCCTCTCCACGCTTCCCTCCTCCCGCAGGTTAAAAGTAGCGCCACCGCCTTCACATTTTATGATGTCGCTGTCGTCGCCCACGCCCTCCGTCAGCAGCACCGGCAGCCCGTTCGCCCAGTATTCCCCGGTTTTGATTGGGGAAAGAAACCTTTTGGAAGGTCCGGGTTTATAAGTTGCAAAGGCAAAATCAGCGGCAGAAAGGTAGACTGGCACCTCGGCATGTGGCACAGAAGTTATATATACCTTCGCCTTGTCAATGCCGCTTTGCCCGAGGTGTTGCAGTATTTCCTCCTGCGGGTGCGGCGATAGGATGATGAGTCTGAAACCGGGAATGGTTTCCAAGCAGCGTTTATATAGATAGAAGGCTTCCTGATCGTAATACAGCCCGCCGTACTTGCCCACGTATATGCCGACTGTTGCCCCTTCACATTTCATTTGTAACCGCATGGCTATCCTGCTATTGCTATCAAACTTGAATGCATTTGGGTTAACAGTGCATGGTACCATAAAGACCTTTTCGATTGGCACACCTTCTTTTATAAGAAGTTCTTCATAATTTACAGCAACGGGCATCAATCCGGCAGCATGCTTTTTTTGTCGCTTTTCCCAACGCAACTGGAATTTATACTTCAGGCCGCTTTTGCTCCACACCCCGGATTCCGCCATATAATCCGCGTGCGGCTCGAATAGACTGACGTAAAATGGCATTTTACATTTCTCCCACACTTTGAAGGCTAATGCCCCGGCTGGAGTTCCATGGGCGACTATAAAATGAATCTGTTCCTGCTTACATATCTCATGGAGCTGCTTCGGCAAACGGATAAAGTCATTTATTTTAGTTATCAGATTCAGTCCATAAGTTTTCAGATAAATCGGCATATGCCATACTTTCTCAGGAAGCTGTAAAGCTGTATCAGGGGTAGCCAGAGAGGCCTCTCCTCTCTCCAGCGTTACAAGCAGCACTCTTTCTATATCCCTGATCCCTACCAGCCGTTGCATATGCGGCAAAGCAGCACCTTGCGTTAAGCCGTCATACAAACTCCAATAAATCAGAAACAGGACATTCCTCTTCACATTACTTAACACTTATACTGTACACATGCTGCAAGAAATCCCTCTTGTGCTGTTCGTAAGAGAACTTTAGCTTTAAATCCTGCTCAATTTTTGCTCTATTAATTAGTTCCTTATCTCTGTTCTCATAGATGTAATTCAGCTTCGCCAGGCAATCCCGCTTGTCACCCGCCTTGAAAACAAAACCAGTTTTGCCATCAGTCACAACCTCTTTTAGGCCTCCGGCGTCAGACACCAACAACATTTTGCCGGCTGCAAGACTTTCTAATGCCACAAAGGAGAAGCCTTCAACAAAAGAAGGTACAACCACGAGGTGAGCGAGGTGCAACAAATACCGCAAATTTATGTTTGGCAATTCCCCAACCAATCTGACATAGTGCTGCAGCACATTACTCTCCGCAATTTCTGCTTCAAGTTCGCTCTCTATTTCTCCTGACCCGACTATAAGAACCATGAGCTTACCTATCCTAATCTCTCTCTGACGTAAAAACTGCTCAAGAACGCGCGCAAAGAAAAGCTGGCCTTTGTTATGATCCAGCCTTCCAGGCAGAACAATTACAAACGCCTCCCGATATGCAGCTAAAAGGATATTCACTTCTTTACTTTCAGCTAACGCCTGCTCAGTATCTATCGGATTGTAGAGAATACCCTGTTTTTTTATTCTGACCAGGTTTTCCTCAACATCTGCTTTTACTGCCTTGCTTATATAGATATGGCTATCGTCAAATAGCTTGGCAAGTATTTGGTTAAGTTTATTGACAATAAATCTCCGCAACGAGTTTACAGGAAACTGCGCATACTGAAGTCCATGAAAATGCTGATGGAGAATAAAAGGATACCTGCTCAAGTAGCCTACTGCCTTTGCAAGTCGCATCACAAAATGTGCATAAGCAGCATGAGCGACGACCATGGAAACCTTATTCCTTTTCAGGAACTTAAGCACCGGTCTTATCGTGGAGTAAGATTTAAGGAGCGCCTGCACAGATAGATAAGGTGCGGGTTGTTGTAATTCTATTACGTTATGCTCGGACAGCCTTACTCCAAATTCAGCCATCACAGCTGAATTATATATAGTTAATACAATCAGAAAAACATCTATATTCTCCTGCTGCAGCACCTTTATTTGATTAGCAACCTGCTTCGTGATACCTTCACGACCTATTGCAGGGACAACCAAGGCTACATGTGGCATTTCTTCACGCCCTTTGGAATACATTTATAGCAGAATGACGTTGCACCTAACCTATGGAAAACAAACCAAATATACTGTTTGTTGGTGATTATAACAGGAGAGACTATCTCGACTTGTTGCTGAAAAGCAAAGATGGCTTCAACTTCTTTTTTCTTGAGTTTGCCTCCAAAAAAGAAATTACGAATCATTACCACAAAGCGTACGGCAAATGTATCTTTTGGAAAGACTATCGCGACGCCTTTGATCTTTTAGAAAAAATAAAGCCAGCTAAAGTTCTCTTCCTCTATATTGAAGCTTACAATCATGTGGCACTGAATATAGCCTGTAAGAACATTGGTATTCCAACTTTCCATCTAGAGCACGGGCTAAGGGCAGATTACCTTCCTCATCTCAGTGCCGGGAAAAATACAGTCCCAGCACCCAGCCTCCAAGCGCGGCTGCTCAATTTCTTAACTATACTTCGTGAATTCAGACCTAGGCTAAAAACAAGATTGTTTTTGCTGAACAGCATCCGGCGTTTTCCTGTAGCTGATGCAAAAATCATGAAGGAGTTCATAGAAGTAAGAAGCAAATATAATTTCTTTGGAACAGCCGTCCGCATCAAATCACAGAAAAGGCAGCCAGTTTATTGTATATCTTTCAGTGAGAAAATATTCCGCACCCATCAAATATACGACATCCTGCCTGATCAACAGAAGGTTTTTTATATCGGAATCCCTTACTTCGACAGATTTGCAGGTGTTGTTCCTGCAACTCCGGCACGGGCTGTACTGCTGATAGATCAACCTTTAGCAGAACATGGACTGTTAAACTGGACTAAGAATCAGAAGAAACGATTTATACACGACTTGAGCAGGGTATGTTCAAGGCATCGATTTAAGCTATACGTAAAGCCGCACCCGAGGCAAGATGTTTCACTGTGGCAGCAGAGCCACCAAGCAGTGGAATTGATTAATGACGAACAGCTTTTACAGCTTGCTCCATCCATACCCTTTGTCTTAGGTTTCTACTCAACACTCCTGATGCCTTTTGCTGCCTTTCCACATACGGCTGTCGTCACGTATGAAAACCACCCCATCGGCAGAATCGACGTGTCCAAATCTTTTATAGAGGCCGGTGTGGCGCACCCGGTTTATTCCATGCAGGATCTGGAGTGGGCATTGCAGCATATAGAACAACTGCACCAGAAACAGCTCCCAAACAAGGCGAAATTCACGGAAGAATGGATGTACAAATTCGATGGAAAGGCGGGAGAGCGGCTTCGGGATATCCTTTTAAGTGACAAGTTGTAAAAAACAGAAGGGGCTGCGTACGCAGCCCCTTCTGTTTTATTTCCTTCCATCGTTACGCTTCCTGCGAGGCCGGAAGTTCTATCTTATCCCTGAAGTACTCCAGCGTCCGCTTCAGGCCTTCAGCGCGGTCCACCTGCGGCTCCCAGCCCAGTATCTCCCTTGCCTTGGTGATGTCGGGCTGGCGCTTCTGCGGGTCGTCTTTCGGCAGCGGCTGGTACTCCACCTTCAGTTCCACACCTGTCAGCTTGCAGATTTCCTCGGCAAACTCTTTGATGGTGATTTCGGAGGGGTTGCCCACGTTCACCGGCAGGTGATAGTCGCTAAGCAGCAGGCGGTAGATGCCCTCCACCAGGTCGTCCACATAGCAGAAAGAGCGCGTCTGGCTGCCGTCTCCGAAAATACTGAGCGGCTCGCCCCGCAGGGCCTGGCTCAGGAAAGCGGGCAATACGCGACCGTCGTCCAGGCGCATGCGCGGACCGTAGGTGTTGAAGATGCGCACAATGCGCGTCTCCAGGCTGTGGTGCATGTGGTAGGCCATGGTGATGGCCTCCTGAAAGCGCTTTGCCTCGTCGTAGCAGCCGCGCGGCCCCACCGGGTTTACGTTGCCCCAATAGTCTTCGCGCTGCGGATGCACCAGCGGGTCGCCATATACCTCGGAAGTGGAGGCAATGAGCATACGCGCTCCTTTCGCCTTGGCCAGGCCAAGCAAGTTGTGCGTTCCCAATGACCCTACCTTCAGCGTCTGGATCGGGATTTTCAGGTAATCGATCGGACTGGCCGGTGAGGCGAAGTGCAGGATGTAATCCAGCTTGCCCGGCACATGCACGAACTTCGAGACGTCGTGGTGGTAAAACTCAAAATTGGGCAGCTTGAACAGATGCTCTATGTTATCGAGGCTACCCGTGATCAGGTTGTCCATAGCCACCACATTGTACCCTTCCTTGATAAACCTGTCGCAAAGGTGGGAGCCCAGGAAGCCGGCTCCGCCCGTAATCAGTACTCTCTTATCAGTCATTTTTTATAGGGTGGCGTCTAACTGCTGCGGCACCTGCTGCTTTATGCCGATACCATAGTAGATAAACCCTTTTTCGCTCATATCAGCAGCTTCATAAATATTTCTACCGTCGAATACCACTTTGTCTCTCATCAGCTTGCTCACCACGTTAAAGTTAGGGGAGCGGAACTCCGGCCACTCCGTCACCAGCAGCAGCGCGTCTGCATCAATCAGGGCCTCGTACTCGTCCTTGCCGTACTCGATGGAGTCACCCAGCATATGGGCGGCCTCTTTCATGGCCACCGGGTCGTAGGCGCGTACTTTGGCACCCTGCTCCAGCAGTTTCTGGATAATCACCAGCGACGGAGCCTCGCGCATGTCGTCTGTCTTCGGCTTGAAGGACAGGCCCCAGATAGCGAATGTCTTGCCAGCCAGTTCACCGCCAAAGTGGCTGTATATCTTATTATAGAGTACAGACTTCTGGTTCTCGTTCACGTCCTCCACCGATTTCAGCACCTTCATCTCGTAGCCATTCTCAGAGGCGGTCTTGATGAGGGCCTTCACGTCTTTCGGGAAGCAGGAGCCGCCGTAGCCGATGCCGGGGTATATAAACTTATTGCCGATGCGCACGTCGCTGCCGATGCCTTTGCGCACCATGTTCACGTCGGCACCCATAATCTCGCAGAGGTTAGCAATGTCGTTCATGAAGCTGATCTTGGTGGCCAGCATGGCGTTGGCGGCATATTTGGTCATCTCAGCAGAAGGGATATCCATGAAAATGAGCGGGTGGCCGTTCATCAGGAAGGGCTTGTAGAGCTTCTTCATCACTTCTTGGGCTCTGTTGGAGGCCACGCCCACCACAATGCGGTCCGGCTTCAGGAAGTCTTCGATGGCGGCTCCCTCCTTCAGGAACTCCGGGTTAGAGGCCACGTCAAACGGAATGTCCACGCCGCGCGCCTCCAGCTCCTCCTCGATGGCAGCGCGCACCTTGTTGGCCGTGCCAACCGGAACCGTGCTCTTGGTCACCACCACAATGTAGTCGTTCATATGCTGGCCGATGCTTCTGGCAACAGCCAGCACGTACTTCAGGTCAGCGCTGCCGTCCTCGCCAGGAGGCGTGCCAACGGCGATAAAGGCCACGTCGCAGCCCTGTATGCTTGTTGCCAGATCGGTGGAGAAAGAAAGGCGCTCCTTCTGCGTGTTGCGGGCCACCATTTCCTCTAAACCCGGCTCATAGATAGGCAGGATGCCTTTCTTCAGGTTATCAATTTTCTTCTGGTCTATGTCGATGCATGTCACATCAATTCCGACCTCGGCAAAGCATGTTCCCGTCACCAGGCCCACGTATCCAGTACCAACTACAGCGATTCTCATAAATAATCTAAACTTAATATAGCTACAAATATAATTCTATTCTTTCAAAGCGCTCAACAAAAAGGGCTCATTTTTATATAACGTTCATATCCTCAGCACATATACTTCTGCCACCAGTACTGAAAAACCAGCAGCATCCATGCCTGATACCGGACGGCATCTGCCTTGCCAGCACTTAGGCTCCGGCGAATGTGATGCACCTGCTGCGCCTCAAAAACGCCCTGCGCTCTTACGTAATCCTCCGAAAGAAGGTCGTTCACCAGCCCTGCCCCCGACTGCAGAACGGAGCGCAAGGGTATCTCAAAGCCCTGCTTCGGGCGCCTGTGCAACGCAGGCGGCAACAGGTCTTTAAAAGTGTCGCGCAAAATCTTTTTCTGCAGCTTTTCATCAATCTTGGAGGAGACCGGCAACGAAAACGCAAACTTCACCAGCCGGTGGTCCAGGTACGGGCTGCGTATCTCCAGGCCATGTGCCATCCCCATCAGGTCTGTCTTCGGGAGCATGTCATTCGCCAGCACCAGACGCCAATCGGAACATAGTACGTTGTTAATATTGTTTAGGTTATTATAATTTTTGTTGACGGAATCCAACAACCTGCTCTTGCGGGCGCGGTACAGCCTGTCCTGTGCCGCCTGCCTGTGTTGGGAGGCCAGCAGGGCCAGCGCCTGTTCTTCCCGTTGCCAGGTGGCCCATAGCCAGTAGCGCTCTGCCGCAGGCAAACTTGCGCCCGCCGCGAAGCGCTGCAACTGCCTTACCTTGTTTGCCGCAAAAGAGTTTCGGGATTTCGGCAGCGCATCCCATATAAACTTCAGCTTTTCTACTGCCACAGCCTTAAAGCCGCCTTGCAGCAGAGCAAACTCCGCCCGGTGCTTGTTATAGCCGGCAAAAAGCTCGTCAGCGCCGTCGCCGCTCAGCACCGCCTTCACCTCCCGCCCCACATGTTTACTCAGGGCATATACCGCCAGCGCCGAGGAATCGGCAAAGGGTTCGCTCAGGCTGTCCAGCATGCCGGGGAGGTTGGCATATAACTCCGTGTCGGACAAGCGCAGTTCGGTGTGGTCGGTGCCGTATCGTTCAGCCACCAGCCGGGCGTAGCGGGTCTCGTCGAAGAAAGGCTGGTCTGGGAAGCCGACGGCATAGGTTTTGAGCTTCGGGACCTGCTGCGCTGCCAGCGCGACAACCACCGACGAATCGATGCCGCCGCTGAGGAAAGCACCCACCGGCACATCGGCCACCAGCCTGTCGGAGACGGCCTGCTGCAAAAGCTTTTTGAGTTTAGCCTGCTGCTGCGGATATGTCAGTGGGTTGTGCGCGGCCTTTTCCCCGTCGAAGGGCAGCCGGTACCACGTATTCTCCTGCACCCTCCCGTGCTTTATATATAACGACTGCCCCGGCTGCAGCTTCTTCACACCCTTCAGCATAGAGGCGGGCGCGGGCACATAGGTCAGTTGGAGGTACTGGAACAGCGAGGTGTAGTCCAGTTCACGTGGAACGCCGAGCTGCAGCAGGGCCGCCAGTTCCGAACCGAACAGGAATTTATCCGCATCCTTATAATACAGCAGGGGCTTTTCGCCGTAGCGGTCGCGGGCCAGGAACAGGCTCTCCTCCACGGCGTCATATATGGCCAGCGCGAAGAAGCCCGTCAGCTTTTTCAGGCACTCCTGCCCGGCCCGCGCATACAGGTGCAGCAGCACCTCCGTGTCGGAATGGGTGCGGAAAGCGGCTCCCTTTTCCTGTAAATCTTTCCTGAGCCTGCCGTAATTGAATATCTCCCCGTTGAAGATGATGGTGTAGCGGCCGTCTGTGCTCGTGAAAGGCTGGTTTGCCGCTGGCACGGGCGCAATCAGGGACAGCCTGCGGTGGCCGAGCCCCACAGGGCCGTGGGCATATACGCCCTCCGCGTCCGGGCCGCGATGCCGCAGGGCGGCCACAGCCGCTGGCAGCCGCCCTGCGGCATCGCGGCCTGCCTCCTTAAACGCATACACTCCTGTTATCCCACACATACCTGGCTGTAAAGGTAAAGCATATATATTTTACCTTGCCTGCCTGCCCGGTGGCGGTGCCTAAATTTAATGCCGGGCGGCCTTCTTTTTCAACGCACCCCGGCAACCTGCCCCGCTATATGAAGTATAGGAAGAAGACACATCACCCTGTACTTATATGAAACCAGACTGGCTGGACAGGAAGGAGTATCCTTTTAAGTCCAAGTATTTACAGCTAAAGGCGGGAAGGATGCATTACGTGGACGAGGGAGAAGGGCCGCCGATTGTGATGATACACGGCACCCCCGTCTGGTCGTTCCTGTACCGCAACCTGATTAAGATACTGCGCAAGAAGTACCGTTGCATCGCCATGGACATGATCGGCTTCGGGCTGTCTGACAAGCCGGAGAACTGGAGCTACAAGCCCCGGGCCCACGCCGCCAACTTCGAGCAACTGATGGATCACCTGCAACTGGAGGACGTGACCCTGCTGGTACACGACTTCGGGGCACCGATCGGGTTTGCCTATGCCATCAGGCACCCGGCAAAGGTAAAGAGCATCGTGATGCTCAACTCCTGGACCTGGTCGCTCTCGAAGCACCAGAGCTTTACGGGCACCAGCAAGTACCTGGTGGGGCCATTGGGAAAGTTCCTGCACTCCAAGCTGAACGTGTCGGCCGACACGCTGATAAAAGACCTTTTTGAGGATGAGGAGAACATGCCGGAACCCATACGGCAGCACTATATAAAAGCCCTGGGGCGCCCCGGTGACCGCGTGCGCACCCTGACCTGCGCCCGCGAACTGGTGGGCGTGACGCGCTGGTACGACGAACTCTGGAAAGAGCGCCGCAAGATACAGGACATCCCGACGCTCATCCTCTGGGGGGAGCGGGACAAGCTGATCCATATAGAGGCGCTGCAGTGCTGGAAAAATTTTTTCCATGAGAGCTATGTCATCCCGTTTGAGGAAGGCGGCCATTTTTTGCAGGAGGAGAGCGCCGAAGAGATTGCCAACTACGTGAGCAACTTTGTGCAGGAGGAGATCAAAAAGAGAGAGTTAGTTCACCACCACTAAATTTTATATTATATGAAAACGAGAAGATCATTAAACGAAGCCATACTGAGATCACACCAGTCGACCGAAAAAGTGAACGAGCCGCAGGACATGCTGTTTGCCATGGCCTCGCCCAAACAGGAGACGTACGACCACAACACGCACCAGGCGCCGCTGAACGAGTCGCACATCAACCTGATGCAGTCGTGGGTGAACCTGCGCGGCATGGAGTGCAAACTATCCAAAAGTGAGACAGAAGAAAAGCTGGAGTAAAAGCCAGCTACCTATATATAAGGCCTATATATAAAAAGGGGCAGGCGATACCGTCTGCCCCTTTTCTGCCTCAGAAAATTTTGCCGGGGTTCAGGATGTCGTGCGGGTCGAAGAGGGCCTTGATGCCGCGCATGAGCCGCAACTGCACATCATTCAACGCGATGGTTATATAGGGCCGCTGCACCAGGCCGATGCCATGCTCCCCGGAGATGGTGCCGCCCAGGCTTACGCACAGCCTGAATATCTCTTTGATGCCCTCGGGCAGCTTGTTGTTCCAGTCGTCGTCGGTCATATCTCCCTTCACAATGTTCACGTGCAGGTTGCCGTCGCCGGCGTGGCCGTAGCAAACGGATTTGAAGTTATACCGGGTGCCGATTTCCTTCACGCCCTTCAGCAGCGCGGGCAGTTCCGCCCTGGGCACCACGGTATCCTCCTCCTTATATATGGAGTTGCTCTTGACGGCGTGGGCCACGTTGCGGCGCAGCTGCCACAGCTCATTTTTCTGCTTCTCGTTGTCGGCCACCAGAATGTCGCCCACGTCGAAGGTTTCCAGCACCTCATATAGCCGCTCCGCGTCTTTGTAGAGCAGGTCCATATCGTTCCCGTCCAACTCAATCAGCAGATGCGCCCGCTCGTCGGCCGGTCTTTCTATCGCGAGGCCGAGGTAGCGGTCGGCCCAATCGATGGCCTCGCGCTCCATAAACTCCAGCGCCGAAGGCACCAGGCCCGCCCTGAAAATCTTCGACACCGCCTCGCAGGCCTCCTCCTCTTTCCGGAAGGGCACCAGCAGCACCAGGTTCTGCGTCGGGTACGGAATGAGCCGGAACACGATTTTGGTGATGATGCCCAGGGTGCCCTCGCTCCCGACCATCAGCTGCGTCAGGTTATAACCGGTGGCGTTTTTCAGCACGTTGGCCCCGGTCCAGGTCACCTCGCCCGTCGGCAGCACCACCTCCATGTTCAGCACATAGTCTTTGGTGACGCCGTACTTCACCGCCCGCGGGCCGCCGCTCGACTGGCTCAGGTTGCCGCCCAGAAAGCAACTGCCCCGGCTGGAGGGGTCAGGCGGGTAATACAGCCCGCACGCTATCACCGCCTCCTGAAAGACCTGCGTGATCACACCCGGCTCCACGGTGGCCTGCAGGTTGCGCTCGTCTATATCTAAAATCTTATTCAGCCGCTCTGTCGACAGGACGATGCCTTTGTGTACTGCCAAAGCCCCGCCGCTCAGACCCGTGCCTGCGCCGCGCGGCGTCACCGGAATGAGGTTTACGTGGCAGAACTTCATAATAAGGCTGATCTCGGCGGCGTTAGCAGGTTTAAGCACCACCTCCGGCTCGAAGCGCAGGTCTTCAGTCTCGTCGTGGGTGTAGCGCTGCATGTCGTCTGCGGCGGTGGGCAGCAGCACGTGCTCCCGGCCAACAATGGCGGCCAGGGCCTCGGCAAATTCTGGGGTAATAGAATTGAATTTCATTTTTAAAATGGAAGGCTAATCTGTATTTTAGCCACCGGATATATAGACTTTGTTACACTTACGCTTGCTAAAATACGCTTTGAAAACACAATTTACCTCCTCCGCCCCCATAATCTTTTTGCTGGTGCTGATGGCCGCCTGCCAGACCTCCACGCCCCGGTTCAGCAAGCCCGGCGAACCTTACAAATCGGCCCGCGAGATAGCCGCCGAGCGGCGCCAGGAGCGCCGATCCGGAGAGGCAGTCCGCAGGAACGGTGATTCCGGCGAGCGCATCGCCGCCTCCAAAGACCGCACCAGCCGCACCCGCACGCGGTCGCGCAACCTGGACCGCGACGTGGCCACCGTGATTGCGGCCGCCCGCTCCTACACCGGCACCCCCTATAGGTGGGGCGGCACCACCCGGGTGGGCATGGACTGCTCCGGGCTGCTCTGCACCTCCTTCCAGAGCATCGACGTGACGCTGCCGCGCACCTCAGACGAACAGAGCCGCTACGGCCAGAAAGTGAAGCTGAAAAACATAAAAGAGGGCGATCTGGTCTTTTTCGGGGCCAACCGGTTTAGCCGCGACGTGACCCATGTGGGCATGGTGACAGAGGTTATCAGCAAAGACGAGGTGCGCTTCATTCACGCCTCCTCTTCCCTGGGCGTGGTGGAGAATAATCTATATGCCGATCATTTCCAGAAAATCTTCCTAAAAGCCGTGCGCCCGCCGGTTTTTTAATGCGGTATATATAGCTTGTGCGGCTGCCGCAGCCCTTCTCCTGTTTTCTCTCAATATAAAGCGTCTGAAGCACAGTAATTACTGTACTTCAGACGCTTTATGCCCGTTTCAGCCACTGTGCCGCATATAAAAGCAGCCCCCGTTTCCATCAGGCAAACCACAAGGAAGTATTCATATATAAATAACAGGAATGTTATGAGAAATGCTTCTGACTGCCTTACCTTTGCGCCAAAATTAACCAACCCATCTCATGGACAACATTTACAGTACTTCGCCGGCTGTGCCAGAGGGCAGGCGCAGCAGGAGGAAAAGATTCACAGCCCACCAATCTAACCCATTTTTTATGAAGAAGTATTTACTTGCAGCGCTTCTCATGTTACTCAGTGTGACAGGGCTTCAGGCACAGGTAACCACAAGCAGCATCAACGGTTCTGTAACGGACGCTAGTGGCGAGCCCCTGATCGGAGCCACCGTGAAAGCGACACACCAACCCTCCGGCACGGTGTACGGCACCGCCACCAACGTGGAAGGCCGCTTCAACATACAGAACATGCGGGTGGGCGGCCCATATGTGGTGGAGGTAAGCTATATAGGCTTCCAGCCGAAAACATACAGCGATATCACGCTGCGATTAGGAGTGCCCTACCAGTTGGAGGCCACTTTGTCAGAGTCCGGCACCGATTTGCAGGAGGTCGTGGTAACAGCGGATCAAAGCTCCATTTTCAACGCAAACAAAACAGGGGCCGCGACAAACGTCACCACCGAGCAGATAAACACGCTTCCCACCATCTCACGAAGCGTTACGGACTTTACCCGCCTGACACCACAGGCCAACGGAAACGGGTTTGCCGGCAGGGACGCCCGCTACAACAACCTTCAGATAGACGGCGCCAACTTCAACAACGCCTTCGGCCTGAGTTCGAACGCCCTGCCGGGCGGAAGCTCGCAGCCCATATCGCTGGACGCCATCGAGCAGATTCAGGTAAACATTGCCCCTTACGACGTGCGCCAGTCGGGCTTTACTGGGGCCGGTATCAACGCGGTGACCCGTAGCGGCACAAACACTTTCTCGGGCTCTGCCTACACTTTTTACCGCAACGAGAACTTCAACGGAACAAAAATCGGAGATCAGGAACTTCCGGAGCAGGCCGCAAACGAGACGAAAACGTTCGGTGCCCGTCTGGGAGGCCCGATCATCAAGAACAAGCTGTTTTTCTTCGCCAACTACGAGCAGGAGGAAGAGACTTTCCCGGGCATTACCTGGGTTGCCTCCCGCCCGGGCCTGACCGGGCCAAATGTAGCCAGAACGACGGCGACTGACCTGGAGCTGGTGCGCGATTACCTGATCAACAACTACGACTACAACCCGGGGGCTTATGAGAACTACGCCAACGAGTTCGCCAATGAGAGCAAGAAGTTCCTGGTGCGCCTGGACTGGAACATCACGGACAAGCACACCTTTACCATCCGCTACAACCAGGTGGAAGGCACAAGCGACCAGGTCGTGAACAACAACTCAGGCCCTAACCCGCGTTCTTCCTCAAGCCGCGTAAGCTCTAACGCCATCGCGTTCGAGAATGCGAATTACTCTTTCAAAAACGTGGTTCGCTCGCTTACGGCAGAATTGAACAGCTCTTTGTCTGACAAGCTGTCGAACCAGTTCCTGGCCACTTTCAGCCGCATACAGGATACGCGCACGACGCCAGCCGAAGATTTTCCTTTTGTGGATATATGGCAAGACGGAGACCAGTACATTTCCTTCGGTACGGAGCTGTTCAGCAAAGGCAACGAGGTGCTCAACGACAACTACTCGTTTACCAACAACCTCACGTACCTGGCCGGAAAGCATACCTTTACCGGCGGTGCCAGCTTCGAGCTGCTGAAGTTCGGTAACAGCTACCAGCGCATGGCCACTTCCTATTACCGCTACGCCTCCGTGAACGACTTCCTGACCGATGCCCAGCCCCTATCGTTTGGTATCACCTATCCCTACGAAGGCCAGGACCCTGTTGCCCGCGTTAACTTTGCCACGGCCGGTCTGTATGCACAGGACAAGATTACCTTCAACGAGCAACTTGATCTGACAGTGGGCCTGCGCGCTGAGTTGCCCCTCTACCTGAACGAGCTTACCGCTAACCCGTCTATTGACGCCCTCGTTTTGTCTGACACAGACGGAAACCCAACCACTTACTCGAGCGGCGAGTGGCCAAAGTCCCGCCTGATGCTTTCCCCGAGGATCGGCTTTAACTACGATGCGTTTGGTGACGGAACTTTGCAGCTGCGCGGCGGAACAGGTATTTTCTCGGGTCGCATACCGTTTGTGTGGCTCACCAACATGCCTACCAACGCCGGTGTAATCCAGAACACGCTGGAGCCGGTTCCTGACGAGGCGCTGGAGGGCATCCGGTTCAATCCGGACCCCATGTACTGGGTAAACAACGGACCTTCCGACGTTTTCATCAAGTCGCCCAGCGGTGGCGCTCCCGGAACCTTCGCGCTGGTTGACCGCAACTTCAAGATGCCGCAGGTATGGAGAAGCAGCATCGCGGCAGATTACACCATCCCCAGCACACCGCTGGTAGCCACGGTAGACCTGCTTTATACCAAAGACATCCAGGGCGTTTACCAGTTTAACGCGAACAGAATAGAGGCCACCCAACAGCTGAACTACGCTGGCGACAACCGGGATTTCTGGAACGGCCGGAACAACACCCAGTACAACGAGGACCTCAGCGGCACTGCCACTGTGCTCAGCAACACCAGCAAAGGAAATTCCCTGGCCTTAACCGGTGGCCTGACGCTTAATGCACAGGATGGCTTCTATGGCTCCGTATTCTACACCTACACCCGCGCCAGAGACGTAACGGGCAACCCCGGCTCCAGCGCAGGCTCGGCCTGGTCTAACAACTACTCCATCAACGACCCCAACGAACTCCTGCTCGGTATTTCCCAGTTCGAGACACCGCACCGCGTGGTAGCCAATCTTTCATACCGCAAGGAGTATATAAGCCACCTGGCCACAACAGTGTCATTGTTCTATGAGGGCGCCAACCAGGGCCGTTTCGCTTATACCTATAGCGGTGACATCAACGCAGACGGCGTCAGCAACGACCTGCTCTATATCCCCCAGAATTCTGAAGACCTGGACTTTGCCCCCATCATGAGCGATGGCAATGTGCTGTTCACACCTGAGCAGCAGCGCGAGGCTTTCGACCGCTTTGTGAATAACGTAGATGCTTTGAAAGACAGCAGGGGCGGCTATGTAGAGCGCAACAGCGGATTGCTGCCGTGGTTCAACCGCTTTGATCTGAGATTGCTGCAGGATGTATTCGCCAACGTCGGCAAAACGCGCAACACCCTTCAGTTCAGCGTTGATGTGAAGAACTTCGCAAACCTGCTGAGCTCCGACTGGGGCGTTTACGACGAACTGAACAACGGCTCTCTGTATAACTATGGCTTGTTGCGTGTAACCGATGTATCGGAGGCGGGCGTTCCTACCTTCCAGATGACGACCATCCGGAACACGAGCGGCGAAACGCTGCTGCCGGAGACACCTTTCCGGAACAGGTTCAGCACGTCAAGCACCTGGAGCATGCAGCTGGGCCTGCGCTATATCTTCAACTAACGGAAGCATATATAGACTTGCAGAAAAGGGGCGGCAAAAGCTGCCCCTTTTCTTTTGCACAAAATTTCGGCGGGATGTTTTGCTTCTAAAAATTTTCCCCTATTTTTGTGCCACACAAGGGGGATTAGCTCAGTTGGCTAGAGCGTCCCGAAAGCCTTCGGGAAGGCCAGCGGATCGGCTCCGATAGCACAAGTACAAAAGCCGAAAAAACATGGGGGATTAGCTCAGCTGGCTAGAGCGCTTGCATGGCATGCAAGAGGTCATCGGTTCGACTCCGATATTCTCCACAGAGGCAAAGCATTACGCTTTGCCTCTTTTTGTTTTATGCCCTTCTATACCTACATCCTCTACTCCGAAAAGCTCGATCGCTACTATATTGGCAGTTGCCAGGATATGGAAGTTCGTTTAGAGCAACACAATGCGGGCAGAAACAAATCAACAAAAGCCGGTGTCCCCTGGGTGTTGAAACACACCGAAACATTCGAAGCCCGATCTACCGCCACGCAGCGCGAGACTCAAATAAAGAACAAGAAGAGCCGCAAGTATATAGAATGGCTGATTAACTCAGCCGGATAAAGCGTCCCGAAGGCTTTCGGGAATGTTATTGGTTCGACTCCGATATTGTTAATCTGATAATCTAGGAGTAGAAAAACAAAACTGGTAAGTGCTTTTTTTGCAGGACCTTCTTATTGATGGCAGCCTTGCACCCTGCTTCTCTTCAAATGGAACGCTGTCTCAACTGGCGCAAGTCTTGGCCCAGCGAGGCTTGTGACTAACAATACCGGCAAGTCTTCAGACTTGCGTTTACCGCCTGCTGTCTCCGCAAGTCTGAAGACTTGCTATCATATTCCGGCACAAGTGACGCTTCGCTTAACACTTGCGCCAGTTGGGGGAACTCTTGCGCCAGTTGGAGACTTTTATGTATTGCTGTATTCCACTGCGGACCATAACTATGCCTAAACCACATATTGCCGTCCCGGAGCGCATAGCGAGCAATCTGCTCGTCCGCTAGTGCTTAGTTTTAATTCAATATCGGAGAGTAGTATTACTGAACTGGGATAGTACCTTTGTCTCATGTTCTATAGACGAAAATTAGTTCTTGCTTTGCTCCAACTGTTTGAGGGAAATTTAGAAAGGACACGCTTACATAAGCTCTTATTCTTAGTTAGCCAGCAGCAAGTAAAAAAGGAGTATGACTTCATACCATACAAGTTCGGCTGTTTCTCCTTTTCTGTCCAAGCTGACATGGAGACGATGGTAAGGAAGGGTATAATGGCAGAGGAAGAAACAGCAATAATGAAGGTAGACCGAGTTGATTATATAAAACAACTGCGGGACGCTGACCAGAAGCTGTTATTAAATATTAAGGCTCTATATGGTAAGATGGGGCACAAGTCCCTAACCAAGCACACCTATATAAACTTCCCATACTACGCAATCAACAGCGAGATACTGACAGACATATTACCCGTAGAAGATGTGAGCCGGGTCCATGAAGCAAGACCTGCGAGTGACGCCACAATCTTGTTCACAATTGGTTATGAAGGTATCTCCTTAGAAGAATACCTGAACAGGCTTATCAGACATGACGTTAAGGTCCTTGTCGATGTGCGCAAAAACCCTCTAAGCCAGAAGTTCGGCTTCTCGAAAGCACAACTGCGCAAGTACTGTGAGAATGTGGGAATACATTACGTTCACTTTCCGGAAGTTGGTATTGATTCCAGCCAGCGGCAAGAGCTGAACAGTCAAGCGGACTACGACAAACTCTTCTCCATATACAAAAGTAAAAATCTAAGTAGTACTGTATCAGTTCAGGAAAATATAGTAGATTTACTATCAAAGTATAAAAGAGTGGCGTTAACCTGTTTTGAGGCTAACATTTGCCAGTGCCATCGCATGCATCTGGCGGAAGCCGTAGCGGGGAGACCTAAGTCCTCATTTCCAATCAACCACATATAGAATGGCACTAACGAAGGTCCTGATAGCCGTTAAAACTTACCCGACAATATCAAGTAAGTATGATGAACTGGTGTGCACTGCTGGTTTCCAAGAAGACGGGACTTGGGTAAGGATTTATCCTATGCAGTTCCGGCAGAAGCCTTATGAACAGCAATATCAGAAATATCAGTGGGTAGAGGTTGACCTTGTTAAGAATGAAAAGGATTTTAGACCTGAGAGCTTTAGACCTGTTACGCACGACAGCGAAATCAAGATTGTAGATAAGATTGATGCTGATGGCGACACGTGGAAAGAGCGCAGAAAGTACGCTCTGAAAAAGGTGTACTACAACTTAGCTGAATTGATTACTGAATCTAAGGATAAGAATATCTGTACATCACTGGCTGTATTCAAGCCTACTAAGATACTTGACTTCAAGGTAGAGAGCGTTGATCGGGAATGGAGCAAGGAAAAGTTAGCCAGTCTACAGCAGTTAAACATTTTCGAAGTTACACCGTCTGGCAAGAGGGAGGTTGTGCGGAAGTTACCATACAAATTCTCTTACCGTTTAACTGATAACCAAGGGAAAGAGAGTACTATGATGATAGAGGATTGGGAAATTGGACAACTTTACTGGAATTGCTTAGCACGCCATGAGGGAAATGAAGCAAGGGCAGTTGAAGATGTTCGCAAAAAGTACATGGATAACTTCGCATGTACGAAAGACCTGCACTTGTTTTTAGGTACCACGCAAAAGCATCATTACGTTTCGCATAACCCATTCATAATTATTGGGACTTTTCATCCTAAACATATTGTCCAGTTAGTGTTCTTCGATTAATAATTGTTGTATGGCATTTAAAAAGACTGTTGTCTGAGGCTGCTAATGAACAAACGGAGACCAATCTGGACTGGCAGCAGGGAGAAAGATAGTCATTTTTCTCTGCGGATTATGTGAGATAATCAAGATATCATCTGACAGTTAAGCTGCTCCAGATTTAGCTACTGAATTGTGTCTTAACTCAGCCCCGTTTACCCATATATCCTACTTCTCTCCTTCTAATCTACCTCCGGCAGGGCAAAAGCTACATAGCTGTCTCCACCTGCTGCGCCTAACTTGGTGCCGCCACAGGCTATGACCACATACTGCTTTCCGTTTACCTCGTAGGTGCTGGGCGTGGCGAAAGCGGCTGCCGGAAGCTGTGTCTCCCAAAGCAGCTTTCCTGTTTTCTTGTCGTAGGCCCTGAACTTGCCGTCTTTTGTGCCGGCTATAAACAACAGGCCGCTGGCGGTTACCACCGGTCCGCCGTAGCTTTCAGCACCCGTCTGTGGAATGCCTTTGGCCATCAGTTCGGGGTACTCTCCATATGGAACCTTCCAGACATATTCGCCCGTGTTCAGGTCAATCGCGTTCAGGGTGCCCCAGGGCGGACGAACGGCCGGGTAGCCTTTGCTGTCCAGAAACTTTGTATAGCCGGAAATCTGGTAGGGGAGCTTTTTGTTCGCTTCCTTCTCCAGCCCCGGCTCTTTGGTAATCACCGGCTGCGCCTCCTCTTCCCCATATAGGAACCCCACCAGCGCCTTCTTCTCCTCTTCCGAAAGCTTGCTGAAGGCGGGCATCATGCCTTTCCCCTTCGTAATTACATTGGCCACATGCTCCCTCTCCCGTCGGCTGCTGATGTCCACCAGCGAGGGAAAACCGCTGGAAGGGTTTCCCTCCCGTTCGGCCCCGTGGCAGGGAGTGCAGTTTAAGGTATACATCCGTTTCCCCAGGCTCAGGCTTGCCAGTTCTTCTTCAGAAACGGAAGAACCCAGTGCTATATGCCAGGCCATCTCGCTGCTGTTCAGGTACAGGATGCCTTCCGGGTCGGCGGCAGCCCCGCCCCATTCAGCGCCACCGTCCAGGCCGGGGTATATGACAGTCCCGTTAGCGCTAAGCGGTGTAAAAGGCCCTTCGGAGCGGCTGTTCCGTAATTGCTTCACGAGCTCTTCCCGGTTCTCCGCATAGGGGCTGATATCCGCTTCGGTAAACTTTTGCCGGGCATAGGGCGCAGGCTTGGTGGGGAAAGGCTGCGTAGGCCACGCCTCTTCGCCCGGTATATCGGATGCCGGCACCGGCCGTTCCTCAATCGGGAAGAGCGGCTCTCCCGTTTCCCTGTCGAACACAAAGACATAGCCCTGCTTGGTTACCTGGGCCACCGCGTCCACTTTCTTGCCGTTGCGGGTAATGGTCACCAGGTTGGGCGGCGCGGGCGGGTCGCGGTCCAGAATGTCGTGATGCACCAGTTGGTAGTGCCAGATGCGCTCGCCGGTTTTGGCGTTGAGGGCCAGGAGGGTGTTGGCGAAAAGGTTGCTGCCCTTGCGGTTGCCCCCGTAGAAATCGAAGGCGGCCGAGCCGGTCGGGACATACACGATGCCCCTTTCACGGTCCACAGCCATGCCCGCCCAGTTGTTGCCAGCGCCCACTTCCGTGTTCTTGTAGGCATCTTTCGGCCAGGTGTCGTAGCCGTACTCGCCCGGCTGCGGAATGGTGTGGAAAGCCCAGGCCAGTTCTCCGGTTCGGATATTGAACGCCTGAACATGCCCTAAAGAAGCATCTGAACCTTCTGACACCCGCAGCGGCATGATGATGAGGTCTTCGTAGACGGTGCCGGGCGTGTTGGAGATCACCATCTTCTTCGCGGCTGTTTCCCCGAGCCCTGCTTTCAGGCTGGTGCGGCCATTTTCCCCGAATGCCGCGACAGGCTTCCCGGTGGCGGCTTCCACGGCGTAGAGCCACTCGCCGCTGGTGTACAGGATGCGCTTGTCTTCGCCCTTCTCCCAGTACACCAGGCCGCGGCTCGTGCTTAAATCATTCGCGCCTTCCGCCCGCTTCCGCCAGATTTCTCTTCCTGTGGCCGCCTCTACCGCGAAAGGCTGTGTGGTGGCCGTCATGCCAAAGAGCACCCCGTTCACAATAATCGGGTTACACTGTATCTGGCCCGTGTCGCCGGTATGGTACTGCCAGGCCATCTCCAATTGCTGCACGTTAGCGGGGGTAATCTGGTTTAGTGTGGAGTACTGGTTCCGCCCGGGCCCGCCCTGGTATTCGCGCCAGTCCCGCCCTGAGGCAGAGAGTTCGGACGCAGCGGGGGCATCTGCCCATGGCGCCCACAGCAGCAGCCCGGCAACCAGAATAACTATGACAAGGACGGGCAGGAGAAGTCGTTTCATTCTTTGAATGTAGTGTTATGTATACAAGGGTGATATATAAGCCCCTCCGGCTCTGCCTTAACGGTATGCGTTTTGGGGTAACTGGTGAAGTTGCTTTGAGTTCTTAGCAAGAACAGAAGCCATATTTAAGCGTGAACTTGGGGATTGTTTTGCTTATGCTGCTCTCTACAGCTCATCCCTCCGGCTTCACTAATTTAAGTTCTATAGTTTGCTTTGGTGCTCTCAGGCCGAGAGGCCTCGTTTTCCCTCTCAGCGCTGTGTAAGTGAAGCTGCCCTCGCTCCGCTGCGGGCTGCCTCTCTGCGTTCGGCACCGCAACACTTACAAGGCGCTTCAAGGAAAAACTGGAAGAGCTTTCACTCCGTGCTGAAGTTGAGGTGTTTCTTCCTGTATATAACTCTATCGTTTAAAAAGGCTGATATAGAGTTATTTATTCAGTTCATGTTATTATTTATAATGGTTCCTGTTCTTCGCCTTTTACCTTTTTGCTTTAGGTTTTTCCTCAAATCATATATAGCCTGCAACTTTTATTTTCCCATGGTTCTGGCGAGGTGGTTTTTGAGCTTCATAGCAGCGTTATGGGGCGCAAAAAGCATGAAGCCAGGTTCCTTTACAGGAAATTTGCAGCGCAAAAGATGAATTTCAAGCAAGCTCTTAAAGCCATATATTAATCCGAAGTTCTCTGAACGGTAATGGAGCTGAAAGAAAAGTACAGGGCTGCCAGCTTTGTCTGGCCTGCCTGAGCCGTAGCGTTAATATAAAGCGTCGCCGTGAATTATGCTAAGGTTATGCCCGGTTTATATCCTGCGCGGCGCTTCCGTAAACGCGGCAAAGTCCGGGAGCTATTAATTTCCGGCAGCATTCGCCTCTCCAACTCCCGTTTCACGTAAGGACAGAGACTTTGCGCTAGGCACCTGCTGCCGGCACGTTATATATAACCTGACGATGAAAAAGCTACTGTTTGCCCTTAGCCTCGGCCTAAGCTGCCTGACGTCCTGCAACGAGCGGCGCTCAGAACTGGGCAGCGCCACCAGCGCCGGAAGCCAGCCCGAAGCCCCGGACTCCACGGCCCTGGCCCCGGAACCCGTGCCCGCCTGCACCACCACAGCCCCGCTCCTGCTGCCTCCGGAGCAGGCGGTAGCCGACACCAGCCTGCGCAATTACCTGCAGCACCTGCACGAGGCGGTACAAACCCAGGATGCGCCACAGTTGCAAGCCCTTCTCGACCCAGGCATCAGAACCAGCTTTGGCGGCACCGGCGGCTGGGATGCCTTCAGCAGGCAGTGGCATCCCGAGAACGCCACCTCGGAGATATGGCTGCTGCTCGACAACCTGCTGCGCCTCCGCGGCGGCTATATGGCTGGCGGCAACCAAAAGCTATATGCCCTCCCCTACGTGTACAGCAACTGGCCCGACTCGCTGGACGCGTTCACGCACGTGGCCGTCACGCGGGCCGGGGCCATCCTGCGGGAGCAGCCCGCCGCCAACGCCGCCGCGGTTTGCTCCCTCGACCGCATCATCCTGCAGGCAGACTACTCTAAATCCTACCCGCAGGGCGAGGCCGCCGCCCGGAAAGAATGGTGGTATGTGCAGACGCCGGACGGGCAACTGAGCGGATACATACACCACACCGACATGCACAGCCCCGTGGGCTACCGCGCCATCTTCAACCAGGATGCACAGGGCCGGTGGCGCATGACGGCGCTGGTGGCCGGGGATTGACTGGCTGGAGTGCTATATATGGCAGTGCCACTGTAATAAATCCTTTAGCGCGAGCCTCCGGCCTTTTCCTTCCCATAAATTCTCAGGAGAGTTTTACTGTTTGGCACCTGGCCTTTGTCTGGTAGGGACAGGTCGCGACCTGTCCACGCGATGGCCGAAAGATGAAACAGGAACAGCTGATACCACAACAGCCAATCCTGGTCATCCTTCCAATTCTGTAAATCCTGATTCAGATTGGTTCGGGAACGATTCGGACAGGTCGCGACCTGTCCCTACGAGGACATGGAAGCTGAAAGCACAGCTGCTGCCGGAACAGGGGGTATACGCTATATATTACCCCTAACTGCTCCGAGGAGGGAAGTGTGGGTATGTTTGCAGGACGATAGGATTGATTCACCCCTGACGCAAAACCGCCTCCTGCTATATATAGGCCATATATCACAGGAGGCGGTTTCAATACAAAATCATGGGCGCTACACAAACAATCCCTCTACGGAGAGGTAGCGCTCGCCGGTGTCATAGCTGAAGGTGAGGATACGGGAGCCTTCGGGTACGCCCTCCTCTATTTTCTGCGCCACGGCCGCCAGCGACGAGCCCGAGGAGATGCCCACAAACAGACCTTCCTCGCGGGCAGCGCGCCGGGTGTAGTCAAACGCGTCATCGGCGTTTACCTGAATCACGCCATCAAGTAAAGTGGTATCCATGATGGAAGGGATAAAGCCGGCGCCCACGCCCTGTATCGGGTGCGGTCCGGGCTGTCCGCCGCTCAGCACAGGCGAGGCAGAAGGCTCTACCGCAAACACCTTCAGGTTCGGGAAGCGGCCCTTCAGCACTTTGGCCACTGCCGTGATGTGCCCCCCCGTGCCCACGCCGGTGATGATATAATCCAGCCCTTCGGGGAAGTCGTCGAGGATCTCCTGGGCGGTGGTGTCGATATGGATCTGCGTGTTGGCCTCGTTGTCGAACTGCATGGGCATCCAGGCCTTGTCGTTTTCCTGCAGTATCTCCTGGGCGCGGGCTATCGAGCCTTTCATGCCCTTCTCGCGCGGCGTCAGCTCCAGTTTGGCGCCATAGGCGGCCATCAGGCGGCGGCGCTCAATCGACATCGACTCCGGCATCACCAGCACCACCTGATAGCCTTTTACCGCGGCCACCATCGCCAGGCCCACGCCGGTGTTGCCGGAGGTCGGCTCCACGATCACGCTGTCTTCGTTCAGCAGGCCCTTGCGCTCCGCGTCTTCAATCATGGCCAGCGCGATGCGGTCTTTGATGCTGCCGCCTGGGTTGGCCCGCTCCTGCTTCATCCACACCTCCACGTTCCTATCGCCGAAGAGCCTGTTGATGCGCACATGCGGCGTGTTGCCGATAACTTCGAGTACTGATTTCGCTTTCATGTTTCTATCCTGTTTTATTGCGTTCGTACTGGGGTAAGTTCACTAAGGTTTTGCCATCTGGGGCTATATGGATAAAGGAATTGAACAGCAACGGCTGCCCTGAATTATTCTTTTGTTGCGATACCTGTATCCCTTCACCTGGTTTAAATGGAAAAATTCACAACGTCAGCCGGGTCGGCGGAGCGGCGCACGTTAATCTGCGGCTGGTGGTACACCCTCGAATACGCTGGTACGCTCTCCGTAAGCCATACGTTACCCCCGATGGTGCTGTAGGCGCCCACCACGGTGTTGCCGCCCAGTATGGTGGCCCCCGCATATATCACCACGTGGTGCTCAATGGTGGGGTGGCGCTTGATGTTGGCCATGGCCTTGTCCACGCTCAGGGCACCCAGCGTCACGCCCTGGTACAGCTTCACATAGTCGCCGATGACGCACGTCTCCCCGATCACGATGCCGGTGCCGTGGTCGATGCAGAAGTGCGTGCCGATTTGGGCGCCAGGGTGGATGTCGATGCCGGTCCGGGCGTGGGCGTACTCGGCCAGCACCCGCGGCAGCAGCGGCACCTGCAGCCGGTACAGTTCGTGGGCCATCCGGTGGATGGCCACCGCCTTAAAGCCCGGGTAGGTCCGGATGACTTCCTCCACGCTCTGCGCCGCAGGGTCCCCGGCAGCAATGGCTTCCGCGTCGAGCAGCAGCAACTGGTGTATCTGGGGCAGGTGCTGCATCATCTGCCGGGCCACCTCCTCCGGGGGCATGGGCAACTGCTGCTCCATGCCCGAGAGCACGCGCATCAGGTTTTGCTGCAGGCTGCCGGCGTACTCTTCCAGTTCCCGCACCGTCTCGAAGCGCTCATCGGCCAAAGCCGGGAAAAGCAATTGGAGCACACCCTCCATCAGGTTGCATATGGCCGAGGAGGGCACCTGGTGCCTTGCCTCCTGGTGCCGCCGAAAGAGCGTGTTTATAAACTGACTGTTCATTATGATTTATCAACGTATCGTGTGGGCGTTGCGTTGAAATTAACAAAAATTCGGGGCACTTGTTTATTCCCTCCCAATCTGAAAGCTACTGCTGCCGTGCCAACAGCACAGCATAGATGGGCCTATATAAACCCAGGCGGCTTTTCAGCATCAGCTATATCCTCTCAGAGTTCACGGCTTTGGGTTATATCGGGTACTGGGCGAATCTCCCGGCTTGTGCCTGAGATGCGGAGACCTCCGGCCCTGCGCTATCTGGTTCGTGACAGGCAAGGCTATATAAAGCAAAAAGGGCAGCCACCTGCGATAGGTGGCTGCCCTTTTCAAAATAGGTAAAATCCGTTACTCTCCGGCGGAGGCGTCTTTGCCTGCTTCGTCCAGCATCACGGAGCCTTTCTGGCCCTGTGCGTTTGTCATGGTAACTTCATATACAACCTTGGCATCCGTCGCTCCTGCTGCCGGGGCCACTTTGTAGATGTCACCTATCTCCCAGTCTTTGTACACATCGCTGGCAAGAGTGGCTTTTACGGGCTCCGGAAGCTGGTCCTGAGCTACTTTCTCCTTGGCGCCTGCTTCCTGTGCCGGCTGTGTTTGTGTCTGCGTTTGCTCCTGCTGCGGCTCGGTAGTAGTCTGGGCGCTTGCCTCGTTAGAGAAGAAACCTACAAATGCGAATGCTGCTGCTACAAAAGTTATCTTTTTCATGATTCAGTTTTAAGTTAAACTTTTAAATTGTTTACATTCCGGTATATGGCAGAACCGTGCCAGAACGCACTACCCCAACGCAATATCCTGAATACCAGGATATTAATGTTTAAACCCGAAAAATAGGGGAAAGTAAAATTGTACAGTTTTGTGGGGAGTTGCTCTACAGAGTGTAGAACACGTTCCCGCATTGTGGAGCGCATGCATCCGCAGTGGCGGGGCGGCCAAGGCCCCAGATAAGGGGCCGATCATATAGGCCCGGCGGCAGGTTTTACTACTCGAATGAGGCTTTGCAAGGATTGGCAGTTTTACCGTATCAGCAATGCCCTATTCCATGGCGGCGCTCAGGTTTGCCGGAGAGCCAGGCATCCCTCCGCCTGATTTTGTCTATGTCCGCCGTTTGGAAAGGATGCCCTGCGGCCAGGAAGAGTGCAGACGCCCCTATATAGGCTGCGTTGGGTCTGCCGACTATCTTTGGAACAAAATTCTCTTCTGCTCCACCATCTCCCCAATCTGCTCTTTTACCTGCTGCAGTACTTCGTCGTTCTGGATGCGTTCCAGGTTTATATAGTGCTCCTCCTCGTTCTTCAGGACAAACACCACATGGTACAGGCCGATATGTACGGTGTCTACCTCCTCCCAGTCAAACTCCTGCTCGGCACGCATAA
Source organism: Pontibacter russatus (assembly GCF_009931655.1). Taxonomy (NCBI): domain Bacteria; kingdom Pseudomonadati; phylum Bacteroidota; class Cytophagia; order Cytophagales; family Hymenobacteraceae; genus Pontibacter; species Pontibacter russatus. The sequence goes on along the minus strand of NZ_CP047984.1, from coordinate 3,575,338 downwards.
ACCCCGACCTGTAGCACACGCCCTCTTCCGTCAGGGTGAGGTGGCGGCGGTACTTTGGCTTGCGGTCGAGCCAAATATTGAAAAAGAAATAAGCGGGTACTGCCAGGTTGAGCACAAAAATAAGCACGAGGGCCGGTGCAAAATGCTTGGAGGCGGCAAGGTATACCAGCAGCAGCACCTGCAGCACCACTGCTACCGCTGCCAGCAGCATCACACGCCTCTCCGCCCTGGGTTTCAGGGTGTAAGCACCTTCAAAGAGCCTGATACTTATCTCCTGCATGCACCACAGCGGTTTGTGTTGTTTAAAAATAGCTAATTTTCAAGAAATGTCAAACCGCAATTTGAATTGGCCCGGCTATGCCCTCTGCCGCATTTTCTGTAACTTGAGGCTGCCTATGAACAGAGCCTTTACATTCAGCCTCGCGTTTGCCCTTGTTTCCCTCACCGCGTGCCAGTACCTGCCGCTGCGGCGGGCCGAGGCGCCGAAGCCCGCCGCCAACAAGTTTTCGGACGGCACCCTCCGGCAGATTTACACCCTGCAGGACGAGCGCAACACCACCGGCCTGCTGCCTTTTCTGAGTAACCCTTCGCCGCAATACCGCACCGCCGCGGCCCTGGCTTTCGCCTCAGTGCAGGACACGCTGGCGGTGCCCACTCTGGTACACCTGCTGGCCGACACCGCCGTGGCCGTGCGCCGGGCCGCCGCCTACGCCCTCGGCCAGACCGGGAGCGCGCAGGCCGAGCAAGAGCTGATAAGCCATCTGAAGCAGGAGCAAGCCCCGGAGGTGCAGGCTGCGCTGCTGGAGGCGGTCGGCAAAGTGTCCACACCGGCAGGCACTGTCTTCCTGAACTCCTATATGCCGCCGAACCCAGTCGCCAGAACGGGCCAGGCCTGGGGGCTGTACCGCGCCGGGCTACGGCAGCAGGTCACGCAGCAGGGAACCGCCGAGGCCGTACACCTGCTGGCGGAAGCCAACCCGTATGAGACCCGGCTGGCGGCCGCGCACTACCTGGCCCGCACACCCAAAATAGACTTGACCCCCTACCGCAGGGATTTGCTCACAGCGGCCACCTCCGACAAAGCGCCGGATGTGCGCATGGCCGTAGTGCAGTCGCTGGCGAAGGTGCGGGCACGCGACAAGGCGCAGTTCCTGTCCAACATCCTGCAAAGCGACCCCGACTACCGCGTGCGCCTGAGTGCGGTGCGGGCGATGACGGGGCTTGATTACCCGGAGATTGAGCAGGCGGTGCTGGCCGCCCTGCAGGACCAGAATATCAACACGGCCATAGCCACCGCCGAGTTTCTGGTGGCAAACCCCAACGGCGTGGCGGTGGCCCCGCTCCAGCAGCTTCTGCCGCGGCTGCAGGACGCCCGCGTGCGCGGCAACCTTATCTGGGTGATTTTGCACAACAGCCCCCCGCACGGCATTGCCTACCTGAACAGCCGCTATAAGCAGCAGTACCAGAACGCCCGCACCCCCTACGAGAAGGCCTACCTCCTCCGGGCGCTCTCCGGCGACTACGGCAACTACCGGTATATAGCAGACGAGATGTTCGCGGCGCAGGAGCCCGCGGTGGCCACTGCCGCCATGGACGCCCTGATGCTGATGCGCCAGCAGCCCGATTTTCCGAAGAGGCTGGAGGAGGAGTTTGCCGGCATCCTCCGGCGGGCCGTGGGCACCGGCGACGTGGCCCTCGTGGGCATGGCCGCCGCCGCCATCCGGGCCCCGAAGCTCAACCTGCGCCTATTTTACCGCGACTACAGCTTCCTGGCGCAGGCGCAGCAGAAACTGCAGCTGCCCCGCGACATGGAAACCTACACCGAGATTCAGAAAACGCTGGACTACCTGAACAACCAGCCCGAGAGCGCCCCATCGCAGAACCCCTTCACGCACCCCATCGACTGGAGCCTGGTGCAGACTATCCCCGCTGACCAGCAGGTGGTGCTGCACACCCAGAAAGGCGACATCACGCTTCAGCTGTTTGTGGAGGATGCCCCGGGCTCAGTGGCTAACTTCGTGGAGCTGGCACAGCAAAACTTCTACGACAGCCTCTACTTTCACCGGGTGGTGCCCAACTTTGTGGTGCAGGGCGGCGACAGGCGCGGCGACGGCTGGGGCAGCTCCGACTACTCCATCCGCTCCGAGCTGGCCCCGCTGCGCTATATGGAGGGATATATAGGCATGGCCTCCGCCGGAAAGGACACCGAAAGCAACCAGTGGTTCATCACCCACTCCCCCGCCCCGCACCTCGACGGCCGCTACACGATTTTTGCCAAGGTAGTGGCTGGCATGGACATCGTGCATCAACTGGAAGTAGGCGACCGCATACTGGACGTGGAACTGAAGCAATCTGAAACCAGCCCCATCACCGCAAAATGAGTATATGACCGGACAGCCCCTGACAGTGGCGCAGGTATATAAACCGGGGAGGCGTGCGAAGTGTCCGGACAAAATTAACTTACACTCTCCACAGCAGCATCACCCATCTTAAATAACTGGTAATTAATCAGGTGCGGCATAAAAGCCTTGTGTCTTGCTACCTGATACTTGTGTCTCTCACTTATATATGGAAAGCACTGTTGACTTAGAAGCACTTGCCGGGAAGGAGGTAACACTCGCCTTTGCCCTGCACGACCTGGAATTTGGCTGGCTCCGGCAGGTGGTGTTTCTGGTGGAGGATGTATACTTGGTTATAACCGTGGATGCGGACACGGATGAAGTGCTGCTGTCCCTGCTGCCGGAACTTGATTTTACCGCCCTGGAGCAGCAGTTCAGCCGGACCCAGATTTCCAACCAGCGCAAAAGAATCAGCTGGCTGTGGCGCATGACCAACCAACGCGGCTATGAAGACGGGTTTCAGGTGGAGTTTGACGACGCGGAGGGAACAAACGTGCAGTTGGTGGCGGAAGAGTCGCGGCTATATATAACCATGTTCCGCAGGGGATAAGGCAGCCATATAGGTCCGTTCTACTTCATCAGCTGGCAAGGCTACCCATCACATGACGCGCATAGGGTATAAGGAAGGTCGCGTGCAAGTGGGGAAATCATATATAATTGATGTTACGCACGAAGTAAAGCACTTTAAAAAGTCCCCCTTTGAAGTGGGACAAAATGAAGCTTGCGTAACGGCATATATAATTCAGCACACCCTCATGACTGTAAACTCCACCTCCCAAATGCCTAAGGCACGGGGTCATACCCGCTGCCGCCCCAGGGATGGCAGCGGCCGATGCGCTTCAGGGCGAGCCAACCGCCTTTAAAGGGGCCGTACCGGTTCACGGCCTGCACCGCGTAAGTAGAGCAGGTGGGCGTGTAGCGGCAGCTGGCAGGCGTGAGCGGCGATATCATGTGTTGGTACAACCAGATCAGCGCCAGCACGATTTTCTTCAGAATCCAGGCCATGGTTTGGTTTTTGCGACGCCTCAGGCACCTAACAGCTGTTAGGTGCCGTAATGTTATTAAATTTGCAACAGTTTAATTCATCTAAACAAATTTCCATGCTTAAAAGAATCCTTGCACTACTACTTTTCGTGTCGCTGAGCGTGCCTTTCACCGCCAAAGCAGACGAAGGAATGTGGCTGCCGATGCTCATCAAGCGTCTGAACCACACAGACATGCAGAAAATGGGCCTGCAGCTGACCGCCGAAGAAATTTACTCCGTCAACAACTCCAGCCTGAAAGACGCCATCGTGCAGTTCGGCGGTTTCTGTACCGGTGAGTTCGTCTCGCCCCAGGGCCTGCTGCTCACCAACCACCACTGCGGCTTCAGCGCCATCCAGTCGCACTCCACCCCGACGGACGACTACCTCACCAACGGCTTCTGGGCCACCTCTAAAGAGCAGGAACTGCCAAACGAGGGCCTCTATGTCGATATTCTGCACCACATGGACGACGTTACTGCCAAAGTGCTGGAGGGCATCGACGGCAGCACCCCCGAGGAGCAGCGCCAGCAACTGGTTGCGCAGCGCACGGAGGCCATCGCCAAAGCAGCCGCCGAGAACGGCAAGTACGTAACCTACGTGCGCGATTTCTACAACGGAAACGAGTTTTACCTGTTTGTGTACAACCGCTACAACGATGTGCGCCTGGTAGGTGCGCCGCCGTCCTCTATCGGTAAATATGGCGGCGACACCGACAACTGGATGTGGCCGCGTCACACCGGCGACTTCTCCATGTTCCGGGTATATACCGCTCCGGACGGCTCTCCGGCTCCTTACGCCGAGAACAACGTACCGTTCAAGCCCAAGCACCACCTGCCCATCAACATCGGCGACAAAGACCCCGGCGATTTCACGATGGTGTTCGGTTTCCCGGGCCGTACCAAGCGCTATATGACCTCGCACGGCCTGAAGCTGGAAGTAAACCAGCTGAACAAGTCCCGTATCAAGCTGCGCGAAGACAAGCTAGCCCTTTGGAAAGAGGAGATGGACAAGAGCGACGAAACCCGCATCAAGTATGCCTCCAAGTACGCCTCCACCTCCAACTACTACAAATACTCTATCGGCCAGAACGAGGGCATCAAGCGCATGCGCACCATCGAGGGCAAGTTAGTGGGCGAGGATAAATTCCAGGCCTGGGCCAATGCCGACCCGCAGCGCAAAGCCATATATGGTAACGTGCTGAATGATATAGCCGAGGCTTACAAAAACATCGAGCAATATAACCTGGGAACAGTATATCTGAACGAAGCCGTGCTGGGCACCGAGTCGCTGCTGATGGCGTACCGCCTGACACCACTGTATAACGCCCTGAAATCAGGGAACAAGGATGCTGCCCGTGCAGCAGCGACAGACGTGCAGCCGCGCGTGGACGACTTTTTGAAAGACTACTACCTGCCAGCCGACAAGAAAGTGTTTGCTGCGCTGATGAAGTATTATTATGAAGACATCGCCAAAGAGCAGCAGCCAGAGTATTTCAAGAACCTGGTGAAGAAGTATAACGGCAACTTCGGGAAGCTGGCGGATTATGTGTACAGTAACTCGCTGGTGGTGGATGCGCAGAAGCTGAACAGCTTCCTGAAGAACCCGACGCAGAAGGCGCTGGAGAACGACCCAGCCTTCCAGCTAGTGAACGCCATCATCGAGAACTACCGCAGCAACATCGCGCCGAAACTGGCCGAGAGCAATGCCAAACTGGACAAGGCAAACCGCCTGTACATTGCCGGGCTGCGCCAGATGAACCCGGACAAAGTGTTTTACCCGGACGCTAACTCCACGCTGCGCCTGAGCTACGGCACCGTGAAAGAGTACAGTCCGCAGGACGGCGTGCTCTATAACTACTACACCACGCTGGAGGGGGCAATGGCAAAGGCAGATTCTACGAACGAGGAGTTTATAGTGCCTGACAAGCTGACTCAACTCTATGAAGCCAAAGACTACGGCCGCTACGCCAACGAGGAGGGCGAGTTGGTTGTAAACTTTATCACCGACAACGACATTACGGGCGGCAACTCCGGTTCGCCGGTCATCAACGGAAAGGGAGAACTCATCGGGCTGGCCTTCGACGGCAACTGGGAGGCCATGACAGGCGACCTGGTATATGACCCGGAATTCAAGCGCTGCATCAACGTGGACTCCCGCTACGTGCTGTTCATCATCGACAAGTATGCGGGAGCGCAGAACCTGATTGATGAGATGACGATTGTGGATACCGAAAGCCCCGGTGCCGGCGACGCGGCCGAACCTGTGGCTGAAACCCCGCAGGCCGAACTGCTCCGGGCTGTGGTGGATGAGGCACAGCAAAGATTGCAAAACGGCAAGGAAGAGTTCAAGATTCAGAAAAAGAAAGGTGATGTGAAGGTGAAGCTACAGGTGCAGGACTAAGCTTCCCGCTCAAAGCCATATATAAAAAAGGCGCTGGGGACTATCCTCAGCGCCTTTTTTATATATAACTGAAACACTACAGGTCAGAATGATGCTGTGAGGTTTAATCCATTCAGTCATCCAAAATTCTGCCTTAGAGGAAACAGCAGGAAGATTGTAAGCTATATAACAGCGGCTCTGTCAGGTTCAACACATTTCCGCTATGCAGGCACTTTCAGGTGTTTTGCACTGTGGAAGGATACTTTTTAACATAATCAGAAAGAGCAACGTAACCGCACTTATTCTAAAACTTCGCAGAATCTAATAGCGCAACCGTGCAAAGGCAATTTTTACTGCTATATATAGCAGCCGTGTGCTGGCTGGCTCCAGGCCTGGCAAGGGCGCAGGCCGGTGTGCCGACGGGAGCACGCGCCGCCGCCCTCGGGAACGCCTCGGTGACGCTGCCTGATGTGTGGGCGCTGCACAACAATGTAGCCGGCATTGCCAGCCTGGCGCAGCCGGAGGCAGGAGTATATGTCGAAAACAGGTTTGGGATACTGGCGTTTACTACGGTGGCCCTGCAGGCGGTGTATCCCACGGGCAAGTTCGGCATATATGGCATCAGCCTGAGCCGGTTTGGGGATGCGCTGTATAGCCAGCAGTCGGTCGGGATAGGCGCGGCGCACAGGTTGGGGCAGTTCAGCCTGGGCGCGAAGGCAGAGGTTTGGCAGGTGGCTGTGGCGAGCTACGGCAGCCGGAAAGCGGTGGCGCTGTCGGTGGGCGGCCGGGGCGAGATACTCCCAAACCTGTACTTCGGTGCCTACGCCTTCAATATAAACCAGGCTAAATTAGCTGCTTTTGAAGACGAGCGGCTGGCCACGGTGATGAAAGCGGGCCTCTCCTACGCGCCTTATCCAAGATTTCTTTTAGCGATGGAAACAGAGAAAAGCATTGACCATGATGCCACGTTCAAAGCAGGCCTGGAGTACCTGCTGCTGCAGGAGAAACTGGCCCTGCGCACCGGCTTCAGCACACTTACCAGCAGCGCCACCTTCGGTATCGGGTTTCAGGCGCGTCAGTTGCAGGTGGCTTATGCATTTGGCTCCACCACCCGCCTCGGCTCCAGCCACCATATCTCGGTTTCCTATAAATTTCAGAAAGGGGATGCGCGATGAGACGGCTGCTGCTGGCGCTTGTCATATATACAGGCTATATGCCCGGGCACGCGCAGGACTACCCGCGCCAGCAAATCGACCTGGACCTGCTGGTGCAGGAGTTGTTCTCCGAGCAGGACGACGCCAACGTGCCGTACGAGGACTTCTATGAGACGCTCTTCCAGTACTACCAGCGGCCTCTCGACCTGAACCGTGCCACGCCCGAAGAACTTGCATCTTTATATATCCTGTCGCGCCCGCAGATAGCTTCCTTCTTCAGCTATATAGCCGAAAACGGGGAGTTGCTGAGCATATATGAACTGCAGGCCATCCCCGGTTTTGACCTACTCACCATCCGCAGGCTGCTACCGTTTGTGCAGGTGCAGGACGCGGGGCTGCAGGCCGACCAGCGGCCGCTGTGGCAGCGCATGATCGGGGAAGACAACAATGCGCTGATTCTCCGCTACGAGCGCACGCTACAGCAACGCCGTGGCTATATGCCCCTCGACACCAGCAGCCGCGCCACCACCCGCTACCTTGGCTCGCCTGAAAAACTATATATGCGCTACCGCATCAGCCACGCCCGCGATTACAGCTTTGGCATTGCAGCCGAGAAAGACGCCGGCGAAGCTTTTACATGGAGTCCCGGCACCAGGCGGTATGGCTTTGATTATTATACGGCGCACCTGCAGCTATATAACAGGGGCAGGTTCAAGGCCATCGCCCTCGGCGATTACCAGCTGCAAATCGGGCAGGGGCTGCTGCTCTCCTCGGGCTACAGCGTGGGCAAGGGCAGCGAAACCATTGCCACCGTGAGCCGGGCCAGCGTGGGCATCAGGCCCTACAGTTCGGTGCTGGAATATGCTTTTCTGAGGGGAGCGGCAGTAACGTATAATTTAGGCAGAATAGATATAACGGGCTTTTACTCGAACAAACGGGTGGATGCGAACCTGCAGACCCAGTTGGACACGCTCGCTGCTTTTGATGATTTCTTTTCTGGTATCCAGACCACCGGCTTCCACCGCACCCCCACCGAGCTGGCCAACAAGCACCGGGTGCGGGAGCAGGTATATGGCACCACCGCCAGCTACCAGTCCCGCGACAGAACCCTGAACCTGGGCCTCACCGCCCTCGGCACGCACTACAGCTCGCCTATACAAAAGGCCGGGGCACCATATCAGCGCTTCGAGTTTGGCGGCACGAACAATTACAACCTCGGCACCCACTACAGCTACACCTGGCAGAATGTGTACCTGTTCGGGGAGACGGCCATGAGCAAAAGCGGCGGCATCGGGAGCGTGAACGGGCTGGTCGCGAACCTCTCGAACCATATCGAGTTGGCGATGCTGTACCGCTACTACGCCCGTAACTTCCACAGCTTTTACGGCAGCGCCTTCAGCGAGGGCACCCGCAACATGAATGAGCAGGGATTATATACTGGCATCAAAATCAGGCCTTATGCAAAGTGGGAGGTGACGGCGTATTATGACCGCTTCCGGTTTCCGTGGCTGCGCTACCTCGTAGATGCGCCCTCCTATGGCCATGAGTATATGGTGCGGCTATATTTTAAACCTAACCGGGAGAGCGGGCTATATGCCCAGATGCGCTACGAAAGCAAGGGCCGCAACGTAGCAGAGAACGCTACGCCGATGGATTATGTGGCGCAGACGGATCGGCGGAACTACCTTATCCATTTTGAGACGGCTGCCACTAAAATCATCACCCTGAAGTCGCGGGTGCAGTTCAGCACTTACAGCCACGAATCGCCCCGTACGAAAGGCTATCTGATTGCGCAGGATGTGAATTTTAGCTTTGACAGGGTACGCCTCAGCACCCGCTACGCCCTCTTTGACACCGACAGCTACGACACCCGCCAGTATGTGTATGAGCGCGATGTGCTGTCTGCGTTCTCCATCCCGGCCTTCAGCGGCAAAGGCAGCCGCTTCTATGCGCTGCTGCAATTCCGCCCGCACCGCAAGCTGGATATATGGCTGAAGTACGGTGTTACGCACTACCGTAACCAAAACAGCGTCGGCTCAGGCCTCGACACGATTGAGGGACCTGCGAGATCAGATGTGAAGGCGCAGGTGCGGTATCGGTTTTAGTGTGATGTGAATCGTGTGTAGTGTTCCGGGCTTGCTCACGAGTAGGAGATGTAAGGCGCCCGACCCAGCTAACACTAAACAGCAGCGCCACTACAATTATATGTAGTGGCGCTGTATAATAAGCTCAACGGCTATATATCAGGGGATGTTCTTCACAAACACGACCTGCTGGCCGTCGGCCTTGATCACATTGTTGAAAAACTCCACCAGCTTTATATATGACTCGGGGCTGTAGCGGACTTTGTCCATCTGCAGGCTGCGCCGGTAGATGACGCGCTGGCCCTCTACTTCTACAGTGGCCTTGTATGTGCCAAACTCCGAGGTATGGCTTATCTCCTGCGGCAGGAACTCAACGGCATAGCCGGCCGGCAGCTCAATCTCCACGGTGTCCACATCCAGGAAAGCCATCTCCCACACCACTTCTGTTAGCCGCTTTTCCTTCTGGTCGGGCACGTGCGTCCACTTGTTCATCAGGTTGGGCGTCACGAACATGCGCTTGCCGCTGATGGTGGCGCACTGGCGCAGGCTCAGCTCCAGTTGCTCCTTCACGACCGGCACCCGGCTTTTCTCCTGCTCGAAGGCAAACTTGCTGATCTCGAACGACGGCACCTGCACCTGCCTGTACAACCATTTGCGCTGTTCGTCGGGCTGCAGGTTGTGGATAATCCCGCTGCGCGACTCCTGCTGCAGACCTTTGTAGCGGGTCGTGACGCTGGCCGTGCCGCTGCCCTTCTCATCCAGCCGCACCGTGATATGGCGCAGTTGGGAGTTGTCGGTGGCCAGATAATCTTTGGTTTTCACCAGTTTGCCTCCCCCGGGCGTTACCAGCAGCGCATGGCGGCCGCCGGTAAAGCTGCCGGAGTAGCCGGCGGCCTCTGACTGGCTCGTACACTCCAGCCAGAGCGTGTCGTTAGGCAAGGGCACGGCCAGCACCACGTGGTTGAACTGCGAGCTCGGAAAAGCCGTCCTGATGTCCGCCTCATCGTCTCCGGCCCGAATCAGGGCATGGTGCGAGGCAATGCCCACTGCCTTCAGCATGGCCTGGGTATAGTTGGTGAGCGCCTTGCAGTCGCCGTAGCCTTTGCTGTCCACAAAGCTGGCCTCGAATGGCTGCCAGCCACCAATGCCCAGCTGAATGGACACATAGCGCGTCTTGCCCTGCAGGTAGTCATATATCATCCGCACTTTTTCCTCCTCGGTTTTGGCGTTGGCGGTAAGTGCGGTAAGTTTTTGCTTTGTCGCCTCCGGCAGCACGTCGCGGCCCTGGTTCAGCTGGTTGAACCACTGTCCGTAGCTCTTCCAGGTGTCCATGTTGCCCTTGTAGCCTTCCACCTCGAAATCGGAGGGGGCGGTGCGCACCACCGGCACCAGCTCCACAAAATCCGGCCCGTACGGCTCGGTCTCCACCGGCTTCAGGTGCTCCACCTGCCATATATAAGTATCATGCGTAGCGGTAGCTCCTTTCTTGACGGCCTGCGGCATGTTGCTTTCGTGGTAGCGCAGCTGCATGCCCAGCGGCACCCGCACTTCATATATGGCTTTCTCAACCGACAGGCGCTCCTCGTCCTGCGGGTAAAAGCCCGGGTAAACCAACATGTTGCTGTTGGAGAGCTCGTAAGAAAACTCCACGGAGTAAGGGAACACGGTATGCGTCAGGTTGGCAATCTTCACCCGGTTGTCTGTAAACAGCGAGCCGTCATCCACCGCGCTCATGTCCACGATGTCCTTGTTCTTCAGCGACTTGATCTTCTTGCCGAAGCGGTCGTACGAGGTCCCCTCTATATACTCTACCTTTGTCAGTTTGTCGTAGCCCACATACAGTTTCGCGCGGTGGTTGCCGTTCTCGTTCAGGATGGTGAGGATGACTTTGTAGGTGGTGGTGCCGCTGCTGATGGAGTTGACCGTGAAAATGGTTTCCTCGGACCGGATGATGATGTTCGCATCCTTCGCCAGCTCTGCCAGCACCTCATCGCCGGTGGCGCGGGCCTGCGGCTGCAGCAGCAGGAGCCCTGCCAGCACCCACAGGAATGTATATAGCTTGTGCATAATGATTGTGTTGAGTCTGTCTCAAAAAGGTGAAATATGGGGTCTGTAGAGACGCAAGATTTTGCGTCTCTACAGACAGGATACAAAATCTTGCGTCTCTACTTGGCAGCCAGCTTCTTCAGCACAATCTGCTCGGCGTGCTTGGCGATGATCTGGTTGTAGAGTTCCTTCAGGTTGCCGTACTCCGGCGCGTAGAACACGGGCTTGTTGATGCTCACCTTGCTCATGACCTGCACCACGTTGCCCTGCTGCTGCACCACATACATAAAGCGGCCCGCCTGCTCGGGGAGGTTCACAGCGATGCTCTTGGGCGCCTCGTCCAGCGCATATCCTTCCGGAATCGTGAAGCGGCACATATAGGTCTCGTCTATCGGCGCGCCGAAATCAACCGGGTACAGGCGCTCCTCCAGCTTAAAGGGGTTCTCCTTCTCTCCCTGGCCCAGCATCGGGTTCAGGTAAATAATGCTGTTCTCCTGCCCACTGCCACTGGCGCTGATTTCGTAGGTGATGTCCAGCGCGCTGTCAATGTCGCGCAGGTTCTTGATCTCGGGCTTGCCCATCTTAAAATCGCCCACCTCCTTGGCCTTGCTCTCGGCATATTTGCTTTCGCCTTCTTCCAGTATGGTTTTGCGCAGGTACAGGGCGTTGTAGCCCGCTGCCGACTCGTGGCCGGTCCCGGCCATCCCGCCTTTGCTGTTGATGGTGATGTCGGCGCTGAAGAGTGTGGAACGCGGAGAGGAGGCATTCAGGGCAACCCAGCCGTGGCCATCCTTCTTAATCAGGCGGCCGTGTCCGTTGAGGCAGCGGAAGGGCAGCATGCCAGCCGGCAGCAGCGGCTCAGTGGCATCCAGTAGATACTCCTTGTCTCCCACCTTCACATGCGCAATCACATAATTGAATTTGCCGATCATCGGGGAGTTCGATGTCAGCACGCGGCCGTGGTCACGGGTGCTGACCGCCACCGGGTTTGCCTCCAGGTCCGCCTCCCGCAGCATCGACGTCAGGAGCAGGTTAATTTCTGCGGCGCTGCCCTGCCGGAGATCGTACGTTTTCCGGATAGGGTTTTCAGCAAAAAGGCCGGTCTTGTCGTTCCAGGTCATTCTTGCTTTCACCAGTTCGAAGATGGCGAGCATCTGCTGCTCCGGCTCCTTGTGTTTCGCCTGCACGGCGGCCAGGTCTTCTTTGAAGAAGTTGTTGCGTTTTAGCTGATTGCCAAAATATTCGGATGTCAGCAGGTCCTCGTTCACTTTGTCCCAACTGCCCGTCATGATGCGGGCAGCCTCTCCCGGAAAGCGCACCTGCTGCAGCTCAAACCCGATTTTGGACTGGTAATCGGTGATAGATGTGATGTAGTTCTCCTCCTTCAGGGCCGGCACGTCTTTCATGATCCAGACGTAGGCGTTGTTCACCATATTGGTTCCGCCAGATTTCTGGTTGTCGGTCTGGTACAGGGGGTGGTAGCCCTGCATCAGGAACTTGTAGTCGAAATACTCCGGGATGCGCAGGCGGTACTCGCTCCACACAGTCGGGATGGAGCGCTGGAACTCCCAGTCATCCAGGCTGTAGACGCGCTCCGAACTGATGGTATAGGCCACGTCAATCACGGAGCCCTCCTTGATGTTGGGCATCGTGAACTTCTTGAGGTACCAGTACTCGTTGCGCTTCTCGTCAAAAACCGTTTTGGAGTCAAGCTTCTCCTTCACAATCTCGCTGCCCTCCAGGTTGTAGGTATACCCTTTTATGCTCATCACTTTATCCCTTGTAGTGCCGTAGGAGTAATATGGCACCGAGATGTTGGCCACGTCGTAGCCCGACTTCTTCAGGATTTTGATGCGCATATGGCGCTCTGTTATCACCCTGATCTCCCCCGAAAAGTCGAAGCGTGTCAGGGCGTAATCCGATAACACCACGGCGGCGGCGCTGGTGTCTTTTTCGTAGGTTTGCATCCTGAGCTCGGCCTCCTCCACCTTGCCAAATTTGCCTGCCTGCGCCTGCGCCTGAAGCGAGGCGCTTCCCAGAAGAAAAAATAGGATAATGAATTTTGTAAAAGTTCTTGCTTTCATAGACAAGCGGCTAAAAGTAATTGTATTAAGGTTATAAATTCAGAAGCAGTTGTGAGTCCACGCAAGGGTTACAGCGCCGCCCTTTCAGACCCGCGCAGCTGAGTTACTTATTCTTCATAAAGAAAAGTATATTTATATATATAGCCAAATTAAAATTAAATAATTTTATGTATTTCTTTACTTTAAGGTCTTTTTATATCTTTTCACCACCTATTAACTGCTATATAGCTTCCCTCAGCACGTGTTCCGGGGCGAAAGCTTTTGCCATCGGCTCCTGTTGCAACTCGGGTTCCACGGGCAAGGCGTAGACTTTACAGGCGGTTGACGCACTAATACCTGCCTCATCTACTCCGGTTGACCGGTAACAACCCTACCTTTCGGAACTTGTACTCTATCCGGACACCTGTTCCAGGCCACAAGATATGGGCCAGCATGGCAGGAGCCTCCCAATTGTCTTTTGCCCAGGACATTACTACAACCGGGTCGGCATTTTGCCGCACACGCATTTATCACACAGGAAGGGACATAAAAAAGCCCGTGCCGCTGGCATAACGCCAGCGGCACGGGCTTAACTTATGGCTGCAGCACCAACTACGCCACAAAAAATTGGCGTTAGTTGCGCCTTAGGATAATTTTATCTGCGTTACAGATAGGATGCGAAATTTTTGCGGTCCTGCCAGAACTCGCGGCAGGCTTCCCGCTGCTCTTCAATAAACTTGTGGTTCCGCTTCAGTTCCTTCCAGCTTCCGTAGCCCAACCGCTCACAAAGCCTGAAGAAATTGTCGCCTTGGTTTTTCTGCCCTTTTACGCGCACCAGCGCACTCAGCAGCGGCCTCCCTGCGGCATGCTCTTTCTCCGATATTTCATCGATCACCTCTGTCAGCATCGATTTTTCGTAGGAGTTTTCAAGGTTCAGGCCGAGTTCGGCCTCGTAGATTAGATTTTGGAAGGACATCAGGTGCGCCCGACCACGAGCGACTTGAATCAGTTTCTTTCGTACCCGTATGTTCATAATACAAAATAAGATTTCGGCAAAAAGTGGATATATGCACACAACAAAGCGCACAACATTCCCCTTCTGCTGCACAATTAAAGTGATATATATTACTATGAACGTATTTAGGGAAACAAAGTTACATCCAAGGCACGATTCCCATCTCTTTTTAGTACAACTACGTAAGATACCGCGCCAAAAGCTCCAAGGCAGTTATTCGGGCCTCTTCGCAGAATGCTTATCTTATTGTGAATCAAGTTTCTGCAACGGGTAAGGGGCATATATACCTCAAGTCAGCCCGCGTTCAACGCAGGCTTTGGGGCTGTTTCTCGGAGAGGTACTTCCAATAGCGCCTTGGCAGGTGGCGCAGGTGCAGTTTCGGGTTTCGCCGCTCGGGAATGTTCACACTCTCGAAGTAAACCTGCCAAAGTTGCCTGTACCCCTCCTCCTCGGCATCCAGGGCGGCAGCCGCCACTGTTGCCTGCCGCTGCTGCGGTGGCAGCTCGAGGTTTATCAGCCGCGTGCTCTGCAGGTCGTAGTAGGCGCCGTAGCGGCGGCGGGTGTCGTATATGGCCCAGCGCTGGTCGGCATACCGCTTCTCAAAGTGTCTTACAATCAGCGGCAGCACATTGAAGTCCGGGGAAATAGTGGCGTAAAACAGGCCGTCGGAAGTTTTCTGGAAACGCACAAAAGCCTCCATCCGGTGCTTCTCGCGGTGTACCTGCTTTGCCGCCTGCTGCACCTGCAGCACACAGGGAGCCGCATAATTCCCCTCGATATTTTCATTGGAACCGAAGGCCAGGCGGATATAATCGAAAATCAGTTGCTCGAAGCCCGGCTGCTCCCACAGGAAGGTATGGTATAATTCCTTCAGCGCTCCCCCAGACAACTTTTTCTGCAGCCCCTGCCACACGCGCTGCGCCTTCTGCTCATCGGCAGGCACGGCAACAGTTTCGCCGAACATGCTGGGCTGCGCCAGGTGCTGCTGCTCGATGGCGGTGGGCCAGGCTTTCCGCTCATACGCCTCAAACACCACCGTCAGCAGTCCTTCAAACGAACCGTCGTAGGTATAGAGGTGCATGCCGGGTTACTTGCCGCCGCTGTAGCCGCCGCGGTTTTTGTCCTGCGTCTCAGGTTGCATCCTGGCCGTCAGGCGCTGCAGTTGGGGCACCAGCATGTTCAGTTTGCAGCAAAGCGATACGCGGGCGACTTTCTGGTTCTTTCTCATAACAGTAACTTTTTTAAGTGTGACAGACTTTGCTCTATAATTTGAAATGACTGCTTTTCTTTTTGCTGTGGCCATGGCTCCTTTTTAAGACAAAAGATATTAGACATAGGAAAACAGGCCTTCCCGGCTCCCCCTGGCTTTCATGGAAAACCACCTTGGCTTTAGCCGACTTTCCGGAACAGGTCCAGTTGCTGTGTGAGCAGCGCGCTTCGCAGGGAACCGTCGCCGAACAGGATCTTTCTTCGGATCTGGTGCGAGTCGAACTCCTGGCGCTGCAGGCTCCGGGTCTGGCAGGTGATAAAATACTTCGCCCGTTTGAGCACCACCCCCATCTGGCGCAGGTGCTCAAAGCTCAGCTGTGTAAACCGCCGCGCCGACACAATCTTCTTCGCCGACTTCACCCCGATGCCCGGCACGCGCAGGATCAGCTCATAATCGGCCGTGTTCACCTCCACCGGAAACACGAAGCGGTTGCGCAGCGCCCACGCCAGTTTCGGGTCAATGTCCAGCTCCAGGTGCGGGTGCTGCTCGTCCACGATCTCCTTCGCGTCGAAGCCGTAGAAACGCATGAGCCAGTCAGCCTGGTAAATGCGGTTCTCACGGATGATGGGCGGCTCCGCGATGATGGGCAGGCGGCTGTCGCTGCTCACGGGGACATAACCGGAATAGTAGACGCGCTTCAGGCTGAAGCTTTTATATAACTGGTCGGACAGCTGCAGAATCTGGTGGTCGTTTTCGGCAGAGGCCCCCACGATCAGTTGCGTGCTCTGGCCGGCGGGCGCAAAGGCCGGGGCCGACCTGAACAGCTTTTTCTCCTCCCTGGCCTGCACCAGTTGCCGGCTGATAGCGCCCATGGGCAGCAGAATCTCTGTGTAGTTCTTCTCCGGGGCCAGTTGCTGCAAACTCGCCTCCGACGGCAGCTCGATGTTCACGCTCAGCCGGTCGGCATATAGCCCCGCTTCTTTGATGAGTTCCTCGCTGGCGCCCGGTATGGTTTTCAGGTGGATGTAGCCGTTGAACCTGTGCTCCTGCCGCAGCTTCTTGGCCACCCGCACGAGGCGCTCCATGGTATAGTCGGAGTTCTTGAAAATGCCGGAGCTCAGGAACAGCCCCTCTATATAGTTGCGGCGGTAAAAGTTAATCGTCAGGTCCACCACCTCCTGCACCGTAAAGGCCGCCCGCTGCACATCATTGCTCTTGCGCGTTACGCAGTAGGCGCAGTCATATATGCAGAAGTTGGTGAGCAGTATCTTGAGCAGCGACACGCAGCGGCCGTCTTCGGTGTAGCTGTGGCAGATGCCCATGCCCTCGGCGTTGCCCAGGCCTTTGTTTTCGTTTTTGCGCTTACCGCCGCTGGACGAGCAGGAAACGTCGTACTTCGCAGCATCTGCTAACACTTTTAGTTTGCCTGTTATTTTACTGTCCATATAGCTGACGTTCATCCCTTTCAATAGCTTAAAGGTAAGGCATCAACCGGATATCACCTAATATTATTAGCAAATTTTATACACATGGTTATCAACAAGTGTGCATAAGCTAAAAATGTTAGCACATAGATTTACTTTATATATGCCGCAAATGTTCCTGTAAAGAGCGGGAGCCTAATTTTACAGTCGCCGGTAGCACTAATGCCTCCGTAAACCGTTATATTAGTAGGCTGTACAAACAGATGCCTGAGCGCCACCAACCTGTACTTATGTCCTATCCGCACCCGAAACTTTACCGCCTGCCACTGCTGTGCCTGTTGGGGCTGCTGTTGCTGTTGGGCAGGGTGTGCCGTGCGCAGGAGGTACCCGCCGCCGTTCAGGACTCTACCCTGACCGACACTACCCGGCAGCGCTTCGACGATCGCGTGATGGACAACCTGAAGAAACTGTCGGAGCGCAAAACCATCATGGGAAAACTGCTGAAGGCCGTGCTGGTCTTCGACCAGGTGGATGAGGAGGTATATGGCCTGGATGCCGAGCTGATACAGCGCGAGTACGAGAAGCACACCTATAAAATCGTGCGCCGGATCGATATTCTGTCTCTGGACGCTTTTGGCTACTCTATCAACGACACGGCCCGGGTGCCTCAGAACATCCTAGAGAAACTGGGCAACTCGCTCCACGTGAAAACGGGCCGGGGCCTTATCCGCAACAAGCTGCTCTTTGAGAAGATGGAGCCCCTGGAGCCGCTGGCGCTGGTGGAGTCGGAGCGCCTGCTGCGCCAGACGGACTACCTGCTGGATGCCCGCATCATCGTGAACGAGGAGACCACCACCGCCGACAGCGTGGATGTGTTCGTCATCACGAAGGACATCTTCAGCCTGGGCGGGTCCGGCTCCTTCACGCCTTCCTCCGGCCGGGGCCGCGTCACGCTGCGCGAGCTCAACTTCCTGGGCCAGGGCCATCAGACGGAGCTGTCCTACCGCTTCGGCATCGACAACGCGCCCCGCTCCTGGGAGGCGGCGGGCTACTACACCATCGAGAACATCGGCAGAACCTATATAACCGCCGATATGGCCTTTGTGCATAAAAATTACTACAAAGAGAAGAGCGCTTTCCTGAGCCGCGACTTTTTCGCGACCAACACCAAGTACGCGGGCGCGGCGGGCGCCAGCTGGATAGAGGAGCGCATCATGCTGCCCCCCACCGAAGAGGACACCATCCCGCGCTACAGCAACCTGGCCTATAACCAACAGGACGTCTGGCTGGGCCGCTCGTTCAAGTTCAAGACGTATTATCTGGGGTTTGAGCCGCGCGGCCGCCTGATTGCGGGGCTCCGGGTCATCAACACCAACTACTCCGTCATAGCCACCGAGAATTTCCAGGACAACACGCTGGTGATGGGCAGCCTCGGCTACAGCGTCCGGAAGTACTACAAAGACCGCTACCTCTTCGGCTTTGGCCGGACAGAGGATATACCGGCAGGCGGGCTCCTCTCCCTCACCGGCGGGTATGAGAACGGCGACCTGCGGCAGCGGAAGTACCTGGGGGCGTCGCTCTCCATGGCAAAGTACGCCCCCACCTTCGGCTACCTCTACGGCCGCGCCTCCTACGACTCTTTCCGGCGGGAGGGCGAGTGGGAACAGGGCGTGGTGCAGTTGGAGAGCCTCTACTTTACCAGGCTGTATGAGTGGGGCAACTGGAAGCTGCGCCATTTTATATGGGGGCGCGGCACCTGGGGCATCAACCGCAACCCCGAGGAACTGCTCTCCATCAACAACGAGAGCGGCATCCGGGGCTTCCGCTCCAGCCTGTTGCGGGGCTCGCGCCGGGTGGCGCTCAACTACGAGGCGAACCTCTACACGCCTTTCTCGCTTTTCGGGTTTAAGCTGGCCACCGTTTTCTTCGCTGATGTGGCCTGGCTGTCTACCGGCAACAAGAGCATCCCGTTCAGAGACGCGCCTTACCGGGGCTACGGCATCGGTTTCCGGTTCCGGAACGAGTACCTGTCCTTCAGCACCATACAGTTTCTCATCAGCTACTATCCGCAGCTGCCACCCAACGAGAGCATCAACGAGTTCAAGATTTTTGAGTCATCGCGGCCCTATTACGACTTCCGCGATTTCCGGTTCACCCGCCCCGGCGTGGCTGAGTTTTATTAGAGGGCGGGCGTATCCTTTTTGCCGGTTTGCCTGTTAAAGAGGTACAAAACCAAAAAAGCACGCGAAAACCGACTATGGAAAAAGTTAGAGAGAAATCAGAGTACGAGGGAAACCCGGTGGGGCTGAAAAAAGAAACGGCCCTGAAAATGGCCGCAGAACTGGACCGCCACCTGGCTTCGTTCATCATCCTATATAACCAGTACCACAAGCACCACTGGCTGGTGGAGGGCCCGCAGTTCCGCGACCTGCACCTGTTTTTCGAGGACCATTACACACAGATTCACGAGCAGTACGACGCCATTGCCGAGCGCCTGACCGTGATGGGCGTGGTGCCGACTTGTCACCCGGCCAGGCAAATAGAGTTGGCCTATATAGCACACGAGGAAGAAGGCGAGTTCCGCATCCGGGAAATGCTGCAAAAGGACATGGAGGATGAGAAAACCATTGCGGTGGAACTGCGCAAGTCTATCAAGCTGGCGTTTGAGCACGACGACTTCGGCACCAAGTCGCTGCTGGAAGGCATCCTGTTCAAAACCGAGGACCGCTGCCACCACATCGAGCACTTCCTGGGCGAAGACGGCCTTTCCATCGGGCTGATTGCGCGGCCGGAGGATATCATGGAGGAAGACGACAAAGCCTCGGCTGGCAAAAAAGGCCTCAGAACCACTGCCAGGAAACCCGCCGCCAAACCAAAGGCGTAGAACAGTCATCTTACTAAGCCATATATAAAAAGGCAGCCCGCGGGGCTGCCTTTTTATATATGCTTTTTATATATGGCTCCGGGCTATATGGCAACCCTCCCCCTGAACCGGCCTTCGGTAAAAGTCACTGCCTCTGCATTAGTTTCCGGGCCGCCCTGCTCTTTCGTCAGCACCACCCGGAAGCTTCCTTCCAGCAACATCTCGGCCGGGTCGTAGCCGGAAATCTCCAGCACCCCCGCCGCGCAGGAAGCCAGCTCATAGGCGCTTGTCAGCTCGTGCCCCCCGGCAGTGGTGTAATAGTACGCCTGCTGTTTCGTGAGCGAATACGTGCCGGGGCCCTCAAACTTCAGTTTCAGGACGAGCACTTCCTCGTCTGCCGGACGGTTAGCTATTCCCAGAAGCGTAAGCGTGGAGGTGGCTTTGTTCAGGTGCATTTCCGGCACTCCGGCCCAGGCGAGGCCATTCTTTTTGACGGACACAAATTCATCCGGGGCTGCGGCCCAGGCGTCGGGACTAAACTGGAAGGCAAGTGCCCCGGGGGGTTGGGGGAGCATCGGAAAAAGGCTTGAACGTTCCATAGAGATTGGCAAATGCTTACTTATATAGGACCCGGAAATCGGTCAAAACGTTGCATGCGTATACCCCCGTTTTATATATACAGGCTAAATTAACGGCGGCTTTCACCCTCGGCTGCTTTTTGTTAGATTTGCAGGGCGGGGAACTGCGTTAAAAAGACAGACACAGCGACTTTATATATGGTAGACCTTGGCAATTACAACGTACTGGAAATAGCGCGCGAGGTGGATTTCGGGGTATACCTCACCTCCGACGACGGCGATATCCTGCTGCCCGCCAAATACATCCCGAAAGGGGCGCAGGTGGGCGACTTTGTGCGGGTGTTTGTGTACCGCGACTCCGAAGACCGCATCATCGCCACCGACCTGACGCCTTATGCCACCGTGGGCGAGTTTGCCTGCCTCACCTGCACCGACACCGCCCCTTTCGGCGCTTTTCTGGACTGGGGCCTGGAGAAAGACCTGCTGGTGCCCTTCCACAACCAGAAAGACAAGATGGAGGTGGGCCGCAAGTACTGCGTGTACCTGTACCTGGACGAGGCCTCGGACCGCGTGGTGGCCACCTCCAAACTGCGCAAATACCTGCAGAACGACCATATCCAACTGACTGAAGGTGAAGAAGTGCAGTTGCTGGTGGCAGGTTTCACCGATATCGGCATCAAGGTCATCATCAACAACGCCTATATGGGCATCCTCTACCGCAACGAGGTGTTCCAGGACCTGCACATGGGCGACAAGACCACCGGCTATATCAAGGCCATCCGCCCCGACAACAAGATTGACGTGACGCTGCGCAAGCCGGACGCCACCATCCTAAGCGAGGCGGAGGACGCCTCCGAAAAAATACTGCGGCTGCTGCAGCAGGGCAACGGCTGGCTCCCCCTCTCCGACAGCAGCACACCCGAGGACATCTATAAAACCCTCGCCATGAGTAAAAAAACGTTCAAGCGCGCCATCGGCGGCCTGTATAAAGCCGGAAAAATAAAGCTGGAAGAGGATAGCATCCGGCTGGTGTAGCGCTTTTATAACCCCTATATATGGCGGGCTGCCGCAACAGAATATTTTCCGTATCAAGATATCATTCTTTTCAGCCTATACAGCCCTGAAGCACGTACTGACTGCGTAAGCTATATGTTTTATGCAAAAAGTAAGAACTGCCCTTATCGTCGGTGCCAGTGGCTTGGTTGGCGGCCAACTCCTGCAACTGCTCCTGAAATGCCCGCGCTACAGCGAGGTGGTATCGGCTGGCCGCCGGGAGTTGCCCCTTATCTTCCCCAACCTGGAGCAGCGCCTGGTGGATTTCGACAACCTGAAGAACTTTTCCGCCAACCTGGTGGCCGATGATGTGTTCTGCTGCCTCGGCACCACCATCAAAAAGGCAGGTTCCAAAGAAGCGTTTTATAAAGTGGACTATACCTACGTGGCCCAACTGGCGGAAATCACCGCGCAGAAAGGCGCCTCGCAGTTTCTGGTTGTCTCGGCCATGGGGGCTGATGCCGGTTCCATGTTTTTCTACAACAAGGTGAAAGGCGAGATGGAGCAGCACGTAAAAGCGCAGCCCTTCAAAGCGGTGCATATCTTCCGGCCGTCGCTGCTGCTGGGGGAGCGCGAAGAACACCGTGCCGGTGAGGCGTTCGCCTCCAAAATTATGAAACCGCTGAGCGGGCTGATGGTAGGCCCTTTGGAAAAATACAAACCCATTGAGGCGGAAACCGTAGCCAAAGGCATGCTGTATGCCGCCTCGCAGGACCAGCGCGGCGTATATATCCATCCCTCCGACGACATTGCCAGGCTCGGCGCTAAGCTTTAGCTGATTGTTGGTTGCTGATTGTTAGTTGCTATATGGCTAAATGGTTTAATGGTTATTTATGGGGAGTAGCCATATATAGCACAAATGACGATATGATGCTGTATTTCTATATAATAGATCAACCATCCATTAACAAGCCCACAACCATTCAACAATTTAACCATTCAACCATACAGCTATCACGTTTAACTTATCGCCGCTAACGCTTTATATATGCCATCTGAACAACCGCTGCAACACGCTTTCCCGAAAGCCTCCCAATATGACCCGGAGTGGGTGCGCCGGCACTCCATGGGCGAGAATGTGCTCTTCAACCTCGAGAGCCTCACCAAGTCGCTGGAGTTGAAGCCGGGGATGCGGGTGCTGGACCTGGGCTGCGGCAAGGCCATCAGCTCTATCTTTCTGGCGAAGGAGTTCGGGGTGACCGTGTGGGCCGTGGACGAGGCCATCGCAGCCAGCGACAACTACCAGCGCATACTGGACGCCGGTTGCGCGGAAAAGGTGATCCCGCTAGAGGCCGACGCCCGTTCCCTGCCCTTCGCCGAAGAATACTTTGATGCAGTGATTGTGGTAGACTCCTATACCTACTTCGGCACCGACGAAAAGTACCTGCCCTATATCGCCCGCTTCCTCAAGCCCGGAGGCTGCCTGGCCATCGTGGACGTTTGCTTCACAAGGGAAATCGAGTCGGTGGCGCAAGTGCCGGATTTTTTAAGCCAGGATTACCAGAAGTACTGGTACTTTATCCATACCATCGGCTGGTGGAAAAAGCTGTGGGAGAAAACGGGGCTGGTGCAGATACAAGCAGCCCAGGAACTGGAGGAGGCGCAGCAGGTGCGCGAGCAGTATATAAAAGATTACGAGGAGGCGGGAACGCCCGACCCTTTTGCCAAGGCCCTGCAGCTTGACCAGCAGCACTTTATCTCTTTTTTCAAGCTCATCGGGCGGCGCACCGGCAAAACAGCCTACCTGCAGGACTACAAAACCAGCCCGAATAAGTAGCGCCAGCCACACAAAATCGGTTTTTTGCTACGTTAAGATTAGTAATTTTGCTGCCGCTGTTGCCTGGGTTCAGGCCGCAGCCATTGCTTACCTAATTTCTTAACAGTTTCATGAAAACCATCTACCGCATTTCTTTCGCACTGGCCCTTGTGCTGTGCATGGCCTTTAGCGCAAACGCCCAGAGCAGCTACACCACAGGCATCGGCCTGCGGGGAGGCAGCGCCTCCGGCCTCACCGTCAAGCACTTCATCAGCAGCGACGCCGCCATCGAGGGCATCGTCAGCACCAGCTTCCGGTACAGGGGCACCGTGGTGACCGTGCTGTACGAGAAGCACGCGCAGGCATTTAACGCGGAAGGGCTGCTGTGGTACTACGGCCTCGGCGGCCACGTCGGCTTCTGGGACGGCCACGACTACTACGACCGCGGCCACAAGCATTACGACGACGACGTGCTGGGTGTGGGAATTGACGGCATCCTCGGACTGGAGTACTATATACGGGACATCCCCTTCACCATCGGCGCAGACGTGAAGCCTTACCTGAACATTCCGGTGGGCGGCGGCTTCTGGAACACGGCCCTGCACGTGCGGTATGTGTTCTAAGTAAGACTCTCTCACCCATATATAAAACGGGCCGTTGCAGTTTCCTGCAGCGGCCCGTTTTATATATGGGAGTGCATTTAAAAAGATATATGCAGCAGCGCGTCGCCCTGGTTGACCACCGGCATGTTGTTGAGGCCCACCACGTAGCCGCCTGCCGGGGCGTTCAGGCGCACCTCCATCTCCCCATACGGATCGGTGATGCTGCCGATGTTTTGGTTCTTTTTGATAAACTCGCCCAGTCGGACGTGGCTGCGCCACAGGCCCGCATTTTTGGCCCGCAGCCATATATCTTTTAAACAGATAACACTCTCCTCCTGCGGCGGGGTGTGGTTCAGCATCATACCCAGGTGGTGCAGCACGCGGCAGGTGCCCTCAATGCCGATGTTGATGCCATTCTCATCAAAGCGCAGCGACTCGCCGGTTTCATATACCAGGATGGATTTCCCGAGCTTGGCCGCCTCTTTGCGCAGCGAGCCCTGCCGGTAGGATGAGTTCAGGATAAAGGGCGCTCCGAAAGCTCTGGCCAGTTCCTCGTTGCGATAGTCAGCCAGCACGCAGCGGATTTGCGGGTAGTTGGCGCGGCTGGAGCCACCCGTGTGGAAGTCGAGCCCATAGTCTACGTAGGGGATTACCTCCTTCATGAAGCGGTGCGCCACGCGGCTGGCCAGCGAGCCTTCGCGGTTGCCGGGGAAACTGCGGTTCACGTCCTTGCCGTCGGGCACCTCCCGCGAAAAGTTCAGGAAGCCATATATGTTCAGCACCGGCACCGCAATGATGGTACCCTTCAGCGGGTACAGCATTTTGCGGGTGAGCATGCGCCGGATAATTTCGGTGCCGTTCACCTCGTCGCCGTGCATGCCCGCCATCACCAGCACCACCGGGCCATCGTGTACCGACCGGAACACGTAGATGGGAATCTCTATCACGGTGCCGCTCGGCAGCTTGCTGATGGCCAATTTGGTCAGCACCTTCTCGCCGCGGTCAATGCGCCTGCCGTTGATAACGATGGTTTCTGGCATCCGTTTTTACTCTTCTACTCCTTTGTTTGATTTCTGCTGCACCAGCGCCTCGGTGTATTCGATAATCTTGCTGGCGATGTCTTTCTGCGTGGCCTTCTCGATGCCCTCCAGCCCCGGCGAGGAGTTCACTTCCAGTATCAGCGGCCCGCGCGAGGACTGCAGCATGTCCACGCCGGCAATGGCGAGGCCCAGGGACTTGGCGGCCAGCAGCGCCGCGGCTTTCTCCTTGCGCGACAGTTTGATGAGGGTGGCGTTGCCGCCCCGGTGCAGGTTCGAGCGGAACTCGCCCTCCTTGCCCTGCCGCTTCATGGCCCCCACCACTTCGCCGTTCACCACAAAAGCCCGGATATCCGCGCCGCCCGCCTCTTTGATAAACTCCTGCACAATGATGCGCGCCTTCAGGTTGTGGAATGCCTCAATCACCGACTCGGCGGCTTTCTTGGTTTCGGCCAGCACCACGCCCAGCCCCTGCGTGCCCTCCAGCAGCTTAATCACCAGCGGCGCGCCTCCCACTTCCTTCACCAGCTCGGAGGTTTGTTTAGAGTAGTTGGTGAATGCGGTTTTGGGCATGCCGAGGCCCGCCCGTGAGAGAATCTGGAGGCTACGCAGTTTGTCGCGGGAGCGCAGGATAGCCTGCGAGCTGACGGCACTCTTCGTGTTCTGCATCATCTGAAACTGGCGCACCACGGCCGCCCCGTAAAACGTAACCGAAGCGCCGATGCGCGGGATTACCACATCTATATCGGTCAGGCGCTCCCCTTTATATAGTATATGCGGGTCGTTCTGCTCCATCACCAGGTCGCAACGCAAATGGTCGAGCACCACGGCCTCGTGCCCCCGCTTGTGCGCCGCCTCCACCAGCCGCCTGGTAGAGTACAGTTTCGTGTCGCGGGAGAGAATAGCAATCTTCATAAATGCTTTTTATGCTGTTTCTGTTTGATTTTTGACTTGTAGGCCAGGTTCTTCCGGGCCACGTCCACTATAAAGCGGTGCTGCAGCAGCTTGCGGCCTATCAGCACAGGATACTTCATATCGCTCCGGTCTGAGAGCGAGAACTCCTCCTCAATCTCCTCGTCGAAAAACTTGATTTTGGTGCGGATGACGTACCGCTCCTGCACCTCCCCGAAAGAACTTTTGATTTCGCGCAGGTCGTACTCCGAGAACTTCAGCTTTTTGTGGTTGTACTGCGGGTGCGAGGGGTCGAGCAGGTCCAGCGCAATCACTTTGGCACCGTCCGGCGCCGTCTCCTCGTGTATATTGGAGCAGTGGATGGCGGAGGTGTAAGCCCCCGTGTCTATCTTGGCTTCGATGGCGTCGATGTCCAGTTCCGGGAAGGAAACCAGCTCACGCCTCCCGATGGTCTTCTTCTCAGGCCTTGGATTGATTCGCTTTCCCACACTTTCTAATCAGTAATAGCTTCAAATTTCCGAACATACATTGTTGGTTGCTGATTGTTGAATAGCTGCATGGTTTAATTGTTGTTTGTTGAGCGTAACTATAGTTTTTAATTATTAAGTCTTACGTAAAGTCGCCCTTGCCGCGTGTTTTCACCGGCAAGTTGATGGTGAAAACACGCAACAACGGCCAGACTTGCTTTTGATTCTTCTATTTGCGTAAGTCCTGATTATATATCACAGATGACGATTTGATTACAATGCATCCATATATAATAGGTCAATCATTCATATATAAGCCTAAAACTATTTAACAATTTAGCCATTTAACGATCAACAATCAGCAACTAACAACTCGGAACTCGTCATTCTATTTCCTGTAGGTGATGCGGTAGATGGCGTCGTTCTTATCGTCCGACACCAGCATGGAACCGTCGGGCATCACGAGCACATCCACCGGGCGGCCCCAGTCTTCCTGCCCCTGCAGCCAGCCCTCGGCAAAAGGCTCGTGCGTGGTGTTGCCGTTGGCATCGGTCTTCACCGTGGCCACGCTGTAGCCGATTTTCTCGGAGCGGTTCCAGGAGCCGTGCTGTGCTATAAACGCCTGGTTCCGGTACTCCTCCGGAAACATGTTGCCGGTGTAAAACTTGATGCCGAGCGTGCCGCCGTGCGGGTGCAGGTTCTGTACGGGCTTCACAAACTCGCTGCAGTCGTGCCCTTTTCCGAACTCCGGGTCCGGAATGGTGCCGGCGTGGCAGTAGGGGTAGCCAAAGTGCTGGCCCTTTTCCGTGGCCTTGTTCAACTCGTCAGGCGGAATGTTGTCGCCCATCATGTCGCGGCCGTTGTCAGTAAAGTACAGTTCCTTGGTTTCGGGGTGCCAGTCGAAGCCGACGGTGTTGCGCACGCCCTCGGCATATATCTCCAGGTTAGAGCCGTCCGGGTCCATGCGGGTGATGGAGGCGTAAATCTCCTTCTCCGGATCGCAGATGTTGCAGGGCGCCCCCACCGGCACGTACAGCTTGCCGTCAGGACCGAAGGCGATATACTTCCAGCCGTGGTGGGCATCGCTCGGGAAATCGTCGTTAACCACCTCCGGCTCGGGGTTGTTGCGGAAGTTCTGCTCAATGTCCGGGTATTTTATCACGCGGCTGATCTCCGCCACATATAAATCGCCGTTGCGGATGGCCACGCCGTTCGGAGACGTCAGCCCCGAGTCAACCACCACCACTTCATCGGCTTTGCCGTCTTTGTTCTCGTCTACCACGGCATATACCTTGTCTTCCTCACGGGTGCCCACAAACAGAATGCCCGACTCGCTCAGCGCCATGGAGCGGGCATTGTCCACGTCCTTGGCATAGTAGTCTATCCGGAATCCCTCCGGCAGCGTTATTCGCTCCAGGTCTTTGTCTATTGGCCCGGTGGGGAGGCTGCCCTCTGTTTCGCCTTCGGCCTGTTCCATTTCCGTCGGGCCCGTTTTGGCGACATCGGCGTTTTCGGTATTCTCGCCGGAGGAGCAGCCCATGCTGAAAACGGCAGCGGCAGAAAGGAGAATGCTTAGTGGTTTTTTCATGTTTTATCGCTAGGTATATATAGGACATGCGGTCCAAAGTTGCGCATAGTCCCGGAAAGTAACAACAGGCAGGCATATGGGTCCTGAATTCTGAATAAGTATACTGGTACAGGGGCACAATGTTTTCAGGCCCCGTGCTTCACTATCCCGAGGGTATAGCCTAAATAACTCCAGTTGCGCTATATAAACCTGCCAGAACTCAGATAACTGGAAACTCACCCCTACCCCTCCGAGCAGGGGAATTAGACCCCGTTTCTGGGTAGATTACTCTCTTTGGGAGTTAGGATAGGCTTCCTGCCATCAAAAACCAACCAGTTTTATATATGCCATCAAGCTATATATACCACGGAGCTGATGCATGGCCTACCCTTCCAGGCGCTTGCGGTGCAGCAGCGTCGCCACATCCTGCAGCAGGAACGAGTGCCCCGCTTTCAGCACAACAAGTTCCCCTTTCTCCAGCGCATCCATGAATACCGCCACCCGCTTCGGCGCAATGATCTGGTCGTACTCCCCCAGAAACATCGTGACGGGCACCTGGTGCCGGTTCAGGAGTTGCACGATTTTCCGGATATCGAAGTTGAGCTCGCGGAAGCCCACCCAGCTGCGGTACACGCGCAGGCGCTTTGGAGTACTGTCCATCTGGTAGTGGGCGAAGCGCAGCATGCTTTTGTGTACCATGTTGTACTTGTCGAGCATGCGCAGCAGCCCGAAGAACAGCTCCGGCTTCACCACGGTGCGCTTAAAGAGCTGCTGCAGCCAGCCGGGGTACGTGGCGATATTGTACCAGAAACTTGTTTTGATGCCGTCCGGCGCAATCAGGAACAGCTCGTCGATGCGCTCCGGCATGCACTCCACCAGTGTGAGGGCAAACTTGCCGCCCATGCTGAAGCCCATCAGCGAAAATCGCTCGAGTTGCTGCTTTGCGAGGAAGTGCTCGATCAGCTCCTGCAGAAACTTCTTTTCGAGCGGCATGTCGTGCTTGTGCAAGTGGCTGCGCCCGTGGAAGAAAAGGTCGAAGGCGTAGATGGTGTAATCGCTGCCCAGCGCCTGCTCCATCGGCTCATAATAAGCGCTGCTCTGCCCGTAGCCATGAAAGGCCAGCAACGCGCGGCTGCCGTGCCCGATCACGCGGTAGTACAGCTTCGACCTATGGTGGAGAAGGTAGGGCACGGGTTAATTACGAATTACGAATTACGAATTACGAGTTCCGAATTACGAGTTGTTGGGTGTTGATTGTTAGTTGCTAATTGATGGCCATTGAATTGCTAAATTGTTGAGTGGTTAAGGGGCTATATATAAATGGTTTGTTTATCATATATGGCTGCATCATTATGATATAATCATCAATCATATATAATACGCGTACTCCCAACAAACAACAATTTAACCATGCAGCCATTCAACAAACAACAATCAGCAACTAAAACTACAGCCTGGACACGCCGCCGGACACGATGAACTTCATGACCTCGCTGCTGGGCAGGTCGAGGTAGGTGACGTTGCGCTTGGGCACCAGGAAGAGCTCTCCGGAGAAGTTGTAGGAGTGCGGAAAGTACACGGCCACTTTGTCTTCAATGTTGATGGTCTGCAGCACCTCCTGGGTTACAAAGCCGAGCTTGTGGTTATCAGAATCCTCCGCCATTTTTACCAGCACCGGCTGGTTGAACTTCTGGTTGTCGCCCACAAAGGCGTCGAATAAATCCTTGATGCTGGAGTAGATGATGCTGACAAGCGGTACCTTGTGTACGATGCGCTCCATCACCTCGAAAAAGGGTTTTACGAAGAAAGAAGAGCCGATATAGCCAATCACCGTCAGCAGCACCACCATCAGCAGGATGCCCAGCCCCGGTATGCCCAGGTCGAACAGGCTGTCGAGCCAGTCGATGATGCCCACCACGATAAACACCGTGATGGCAATCGGCGCGATGATGAGCAGGCCGTTTATGAAGAAACGAAACAACTGCCGCATCAGGATAGCTTTAACAAAGTAACGGAAAAGTTTTTTCATATATCCGGTTCACAAAAAAGGCCCTGCCGAAGCAAAGCCTGAATGCAGCAAAAAAGCCTTTATAGTCTTTTACTAATATTTATACCTGCGCGCCCTCCAGGGCCGAAATACCCCGCGACACCTGCTCCATCAGCCACATGGGTGTGGAGGTGGCCCCGCAAATGCCCACGCTCCCGGCCCCGGTAAACCACTCCGGCTCCAGTTCCTCCTCGTTCTCCACGAAATAGCTGTTGGGGTTGTGCTGCTTGCATACGCTATATAAGGCTTTTCCGTTCGAGCTTTTCTTGCCGCTCACAAACACGATCACGTCGTGCTCGGTGGCAAACCTGGCCAGCTGCGGCTCGCGGTTCGATACCTGGCGGCAAATGCTGTCGTTGGCGTTGAAGGCAGGCTGGGTGCTGTCGCGGTTGGCCTGCTGCAGGCGCTCTTCTATCAGGCCCTTGATGTGGTAAAAGCCTTTGGTGCTCTTGGTGGTCTGGCTGAAGAGCGTGACCGGCCGGGTAAAGTCAATCTTATCCAGGTCCGCCTCCGTCGTCACGATGATGGCCTCGTCGCCGGTCTGGCCTGTCAGCCCGATGACCTCGGCGTGGCCCACCTGGCCATATATCACCACCTGGGCGTCTTCGGCTTTGCCGCTGTCGAAGGCGTGCTTCACGCGGTTCTGCAGCTTCAGCACCACCGGGCAGGAGGCGTCAATCAGTTCGATGTTGTTTTCCAGGGCCAGCTTATATGTTTCGGGCGGCTCGCCGTGTGCCCGTATCAGCACCTTGCAGTCGCGCAGCTCTTTCAGCTGGTCGCGGTCGATGATGCGGAGGCCTTTGTTGTAGAGGCGCTTCACCTCCATGCTGTTGTGTACGATATCCCCGAGGCAGTAGAGCTCTTCGCAGTGCTCCATTTCGTCCTCGGCCATCTGGATGGCGAACTCCACGCCAAAGCAATAGCCGGAATTCTTGTCTATGGTTACGTTCATTCTTTCTGCTTCAGTTCTGTTGCAAAGACTCCTGGGTGCTTAATATGTTTGATGCCACTCTCTCCATCACAAACTCCACCTGCTCGTCTATCGTCATGTGCGAGGTGTCGAGCAGGTGCGCGTCCTCGGCGCGGCGCAGCGGGCTCTCCTTTCGGGTAGAGTCGATGTGGTCGCGCTTCTGCAGGTTCTCGCGTATCTCGTCCAGGTTCACGAGCTGCTTTTTCTCCAGCAGTTCTTCCTGGCGTCGCCGGGCGCGGGTATCCACGTCGGCCGTCATGAAAATTTTCACCTCCGCGTCCGGGAACACGGCGGTGCCGATGTCGCGGCCGTCCATCACCACGCCGCGCTTGCGGCCCATTTTCTGCTGCTGTGCCACCATGGCCCGGCGCACTTCCGGCACTACGCTCACCTCGCTCACCTGGTTCGATATATACATTTTGCGTATTTCGTCCTCCACGTTCAGCCCGTTCAGGAACACCTCGTTGCGGCCGGTTTTGGGGTTGTAGTGGAAGTCAATGTCGATGTTCTCCAGCGCCTCCTTAATTTCCTTCTGGTTGGTGAGCGACACGTGGTGCCGGAGAAAGTAGAGCGTAACCGCCCGGTACATGGCGCCGGTGTCTATATAGGCATAACCAAGCTGCGCGGCCACTAACTTGGCGGTGGTGCTTTTGCCGCAGGAGGAATACCCGTCGAGTGCGATTACGATTTTCTTCATCAGGAGAGAAGCTAAGAGAGCGTTTAGTTAGAGTCGCAGGGGCAGGGCAGGTCGCCGCGCTTGCTTTTTCGTTTGAGGGAGGCTGTTTTTTTCTGCTGCGGGGTTTTAGCGGTGCAGCCGGCCAGGGGGCCCGACGCCAGAAAGGCCGCTAAAAGGATATGTGAAATTATCTTTCTCAAAACAACTGATTTTGGTGCAAATATAAATCCATTTGAGTTAAGAGTTTAAAGTTAAGAGTTAAAATGTACTCCTCATGTTTAACTCTTAACTTTAAACTCTTAACTAAACACTGTTCCCATGCACACAGACTTCTCCCTGAGCGGGCGCATCATCGACGTACACAACCGCGAGATTTTTCCGGGAACCGTCCATGTCTCAAACGGCCACATTTCTAAAATAGTTCGTGCGCCTGTGGAGGCCTCCCGTTATATACTACCGGGTTTTGTGGATGCCCATGTACACATCGAGAGCTCGATGCTGGTGCCGGGCGAGTTCGCCCGGCTGGCCGTGCCGCACGGCACCGTGGCCACCGTCTCCGACCCGCACGAGATTGGGAACGTGCTCGGGCTGAAGGGCGTGGAGTATATGCTGGACAACGGAAGCAAGATGCCGTTCAAGTTCTACTTCGGGGCTCCGTCCTGTGTTCCGGCCACGCCGTTCGAGACGGCCGGTGCCGAGATAACGCCCGCCGATATAGAAAAGCTCTTCCAGCGGGACGAGATAAAATACCTGGCCGAGATGATGAACTGGCCCGGCACGCTGCACCGCGACCCGCTGGTGATGGAGAAAATCGCGCTGGCGAAAAAATACGGCAAAGCCGTGGACGGCCACGCCCCGGGGCTGCGCGGGGAGCAGGCCCGGCTATATGCCTCCGCCGGCATCACCACCGACCACGAGTGCTTCACAGCCGAAGAGGCGCTGGACAAACTGGCCGCCGGTATGAAAATACTTATCCGTGAGGGAAGCGCCGCCAAAAACTTCGAGGCCCTGATTCCGCTGCTGCCCGGGCATTATCACAACATCATGTTCTGCTCCGACGACAAGCATCCCGACAACCTGGTGGAGGGGCATATAAACCTGCTGGTGAAGCGGGCGCTGGCCAAAGGCAACGATATATTTCAGGTGCTGCAGGCGGCCTGCGTAAACCCCGTGGAGCACTATAAACTGGAAGTGGGCCTGCTGCGCGAGGGCGACGCCGCCGATTTTATCGTGGTGGACAACCTGGAGGACTTTAACGTGCAGGCCACCTATATAAACGGGCAGCTGGTGGCGGAGCAAGGCCAAACCAGGATTGCGCTGACGAAGAGCGAGGAGATCAACAACTTCAACACCGCGCCCAAGGCCCCCGAGGAGTTTGCCGTACCGGCCGCTTCCGCCACCAGAATCAGGGTGATAGAGGCCTTCGACGGGCAGCTGATCACGAAGGAGGCCTGGGCAGCAGCTAAGGTGGAAAATGGCTTTATTGTGCCGGACGTGGCCGAGGACGTGCTGAAGCTGACGGTGGTGAACCGCTACGAAAATGCCGCCCCGGCCGTGGCCTTCATCCGGCACGTAGGGCTGAAGGCAGGCGCCATTGCCTCCTCCGTGGGCCACGACTCGCACAACATTATTGCCGTGGGCGTGGATGATGACAGCATTGCCCGCGCTGTGAACCTGATTATCCAGTCCAGGGGCGGGGTGGCGGCCGTGGGCAGGGACAAAGAGCAACTGCTGCCGCTGCCGGTGGCGGGCATCATGTCGGCGGAGGACGGGTATAAGGTGGCGGAGATGTATGCGGCCATCGACCGGATGAGCAAGGAGATGGGCAGCCAACTGGCGTCGCCGTTCATGACGCTCTCGTTCATGGCGCTGCTCGTGATCCCGTCGCTCAAGCTCAGCGACAAAGGCCTTTTCAACGGAGACGAATTTAAATTCGTACCTGTGGCAGAAACAGACTGACAACCTTTCGCCGCGGCAGCGGAGCAACAGCGGATGCAGGAGATAGTGCTTTTTATAGTGGGTGTTGCCATCAGCGCGTTCGGGGTGACCGTGGGCTTTGGCGGAGGTGTGTTCCTGGTGCCTGTTCTGATGCTGTTTTTCGGCTATAACATCGAAATCGCCGTCGGCTCCAGCATGGCGGCCATGGTGCCCGCCGCGCTCATCGGCTCCTTCTTCAACTCACGCAACCACAGCATCGACTATGTGGTGAGCACCCTGATACAGCTGCCCGCCATGGCTGGCACGGTACTTGGCGCCTTTCTGGTGGCCTTTCTGCCGGTGCAGGAGTTGCAGATGGTGTTCGCGCTGTTTGTGATCGTTGTTGGGATAGTAATGCTGCTTCCGCACACGCAGAAGAAACCGCCCCGGCACTCCGGCCTGATGTACCAGATACGCGACATCCCCACCACCTTCATCCGGAAAAACAAGACAAACCACCTGGCCTACCGCCTCAATGCCGGCGTGGTGTCGGTGTTTGGCTTTTTGTCGGGCACCATTGCCGGACTGTTTGGCATCGGCGGCGGTTTTCTGCAGACGCCCATCATGATCAAACTCTTCCGGATACCCGCACAGGTGGCCACCTCCACCTCGCTGTTCATTTTGGTGGTCACCAGCTTCACGGGCTTCATCAGCCACTTTCTCATCGGCAATGTGCTCTGGAGCCGCAGCCTGCCTGTCGTCCTGTCTTTTGCCGTGGGTTCGCTGCTGGGCAGCCTCTTCAAAAAGGAAAACCACCCGGGCTATAATATGGAGAAACTCATTGCCATCGGGCTGCTGCTGGCGGGTGTGGGCGTGCTCCTGAACCTGATGCTTAAATCGAATACGGGTTTCTCTTTTTAGGCCCGCCTATATATAAAACGGGCCCCGCAGCATCCTGCGGGGCCCGTTTTATATATAGGCGGGTTTTATGTTTCGCTTTCCTGGCTGGCAAAGTGCTTGCGCAGCAGGCCGTTCACTTTCTCTTCCGTCAGGGGCTTGGTCAGGTACTCGGCGTTGTATTTGCGGGAGTTGGCTGTGTCCTGCGGGTGGGTGGAGGTGGTGAGCACCACCATGCTGATGTTTCTCCGGAAATCCGGGCTTAGGCGCTCGTACAGGTCCAGCATCTCAAAACCGTCCATCACCGGCATGTTGATGTCCAGGAAAATCAGTTCCGGTTTAAAATAATTCTGGCTCTCGGCCTCGTAATTGTTGTTGCTGACGTTGTACAGGTAATCGAAGGCCTGCTTGCCGTTCTGGAAGGTGCGGATATGGTCTGTTGCCTTCATCCTGTCGAGCAGGCGCTGGTTCAGGAAGTTCGTCGTGTCGTCGTCGTCGATCAGCAGAACGCCGGTAAGCTTTCTCTTCATCAGTTAAATTCAAAAGTGTCAGGCACGCGGAAAACGCAATAATAAGTGCGGTCTCCTCCCCTACTACAGATGTAACCGCTGCGCTGCCATATGGTTTCGGCCATACTGCCTGCGGTATAAAGGCTAGCGCTGTCTCCTTCTACCTGGTCGCGCTGGCGCACGAACAGTTTTCCTTGATTCCCCGCAAAACGATCTCTATGACGTTATCAGCCAATAGCAAAAATAAAAAAAATCTTCAAATCCGGAAACATCTTTACATGCGGGGCCCTGCTTATATAGGGGAGGAAGCGCCCAAGCCCGCTAATCGGGTGTCTTTCCGGCTATATATAGCTTCGTCGTTTAATCCATATATCCCTGGGCGCGCATCCAGTCGTCGTTATAGAGCTT
This sequence comes from Pontibacter russatus, assembly GCF_009931655.1. NCBI lineage: Bacteria > Pseudomonadati > Bacteroidota > Cytophagia > Cytophagales > Hymenobacteraceae > Pontibacter > Pontibacter russatus. The sequence continues at coordinate 3,540,280 of NZ_CP047984.1, read as the reverse complement.
GGCGAGGTAACGCGAGCCATGGTCGGGCAGTATCACCACCAGCATGTCTTCCGCTGTCAGGTTGTTTTCGCGGGCGTATTCCAGGGCGCCGTATACGGCCGAGCCGCCGGACCAGCCCACGAAAAGGCCCTCTTCCTTGGTGAGCCTCCTGGCCATTACGGCCCCGTCCTTGTCCGTTACCTTGATGAAGGTGTCGATCAGGTCGAAGTTTACGTTCCTGGGCAGGATGTCCTCGCCGATGCCCTCGGTGGCATAGGGGTATATCTCCTTCTCGTCAAAAATGCCCGTCTCTTTGTACTTCTTGAACACGGAGCCATAGGTGTCCACCCCCACGGTGATGATCTCCGGGTTCTGCTCTTTCAGGTATTGCGAGGTGCCGGACACCGTGCCGCCCGTGCCTACGCCCGTTACAAAGTGCGTGATGCGGCCCTCCGTCTGGTCCCATATCTCAGGGCCGGTGGTTTCGTAGTGCGCCACCGTGTTCGACATGTTATCGTACTGGTTCGGGTAAAACGAGTTGGGTATCTCCTGGTTCAGGCGCCGGGCCACAGAGTAGTAAGAATCCGGGTGCTCCGGCGCCACGTTGGTCGGGCACACGATCACCTCGGCCCCCACGGCCTTCAGCACGTCAATCTTCTCCTTGCTCTGCTTATCCGACATGGTGAAAATACACTTGTATCCTTTGGCGATGGCAACCAGCGCCAGCCCCATACCGGTGTTGCCGGATGTGCCTTCGATGATGGTGCCGCCCGGCTTCAGAATACCGGCCGCCTCCGCATCCTCAATCATCTTGATGGCCATGCGGTCTTTGATGGAGTTGCCCGGGTTCAGGTACTCTACCTTGGCCAGCACTGTGGCTTCGATGCCCTCTGTCACGCGGTTGAGCTTTACCAGGGGAGTGTTCCCTATTGAGTCGGTGATATGGTTCAGATATTTCATCTGCTTCTTTTTTGTGTCTGGATGCAAAGGTAATGATTTAAACGGTTCAATGCTTCGGCGGCTGTCTGGCTTAGGTTTGCCGGCGACCTCCCTTACATAGCCTCTGCCGGGATGTTGCGCTGAAAAGCGTATCCGCGCGTTTTGCCTGCCTGTAAACCTTATCTCCACAACAGCCCCGAAGCCACAACTTGTTCCGGGATATGGCATAAGTCGGGGCGGTATTAGGGCCAAAAATTTTTGTACCGGCCATAAAAAAGCCTATTTTTGCACAAGCTTACAGTTCGACCGTCAACACAAACTAAACAAGATACACATGAGTGTTTTAGTAAATAAAGATTCTAAAGTGATCGTGCAGGGCTTCACTGGCTCAGAAGGCTCTTTCCACGCGTCTCAGATGATTGAGTACGGCACACACGTAGTAGGTGGTGTAACGCCAGGCAAGGGAGGTTCCAACCACCTTGATCTTCCTGTTTACAACACCGTGGAGGAAGCCGTGAAAAGAACAGGCGCCGATGTGTCTATCATCTTCGTGCCGCCCGCTTTCGCCGCCGACGCCATTATGGAGGCCGCTGACGCAGGCATCAAAGTGATTGTGGCGATTACGGAAGGCATTCCTGTGAAAGACATGGTGGCTGCTAAAAACTACCTCAAAAATAAAGACGTGACCCTGATCGGGCCGAACTGCCCGGGCGTCATCACGCCAGGCGAGGCGAAAGTCGGCATCATGCCGGGCTTCGTGTTCAAGCCGGGCCGCATCGGCATTGTTTCCAAGTCCGGCACCCTGACTTATGAGGCCGCTGACCAGATTGTGAAAGCCGGTTTGGGCATCTCGACCGCCATCGGTATCGGCGGCGACCCAATCATCGGGACACCTACAAAAGACGCCGTGCAGTTGTTGATGGAGGACCCCGAGACGGACGCGATTGTGATGATTGGTGAGATTGGCGGTAACTACGAGGCCGTGGCTTCCAAGTACATCAGCGAGACGGGCAACAAGAAGCCGGTGGTTGGTTTCATCGCGGGCCAGACAGCGCCAGCGGGCCGCCGCATGGGCCATGCCGGTGCCATCGTGGGCGGCGCGGAAGACACAGCCGCCGCCAAGATGAAGATCATGCGCGAAAACGGAATCCGCGTGGTCGAGTCTCCTGCCGAAATAGGCGATGAGATGGTGAAAGCACTGCAGGAAGCTGGTATCAACGCGTAAGTATATATAGCAAGTATATAAGCTTTATAAAACAGAGGAGGCTGCCCCGCAAAGGCAGCCTCCTCTGTTTTATACACCATCAGACGCTCGCACCTGCCCCGAAGCATTTCGGGGCAGGTGCGAGCGCTGCGAGGCCTTCTCCCTATATTAAGCTTATCCGAAAACAACATCCATATATAAATTTGCCTGCACGCCCTATTTCACCAAAGACCTCGCGGAGTCCGAAGGTCCCGCGAGCGTCTGAACTACGAAGCGGCGGCCGCTCCAGCCAGACGCTCGCAGGAGCTGCGCACGCTGCGAGGTCTTTGTCAACAGCAACTCTCTAACTCCTAAACTCTCTAAATTTCTAACTCTAAAATTTCACCGACACCACCTGCTCTTTTTTCCTGTTCAGGATGCTTGCGGGCACGGCGGCGATGATCTCCTGCTGCAGCGCCTGCACCAGCTTCTTCTTCAGGAAGCTGCGGTGTACGGCCAGGCTCACCTCGCGCAGCGGCTGCGGCTCCGCAAAGGGGCGCACCAACCGGCGCTTCTCCTCCGGCATCTCCAGCACCGACAGTTCCGGGAGCAGCGTGAGGCCGTGCTGCGTCTCCACGATGCGTTTCAGGGTTTCCAGCGAGCCGCTCTTATAGTCCAGGTGCCCTTTTCTGTCTGCGCCCCTGAAGCCGCCCCGGTTACAGATGTTCAGCACCTGGCTCCGGAAGCAATGTCCCTCGTTCAGCACCCACAGTTCCTCCATATCCAACTGGCCCGGGTTGATGGTGGCTGACTTTGCAAGCGCGTGCGCCGGATTTACATAGGCTACGAAGGCTTCGTAGAAAAGCGGCAGTTCCCTCACGGATTTGTTCTCCAGCGGCGTCACCAGCAGGCCCACGTCCAGCAGCTCGTGGTTCAGCCGCTCCACAATCTCATCGGTCAGCAGTTCCTGCACCTCCACGCGCACTTCCGAGTATTTCTCCATGAAGCCCGTGATGAACAGCGGGATCAGGTAAGGCGCCAGCGTCGGGATGATGCCGATGCGCAGTTCCCCGCTCAGTTCCTGCCTCTGGCTCTGCACGATCTCCTGCACCCTCTTGGCCTCGGCCAGCACCACCCGCGCCTGCGCAATCACGTCCCTGCCCAGCTCTGTGGGCCGCACCGGCACCCGGCTCCGGTCAAAAAGCTGCGCCCCCATCTCCTCCTCAAGCTTCTGCAGTTGCATGCTCAGGGTGGGCTGCGTCACAAAGCAGTGCTCTGCCGCGGTGGCGAAATGCCGGAAGGTGTCTACAGCCACTAAATATTCCAATTGCACAAGTGTCATTTGCTTTCTATAAGTGTAAGAAGAAGCAGGCCATCCGGGAGGTATGCCTCTGGGTGTAAATTTACAAAATAGATTAAAGCGATAACTGTATATATTATATCGATTTGATTTATATATGGGATTTCATAATCTTTGTTGTATGACATTTCAAACAGTAAATATCGATACAGTTATGGAGAAGAGAACAAATATAGGACTGCAGCGGGAGGAAAGCAGGCAGATAGCGGAGAAACTGAACGAGTTGCTGGCCAATTATCACCTGTATTATCAGAACCTGCGCGGTTTCCACTGGAATATCAAGGGCATCCACTTCTTTGAGCTGCACGCCAAGTTCGAGGAGCTATACACCGTTGCCCTCACCAAAATCGATGCTATCGCAGAACGCATCCTCACCATCGGGCAGCCGCCGCTGCACACCTTGTCTGATTACGTGCGGGTGTCGCGGATACACGAGGCGGGCGACCTGGGCGGTGACAAAGAAACGGTGATGGTGACGCACCAGAACCTGAGCACACTGCTGGACCTGGAACGGGAGATACTGCAAATGGCCTCCAAAGCTGGCGACGAGGGCACCGTGAGCCTCATCAGCGACGACATCAACCAGAATGAGAAAACGCTCTGGATGCTGAACGCCTTCCTGAGCTGAGTTATATATCCTTATTTCAAAACAGACATGAGTCATCCCGGAGTTTGCAGGGATAGATAGAGTAGATTCCAGAGGTTGGCCAGTGCCAGCCGGATACGGTAAAGCGGTGTAGGAGTTTTCCTGCACCGCTTTCCTGTTCTATGGCAGCCCTGCCTAAGGAGATGGGAGACCGCCTCCCGCAGCTCTTTATCCAGCAGCGAGAGCAGAAAAGCATACACCAGGGTGACCACCTGCAAGAGCTTCATGCGGCTCGACCAGAACCAAAGCCGGCACGACTCCATGCCCATTTCTGATTTGTTGAAGCGGAAGGCCTGCTCCACCTGCCACCTTCTGGCGTAAGCAAAGACCAGGCGCCAGGCCTGGCGATCACTCCTGACTTCTTCACTGGTGAGCAAATACCAGGGTTGGCGGCCTTTCTTACCTGGCCGGCAGATCAGGAGCGTGAGCGGCTGGTCATAGTCCGGGTGCAGGCAGGGCTGCCACAAGAGGCTGCGCCGGTAAGTGATCTTTCGGACCATGTCCCTTACTACTCTTGAGGAGGTGGCTTTGCGGCCGACCGAAAAGCGGTAGGCATTCTTTAGAAGCCCACGCCCATCCACGAGCTTATACCTGGAGGGCCAGCGCAAGAGGAAGCGGTCGTGGCGGCCTAAAAGCAGCCCCAGCCACTTAGAGGAGGCATAGCCGCGGTCAAAGACGTGCAGCACGGCCTGGCCGAAGGTCTGGCGGGCCCACAAGAGCAGCGTGAGCTTCACCTGCTCCAGGGAGGTGGCCTCTTTGCCCCGGCTACTCCACCAGGCAAAGCGGGCGATGCGTGGAGCCTGCCACAGGCCGCAGCACAAGAGGCCCACCCACCGAAAGCCTGGCACGTGCACCGGCTCCCGGGTGGGGGGATCATAATAGCCCTTCTTGATTCTGAGTTGCCGTTTAGCTTTGACGCTGCGCACGGCGCATAAGCCCTCGCTTTGGAGGCTTTCGCACTTTTCCTGCACGCTCTCGTCCCACAAAAGCAGGGGCAGCTCACGTTCCGCTTCCAGCAGCTGCTCTACGTATGTTTGGGCCTCTTGACTCAGGTAGTCGGTGATGAGTTGGGCAGACCACTTCTTACTGCGCAGCAGGTTAGACAGGCGCTTGGTGCCCGCCGGGGCTTTGTCGGGCGAGAGCACAACCCCACCCAGCTCGCTTAGAAGCAGACCGGTGGAGCGGCTGCGGTGGCGCACCAGCGCCCGGCATAGGTTCTGGAAAGTGTAGACCAGGCGGCGGTCCAGCAGCTCATCGAGCCTGGCAAGGAAAGGAGAAAGAAATCCTTCGAGGCGGTAGGAGAAAAACAGAGCCTGGGAGAGAACCTCGGCTTGGCGTGCTGCGTTTTTGAAAGTAGTAAACATAAGAACCTCCCGTCTTTGGTGATACATAGACTGTACCACTAAAACAGGAGGTTCTCCTTTTTTATCCCAGTCCTAAACTCCGGGATGACTCATGTTTTATATAGGACTCTATATACTGACCTGCCACTTTCTTTCTCCGGCAGCCTATATCAGCATATAAAAAGATGCTTTTTCCTAAAGGTTAAGCCGGTCTGGTCTGCCCGTTGCCTTTCACGAGCCATTTGTAGCTGGTGAGTTCTTCCAGCCCCATCGGGCCGCGGGCGTGCAGTTTCTGCGTGCTGATGCCGATTTCGGCCCCGAGGCCGAACTGCGCCCCGTCGGTGAAGGCAGTGGAGGCGTTGGCGTACACGGCGGCCGCATCCACCAGCTGCAGAAAACGGTTTATATGCGCCTCATTCTCCGAGATGATGGCTTCGCTGTGCTTCGAGCTGTGGGTGGCAATATGGTCAAGCGCCTCGTCCAGGTCCTCCACGGTTTTCAGGGCCATCTTCAGCGACAGGAACTCGGTGCCGAAATCCTCTTCCGACGCCTGTTGCAGTAAATCCTGCGGATAGCTTTGCTGCAAGACCTCAAAAGAAGGCGTGTCGGCGTATATGGTAACGCCCGCCGCAGCCAGCGGCGCAGCGAGCGCCGCCAGGTCCTGCAACCGGCTGCGGTGCAGCAGCAGGCAGTCGAGGGCGTTGCACACGCTCACGCGCCGGGTCTTGGCGTTATATATGATTTCTGCTCCCTTTTCCAGGTCAGCGGTCTCGTCAAAATAGGTATGCACAATACCCGCCCCGGTTTCGATGACGGGCACTTTGGCATTCTGCCGCACAAAGTCTATCAGTTGCTGGCTTCCGCGCGGTATCAGCACATCCACGTAGCCCACGGCGCCCAAGAGCGCCGCAGTGGCCGCCCTGTCGGGCGGGAGCAGGGCGACGATGTCTTTGCTGACGCCGTGTTTCTCCAGCACCCCGTGAATGACCGACACGATGGCCTCGTTCGAGAAAGAGGCGTCGCTCCCTCCTTTCAAAATACAGGCGTTCCCGGTTTTCAGGCACAGCGAGAACACATCGAAGGTCACATTGGGCCGCGCCTCATATATGACCCCGACCACGCCCAGCGGCACACGCACCTTCGAGAGGTGCAGCCCGTTCGGAAGTTCCCGCTCCAGCAGCACCTCGCCAAGCGGAGAGGTCAGACCGGCCACGTTGCGCATATCTGCTGCTATGGCTTCCACGCGGGCGGCGGTCAGTTTCAGCCGGTCGTACTTCGGGTCGTCCGGGCTCATGCGGGCCAGGTCTTTCTCATTTTCGGAAAGCAGGAAGGCCGTTTGCGAAACGGCTGCGGTAGCCACATCTCGCAGAATGGCGTCTACCGTTTCCGGTGTCAGCCCGCTCAGGCCTCTGCTGGCCTTTTGTGTCTGTTCAAATATTTTGTCTAACTCCATAGTCAGTTGGTTCAGGATATAAAAAAAGGTAATCGTAATGTACCAGGGGCTTTTGGTTTTTCTCCCCGATATGCTCCAGCGCTTTGCCTGAGCCGTACTCCGCGATGCCCAGCCCTAGCAGCGTGCCGTTCTCATCCAGCAGCTTCACCACATCGCCTTTCAGGAACTCGCCGCGGATGCCCGTGATGCCCACCGGCAGCAGACTGGTGGCGCGGGAGGAAAAGAGCGCTTCGCGGGCTCCCTGGTTTACCTGCACGGCCCCCTTGGCGTTGTTCTCGTTGTGGGCCAGCCACTTTTTCTTGCCCGAGGCAGCCTTGCTGGGCACAAAGCGGGTGTTGATGACGGTTTCCTGCAGCAGCCGGGGAAGGACGTTTTCGGTTTTGCCGTTGGCGATGTGCACGGCTATGCCCAGCTGCGCCACCCGCCGGGCCATATGGCTTTTGGTGAGCATGCCGCCCCGCCCAAACTGCGACCGCTGCGTGGTGATAAACGAGGACAGGCCCGTGGCGGCATGGTCTATCTCCCGGATAACTTCCGCGCCGGGGTCTTTCGGGTTCCCGTTGTAGATGCCATCCACATTCGACAAGATAATCAGGGCGTCGGCATTCAGCATGGAGGCCACGAGCCCGGCGAGCTCGTCGTTGTCGGTGAACATGAGCTCGGTGATGGAGATGACGTCGTTCTCGTTGATGACCGGGATGATGTCGTGCTGCAGCAGAATCTGGAAGCAGTTTTTCATGTTCAGGTAGTGCAGCCGGTCGCGGAAATCCTCCTTCGTCACCAGCACCTGCGCGCAAACAAGGCCAAACCGGCCGAACAGCTCCGAGTAGGTGTTGATGAGCTTTACCTGCCCCACTGCCGCCAGCAGCTGCCGGCTGGCCACCGCGTCAAACTTCTCCGACACCTGCACCAGGCTCCTCCCCGACGCCACCGCCCCCGACGACACCAAAATCACTTCCTTTCCCTGCTTCTTTATCTCCGCTATCTGCTCTACCAAATGCCCGATTCTGGCCAGATCAGGCATGCCGTTGTCCAGCGTGAGCACGTTAGACCCTATTTTGATTATGATTCTTTTATAAGCTAAGGCCATGCGGCGTCATTTTAACAATGAAGAACTAAATTAAAGCTAATGTTTCTAAAACAGAAGCAATCGCCGGTGAATTGAGGGAACGCAGGTACGGCAGGCAAAAACAGGGCAGCCATATATGCGATATGTAATCAGTTCTCTTCAACAACTTTTCTCGTTCATGTCGCATTAGAATCTTCTCACAGCCTATCATCCCCCTACCCCCTTCAAAGGGGGACTATAACTTGGCAGGCAGTACAAGAGTGCTGGTTGTGGAAGGAAAGTGGAGGGCGAAATGGCAAAAAAACAAAGCCGCCCGCCACAAACGCGGCAGGCGGCTTTGTTATATATGGCTTATTACTTGGCGTAGCTGATGGCGCGCATCTCCCGGATAACCGTGATTTTGATCTGGCCCGGGTACTGCATCTCCTTCTCAATCTTCTGTGAGATGTCATAAGAGATTTGGGACGCTTTTTCGTCCGACACGTTATCGGCATCCACCATCACGCGCAGTTCGCGGCCCGCCTGGATGGCGTAGCACTGGTTCACGCCCTCAAACGAAACGGCCGTTTCCTCCAGCTCTTTCAGGCGCTTGATGTAGGACTCCATGATTTCGCGGCGGGCGCCCGGTCTGGAACCGGAGATGGCGTCGCAGGCCTGCACCAGCGGAGACACCATGGCGGTCATCTCTACCTCGTCGTGGTGCGCGCCGATGGCGTTGCACACATCCGGGTGCTCTTTGTATTTCTTGGCCAGCTCCATACCGATGATGGCGTGCGGCAGTTCCGGCTCGTCCGGCGTCACCTTGCCGATGTCATGCAGCAGACCGGCGCGTTTCGCGTGTTTCACGTTCAGGCCAAGCTCGGCGGCCATGGTGGCGCAAAGGTTGGCTACTTCGCGGGAGTGCTGCAGCAGGTTCTGCCCGTAAGACGAGCGGAAACGCATGCGGCCCACCATTCTTACCAACTCAGGGTGCAACCCGTGGATGCCCAAATCAATGGCGGTGCGCTCCCCGATCTCCACGATTTCCTCCTCGATGTTTTTGCGTGTTTTGGCAACCACCTCCTCGATGCGGGCCGGGTGTATGCGGCCGTCCGCCACCAGGCGGTGCAGCGACAGGCGCGCGATTTCGCGGCGCACCGGGTCAAAACCAGATATAATGATGGCCTCCGGGGTATCATCCACGATGATCTCCACACCGGTGGCGGCTTCTAAGGCACGGATGTTGCGGCCCTCGCGGCCAATGATCTTGCCTTTGATATCGTCGCTCTCGATGTTGAACACCGACACGCAGTTCTCGATGGCGTGCTCCGCAGCGGTCCGCTGGATGGTTTCGATGACGATTTTCTTGGCCTCTTTGGTGGCGGTGAGCTTGGCCTGCGCCACGATGTCCTTGATGTGCGACGAAGCCTGCGTCTGCGCCTCGCTTTTCAGCGCCTCCACCAGTTGCTCACGGGCCTCAGAGGCTGTGAGTCCGGCTATCCGCTCCAACTGGCCTACAATCTCGCTGTGCTTCGCCTCTACCTCCTCTTTGCGCTTCTTCAGCTGCTCCAGCTGCGTGTTCAGGTTCTCCTTTTCCTTGTCGAGCTGGCTGCTCATATTGGCTCTCTCCTTGTCGAGCTGCGTGGTTAGGGCCTCTTTCTCTTTCTCCAGGTCCGCCTCCAGGCGCTTGGCCTGCTCATATTGCTTGGTGGCCTGCTGCTCGCGCTGCTTCACCTTGGCCTCGTTCTGGAGGATGATGTTCTTCTTTTTGTTCATCTCCTCGTCGAACTCCTCCTTCAGCTTCAGGTATTTTTCCTTGGCCTCCAGGATGCGGTCTTTCTTGATGCTTTCGGCATTTGCCTCGGCCTCGCGGATGATGCTCTTGGCGCGCTGGCGTGCGTCTTCCTCCTGCTGCTTGTACACTTTCTGCAGCATGGACCGGCCAATGAACACGCCCACTCCGAGCGCGACGATGGCCGTCAGTAAAATATAAAGGATATCGGGCATAACTATTAGCTTTTATGATGAATAAAAACACATAGCAGTGCCTGCAAAAGACAGGTAAGGCTTACAGCCCTAACGAAAATTAAGTGGCGGGCCAGCGGCGGCCGCAATGCCTACTTCAGGTTAACGGTTGATAAGATGTCTTCCAGAACAGAAAGTTGCTGCCCGATGTCGGTGCCGTGGGAGTCTTTCTCCTCCTCCAGTTTCACCTTGTCGACCATGGTTTCGAAGGCCACCAGGGCCAGCAGGTCCTGCTTGTCCTGCAGGCCGAACTGATCCTTGAAAAAGCGCAAACGCTCGTTCAGAATCTTGCCGACAATCCTGATTCTTTCTTCCTCCTCTTCCTTCACCCGCATCGGATACTCGCGTTCCGCGATGCGAATCTTTATGGCTAATTCACCCATCCGTTGCGTTTTAGGGGTTGTGCTTTCTCAGGTGCTTTCATAGCGACGGAGTTCTTAAATACTCCTTATATGCTGGTGCTTAGTCCTGTAGGTAAGCGATACACTTATCAATCTCTCTGATATATTCGTTCAGCTTGAGCTTTAACTCTGTCGAATTTGCAGGATTTCCTGCTATCGTGTCTACAATTTTAACAATATTCTCCTGATTTTGAAAATTTTTTATTTGCTGCTCCTTCTCATCCACCAGCCCTTCCAGGAACTTGATTTCTTCCTGGGCGCGGGCCAGCTTCTGCTGCACCTCGGTGTGGCGGGCAACGAGCTTGCGCAACCTGTCCTCAATATGCTGGAGTTGTTGTAACTGCTTTTCCTTGGCCATAACACTATTTGCGGATTAAAGCTCCCAGTTGTTTCTCAAATTGCTGCATCAACCGGCTCATGGTGGCGTCGATCACCTTGTCGGTCAGGGTCTGCTGGCGGTCCAGCAGCGTGAAGCTGAGGGCATAGGCTTTCTTACCGGCGTCGATCTTGTCGCCCTCGTACACATCGAACACGTTCACTTCCTGCAGCAGCTTACGCTCGGTGCGAAAAGCGATGCGCCGTACCTCATCGAAGGTAACATTTTTATCCAGAACGAGCGACAGGTCGCGGCGCACTTCCGGAAATTTAGGCAGCTCCCCGGCCACCAGGTTGTCTTTGTACTTCTTCAGGAGGTAATCCCAGTTGAGCTCGGCATACCAAACCTGCTCCTTCACTTCCATGAAGCGGGTAACACTGGCGTCCAGCGGCCCGAGCTCTGCTATCACAGTACCGTTCTTTACATAGGCGACGCCCTGACGCATATAGCTGCTGGGCTGCAGCGGCTGCACCTCGAAGTCTCCGGCATTCAGTTTGCGCAGCACGTTCTGCACCACGCCCGCCAGGTCATGGAAGGTTGACTTGTTGCTTGTCTGCTTCCAGCTTTCGGCGGTTACGTTGCCAGCCATATATAACGCGAGCCTGCGGCTCTCCTTGGTGCTGCCGTCCTCCAGTTGCTCATATACCTTGCCCAGTTCAAACAGCTTCAGGTCGCGCTGGCGGCGGTTGATGTTGCGGCGCAGCACCTCCAGCCCCGAAAACACCATGCTCTTGCGCAGCACGTCCAGGTCCTCAGAGTTGTAGTTGACAACCTGCACCAAGCCCGCCAGTTCCGCCTCGCCGGCCCGTTTGTAGTAGTTGGAGTTGGTGATGGAGTTGGTGATGATCTCGTGGAAGCCATTGTCCGCTATATAGCCCATAATGGTTTCCGTCACGTTCTCCGCATACGGTTTTGGGAACCTGGCCATATAGGTGGAGGACATGTGCTCGCTCATCCCGATGTTATTGAAGCCATATATGCGGAGGATCTCCTCCACTACGTCGGCCTCACGGGTCACGTCTACCTTAAACGGCGGCACCGACAGCTCGAGGTGGGTTTCCGTCTCGCCGGTTACCTCCACGCCTAAGTCGGTGAGGATTGTTTTCATGCGCTCCGCGCCGATGTGCTGCCCTATGAGCATATGCGCCCGCTCCATACTCAACGAAATAGTCCTGTTCCCGATTGGTTCAGGGTATATATCCACAATCTCAGAAGACACCACGCCTCCGGCCACTTCCTGCACCAGCAGCGCCGCACGCTTCAGGGCATGCAGCACCATGTTCGGGTCGGTGCCCCGCTCGAAGCGGAAAGAGGCATCGGTCTTCAGGCCGTGTGCCATGCCGGTGCGGCGCACCCAGTCCGGGGAAAAGTACGCGCTCTCGATGAAGATGCTGGTGGTTTCAGCCGAAACCCCGGAATCCACACCGCCGAACACGCCGCCAATCGCCATCGGGCCTTCAGTGTCGCAGATCATCAGGTCGGTAGCCTGCAGCTTGCGCTCCACCCCGTCCAGTGTTCTGAAAGTGGTGCCTTCTGCCACGGTTTTTACGATGATCTTACCGCCTTTTATTTTGTCGGCATCAAAGGCGTGCAGCGGCTGGCCCAATTCGTGCAGCACGTAGTTCGTCACATCCACCACGTTGTTGATGGGTGAGAGGCCAATGGCGCGCAAACGCTTCTGCATCCACTCCGGCGACGGCCCCACTTTCAAGCCCGACACCGTGACGCCCGCATAGCGCGGACAGGCCTCTGCGTTCTCCACCTCCACCCCAACCGGGCGCGACGTGTTGCTCACGTTGAAGTTTTCTACGGAAGGCAATACGGCTTTGGCATCAGTGAGTGCCTGCAGGTCGCGGGCCACGCCGTAGTGGGAGGCGGCATCCGCGCGGTTCGGCGTCAGGCCAATCTCGAACACCTTATCAGAGCTCAGCCCAAAATATTCCGAGGCAGGCGTGCCGTTCGGCAGGTCTGTCTCCAGTACCATGATGCCGTCATGCGACGCACTGATGCCTATTTCGTCCTCGGCGCATATCATCCCCTCCGACACGGTCCCGCGAATTTTGGATTTCTTTATCTTGAAGGGCTCTCCGCCCGCCGGGTACAAGGTGCTGTTCACGGTGGCCACCACCACGCGTTGCCCGGCCGCCACGTTGGGCGCGCCGCACACAATCTGGCTGGGCGTGCCATTTCCAATGTCCACGGTGGTGATGCGCAGGCGGTCGGCGTCCGGGTGAGGGGCACAGGTCAGCACCTCGCCCAGCACAATGCCTTCCAGGCCTCCCTGCACCACGTCGAAGGTTTCGATGCCCTCTACCTCCAGGCCAGCGCCCGTCAGCAAAGCACCCACCTCTTCCGCGTCTTTATTTATTGGGATCAGTTGTTTCAGCCAGTCGAATGAAATCAGCATGTTGTTCTTTGTCTCTTTTAAAACTCAGCCACCGGGATGGGAAGCCTGCATTCTTCAAAATTAAGGATACTTCTTTTAATTACGAATTACGAATGAGTATAAACCCCAAGTTGAAGTAAAGGATATGTTCTTGTGTCTGAAACCCTGCGGCCTCTACTTGCTATTTTTCTCGTAGGTCTTCTCCCCTGCCGGAATGGGTATGTCCAGGCGGTTGTCCTGCGGCGGCACGGGGCACACGTAGTCGGGGTTGTAGGCGCAGAAAGGGCTGTAGGCGCGGTTGAAGTCCAGCACCACCGTCTCCGCGTCCTCCTCGAAGGGTATATCCAGGTAGCGGCCGCCGCCATAGGTCTCGAAGCCGTTGGTCTTGTCGGTGAAGGGCACGAAGAACTGTTCCTCCTCGTCCGCCTCCGGATTCACTTTCTTGTAGAGCGTCAGGCGCTGCGGCTGGCCCTGCAGCTCAAAAGTAGCGATGGCGTAGCGCAGGTAAGGGTCGGTGTTGCCGTCTGTCAGGGGCATGTGCAGGGTGTCCTGCTGCGGCAGTTGTTCTACCTGGGCCTGCACGCGGTACGCCAGGTCCGGCGCATAGTACGTCAGGCTGTCGAAGGTGCGGCGATCCTCATCGGTGAAGGGGCTGTTGGTGCGCCCCCGGAACGTGAGGTCCTTGTCGGCGCGCTCCTGCATCAGCGGCTTTATATAGTTATCGTCGCTCAGGAAGGTTTCCTGCACAAAGTAGAAAAGCACCAGCGCAATGCCGGCATATATGATCAGCCTCAGTGGTCGTTTCATGAGAAGTCGGTTCTGTTTTATGCAAAGGTCGGAAAATTTTGGAGAGGGTGGGGAGGAAAATAGAGCTGTGAGGATTATCCCTTATATGGAAGCCTTGTATACTCAGATCTTAAAACTGCCACCGGTGCCCTCTTGCTATATATGCAGAGAAAGGGTGTATTTGTACCACGCTAAAGGTGGTAGCCAGGAAAGCTCCTGCAATTCCGGAATTTATGTTTAAATTAGAATTAATATCAACGCAAAACCATCCGTGCATGAAACGCCACAGTATATCAGACACTCGCAGGAGCCCCCGAAATTCTTCGGGGCAGGTGCACACACTGCGAGTGCCTTAGCAGTTGAAACCAATGTACTACTTGATTAGATTGCTGGTTCTGCGTAGACGGCTCATTTGAGCCAACATACCACTGCTTAGACTGAAAACCATTGATCCCTCTATGAAAGACTTCAAGAAATACTACATCATACCGGCCGCACCCGAGGAAGTGTACCTGGCCCTGACGCACCCGCTCACCATCCAGGCCTGGACGGGCGACAAGGCAGAGATGTCGGCGGAACCCGGCACGGAGTTTTCGCTGTGGGACGGCAGCATCGTTGGCAAAAACCTGGCGTTTGAGGAGGGAAAGAAAATCGTGCAGCAGTGGTACTTCGGGGAGCAGGCCGAGGACTCCATCGTCACCATCAAGCTGCACCCGCACAAGTACGGCACCTCGGCAGAGCTCCGGCACACCAACATCCCGGATGAGGCCTACGAGGACATCGTGGAGGGCTGGGACAACAGTTACTTCGGCTCCCTGATAGAGTTTTACGAAGACTGAACAGCCCGGCTATATATCAGATTGCCGCGGTTATATATGGCCGCCCCATATATAACCTCCGACCTCGCGGCCAGTATTCCATCATCCAGCAAGTATATATGAAAAATAACCTACCCAAAGCAATTGCCTTTTTGCTCCTCGCGGTGCTGGCACAGGCCTGCTCCAGCACACTGACTAACGACCAGGAGAACGAGCAGCCTGTCGAGAAAAAGGAGGCCGTGCCGATGGAGCCCGTGCGGGTGGAGGTGCGGCAGGAAAACGGTGGTTTCCAACTCTACCGGGGCGGTGAGCCTTACTATATAAAAGGCGCGGGCGGCACCCGGTTCCTCGACCGGCTGGCGGCCTACGGCGGCAACTCCATCCGCACCTGGAGCACCGACAACGCACAGGAGATACTGGACGAAGCCTACCGGAACGGCCTGACCGTGACGCTGGGGCTGGATGTGGGCCGCGAGCGCCACGGCTTCGACTACGACGACCCGGCCGCTGTGGAGCAGCAACTGACAGAACTGCAGAAGGAGGTGGAAAAATACCGGAACCACCCCGCCCTGCTGCTCTGGGGCATCGGCAACGAGCTGAACCTGAACTACACCAACCCGCTGGTGTGGGACGCGGTGAACGACATCGCCAAAATGATTCACGAGGTGGACCCTAACCACCCCACCAGCACCATGCTGGCGGGCATCAACCAACTGGAGGTAGACTATATAAAGGAGAATGTGCCGGAGCTGGATATCCTGGCCATCAATGCCTATGGCGGCTTGCCTGACGTGCCTGCCCGCGTGCGGTCGTTCGGCTGGGAAGGGCCTTATATCATTACCGAGTGGGGCCCTACCGGCCACTGGGAAAGCCAGCACACCTCGTGGGCCGCAGCCGTGGAAGAAACCAGCGGAGAGAAGGCCGCCGTCTACAAAAGTCGCTACGAAAGCACCATGGGACGGGACACGACACACAACCTGGGCTCCTATGTGTTTTTGTGGGGGCAAAAGCAGGAGCGCACGCCCACCTGGTATGGCCTGTTCACCGAAGACGGGAAAGAGACGGAGGTGGTGGATGTGATGCAGTACCTCTGGACGGGCAGCTGGCCCGAGAACCGCGCCCCGCACCTGAAATCCTTGAAGCTGGATGGGAAACAGGCGGAGGATAACATCTTCCTGAAACCCGACAAAAGTTATAACGTGAACGTTGATGTCAGCGACCCCGACAAGGATGAGCTGACCTATAGATATGAGCTGCTCCACGAAAGCACGGACCTGAAAGAGGGTGGCGACCGCGAAGACAGGCCCGACACTGTGCCGGACCGGCTGACCGAAACGGATGGGGACAATGCCAACCTGCAGGCACCCGTGCAGGAAGGCGCTTACCGGCTGTTTGTATATGTGTATGATGGCCACGACAACGTCGCCACGGCCAACATACCCTTTTATGTAAAGAAGTAGCTGCCGCTGCTCCGCCTAATCATATATGAGCAGGCCTATATGGTTAGGCGCAGAAAAGTTCATCACTCAGGCAATTGAATTATATATAACTATCTGAAATATTTCCAAAAATCGGTTTCAAAAGCAAAACCATAGCACAGCATCCCCAGTTTGTATTTTTATCTATAGCCAGGACAATTTATGCAGCAGGATACCACCGAGTTAGAGGCGCTGATTGCGCAAATAGACACTTTGCATGAGGAGGCGATGGCGCTGGAGCAGAAATTTGCCCCGGCCATCGGGCAGGTGCATCCCCACTTCCGGAAAAGCGCCCAGAACCTGCTCCACTACCTGTCGCTGCGCAAGCACGATATACGCAGCCTGCAGGAGAGCCTCTCGCAAAGGGGCCTCTCGTCGTTGGGGCGGGCCGAAGGGCACGTGCTGGCCAGCCTGCAGGCGGTGCGTCACCAGCTTTGCCACCTCAGGGCCTGCGTCCCCGCCGAAAAGCAGCTGGCCGTCTCTTTCCATGAGAACGTGGCGCTACTCGAAGCGAACACCGAGGCGCTGCTGGGCACACAGCCTGAGAAGCGCAGCACCCGCATCATGGTGACCATCCCCAGCGAGGCGGCAGAAAACTACGAGCTCCTGCCCCGCCTGCTCCGGGCTGGCATGAACTGCGCCCGCATCAACTGCGCCCACGACAACGAGGCCACCTGGCTGCAGATGGTGCAGCTTATACACCAGGCCGAAAAAGAGACGGGCATCCCCTGCAAAATCCTCATGGACCTGATGGGGCCGAAACTGCGCACCGGCCCCCTGAAAGAAGGCCCCAAACTCGTCACCATCCGGCCCACGCAGAACAACCTGGGCCAGACCACCGAGGCGGCCAAAGTGTGGCTGGCCCCGGCGGATGTGCCGCCCCCTAAAAACACAGACGCCTGGCTGCCTGTGCAGGCAGAGTGGCTGGCGCAACTGCAGGAGAACGACCGGATAGTTTTCACCGACACGCGCGGCCGCAAGCGCGCCCTCTCGTTGATGCGGAAAGAAGGGCGCGGCGTTATCGCCCATCTCTTCAAATCGTCTTACATCACCACGGGCATGAAGCTGCACATCAAGAACAAGGCCGTGGCGCAGCGTACCACCGAGGTAGGTGAACTGCCCCCCACCTTCGCGCCCATCATCCTCAAGAAAGACAACCTGCTGGTGCTGACCCGCGAGCTCACCCCCGGCGAGCCCGCCCGCTACGATGACAAAGGCCACGTGGTGCAGCCCGCCCATATATCCTGCACCCTGCCCGAGGTGTTTACCCAGGTAAAAGAAGGCCAGCCCATCCTGTTTGACGACGGCAAGATAGAGGGGCAGATACAGGAAGTCAGCAAGGCCCAACTGGTGGTGAAGATAACCTACGCCAGCGATAAGGGCAGCAAGCTGCTCCACGACAAGGGCATTAACCTGCCGGAAAGCAAAATCCGGCTGAACGGCATGACGGACAAGGACAAAGAGGACCTGAAGTTCATCGTCCGGCACGCTGACATCGTCAACTTCTCGTTTGTGAACCGGGTGGAGGACGTGGAGGTGCTGCACCGCGAGTTGCAGGAACTGGATGCGAAGGACGTCGGCGTGATGCTGAAGATAGAGACAAAAGAAGGCTTCCGGAACCTGCCGCACCTGCTGCTGGCCGTGATGAGGGGCTACCCGGCCGGCATCATGATTGCCCGCGGCGACCTGGCCGTGGAGTGCGGCTGGCTGCGGCTGGCCGAGGTGCAGGAAGAGATTCTGTGGCTGTGCGAGGCGGCGCACATGCCGGTGGTGTGGGCCACGCAGGTGCTGGAGACGCTGGCCAAGAAAGGGCGCCCGTCCAGGGCCGAGATTACGGACGCGGCCATGGCCCAGCGCGCCGACTGCGTAATGCTGAACAAGGGCCCGCACGTGGTGCAGGCCATCGAGTTGCTCCACGACATACTCGTGCGCATGCAGGAGCACCAGCACAAGAAAACATCGATGCTGCGCAGCCTGCACGTGTCGGACCTGGAGAACCAGACGAGTTAGCATTCTTCCGGCAGCAGCGGCCTTTCCGCTGATGCCGGAAGGCATATACAACTGCATTTCAAGACGATATACTGTACTTTCTGAAAATTTTTATATACCTTGGCGAACTTCAGTGCTGCCCTGCCTGACAGCGGGTGCTGCCCGCTTGGTAAACATAACGGATATATACGATGGGAAATTCAAAGAAAATCCTGTTCCTTACAGGTGATTTCGCAGAAGACTACGAAACCATGGTTCCTTTCCAGATGCTCCTGATGGTGGGCTACGAGGTCCACGCCGTGTGCCCGGACAAGAAAAAGGGCGACACCATCAAGACGGCCATCCACGATTTTGAGGGCGACCAGACCTACACCGAGAAACCGGGCCACAACTTCCAGCTCAATTACGCTTTCTCTGATATAAACCCTGCCGACTACGAGGGGCTGGTGATTGCCGGGGGCCGCGCCCCCGAGTACCTGCGCCTGAACCAGCAGGTGCTCGACCTCGTGCGCTACTTCGCGGAAAACAACAGGCCGCTGGCCGCTGTGTGCCACGGCATCCAGATACTGACGGCTGCCCGCGTGGTGGAAGGGCGTCGCCTGACGGCTTATCCTGCCGTTGCCCCGGAGGTGGAGCTGGCTGGCGGCACGTATGTAACCGTGGAGGCCACCGAGGCGGTGGTGGACGGCAACTTCGTGACCTCGCCTGCCTGGCCCGGCCACCCCAAATTTATCCGCGCTTTCCTGGACGTGCTCGGCACGAAGATAGTGCTGGGCCAAGCTGCCGGCGCAGCGTCTGTATAAAAGAGTACTGTCACTTTCCGAATATCATATATACCTGCTCTGGCGCCACCTGCCGGGGCGGGAATAAGGCTGTTGTTTCACTAAAACGTAGTCTGATGAAAGACAGAAACTTTGAGAAAATGCTTTACAAACTCGCTGCGCTGCTGGTGCTGAGCGGAATCGCCATCCGGCTGTTCATCCTCCCGGACAATTTAGTGGGCTTGTACCTGACGCTCTCGGGTCTTATAACGGGCGTGGCGGCCATCTTCCTGCACATGAAGCATATAAACGAGCTGGAACAGCAGCAGGCGTCTCTGAAGGAAAAGCAGCTGAAGAATAATTAAACACCCGGAGTACTTCGGCTCTCCTGCCGCAGCGGCACAAAAACACTGCAAGCGCTTAGGTTGGAGCAGGAAACGCAACAGACTCCCACAGGCATCCTTGCGCCCTCAGGAGAATACACCAAGCATATATGGACGGAAGAAAACGCGCGAACATCAGGCCCGGCCTGCACGTACGCATCGTGCTGAAAGAAGACCAGCGCACGGGGCACCTCACCGAGGGCTATGTGCAGGACATCCTCACCAACTCGCCCACCCACCCCCACGGCATCAAAGTAAAGCTGGAAACCGGCGAGGTTGGCCGCGTGAAAGAGATACTTTCTGAGTCAGAGAGTTGAAAAGTTTGGGAGTTAGAGAGTTGCTTTCTTATTTGTGGATGATTTTCTGATGCTGGACAGGATGGCCGTTAACTCTGTCGCTTCCTGCTTTAAGTGCGCCAAACGCTGCGCCGGCACAATGCCTGACTCCTCCAGCACGACACCTACCTTGGCGGCGAATTCAGCTGTAGAGCTTGCGCGGCAGGCCGCACGATAATTGGCAGCCACGGAGGAGCTTAGCACAGCAACTGTTTTCCCAGTAGCTGCGCCTCAGCTTTGTTTGGCAGCGCCTGAAAAAGCTTTATCACGCGCATCGCAAAATTATTGGTGCGCAGTTTAAATCCTTCCGCAAAAGCATAGTTGCTCCCCCTCTCCCCACTCATAAATCTAACTTTTCTAACTTTCTAACTCACAATACCCCTTCATCTGCGAAGCTGTAGTAGTCGTTGTCGGTGAAAATGAGATGGTCCAGCACGGGCAGGTCCAGGAACTGGCCGGCTTCCTTCATTTTCTTGGTGAGTGCGATGTCGGCGGCGCTGGGCTTGAGGTTGCCACTCGGGTGGTTGTGTACCAGGATGAGTGAGCTTGCCAACTGCTCGATGGCCTTCTTGAAAATCATCTTTGGGTCAGCCACCGTGCCCGCCACGCCTCCCGAGCTGACGCTCTCCTTCTTCATCACCACATTCGCCCGGTTCAGCAGTATCACCCAAAACTCCTCGTGGGGCAGGTCGAGCAACTGCGGCTTGATGTAGTTATAGATGTCTGTGGAGCAGGTGATGCGGGTTTTGGCCGCAGCGGCCGTCTCTTTGCGGCGGCGGCCGAGTTCCAGCGCACTCACAATGGATATGGCCTTCGCCTCCCCGATGCCCGGGTGCTTTGTCAGGTCCTTCACCGTCAGCTTCGCCAGCTCGTTCAGGTCGTTGCCCACGGCGGATAGGATAATTTTGCCCACGTCCACCGCCGTTAGTTTGGTAGTGCCCGAGCCAATGAGGATGGCGATCAGTTCGGCGTCGCTCAGGGCGGCTTTGCCTTTCAGTAGCAGTTTCTCGCGTGGGCGGTCTTCCTCAGCCCAGGTTTTGATGTTGAGCAGCGGCTTGTAAGGCGCAATGGCAGTGGATTCGTTCTCTTTCACTTGCGGTACAGATTTTGGTATTCAGGAGATGTCTGTGCAAGTAATTTCGATATAAATTAGTTCAGTGCAGGCCAGTATAATTTTAATCCTAACGCAGAAAAACAGGAACCCCGCCGCTGCAACAAAAGCAGGCCGCGCCGGTTCTTCACGCATATATGAGAAGTTTGATAACCTCCGGGACAGTCGTGCTGTTCCTTTTCCTGGTGGACCTGTACGTGTTTCAGGCCATCAAAACCGTGACCCAGAACCTCGACCCCACGGCGCAGCGGGTTATATACTTCCTGTTCTGGGCCGTATTCGCCGTTACGGCAGTCACCTTTGTACTGGGCTCCGCTACGCGCGGCACGCCGCCCAGCGCCTACAAAACCTACCTGGCCAGCACGCTTTTCATCATCTTTGCCTCCAAGCTGGTGGTGGTGCTGTTTCTGTTGGTGGATGACACCGTGCGCATTGGCCGCATCGCCTTTCACTACGCCAGCAGCGACACCGCCTTCGACCCCTCGCGCAACAAGTTCCTGAGCCAGATGGGGCTTCTGGTGGCAGCTGTCCCGTTCACAGCCTTTATATATGGCATGGTAAAGGGCGCCTATGATTACCAGGTGAAGCGCATCACGCTGAAGTTCCCGAACCTGCCGCAGGCCTTCGACGGGTACAAAATCCTGCAGATATCGGACCTGCACACCGGTAGCTTCACTTCTACGGAGCCGCTGCAGGAGGCGGTGCGGCTGATAAACAAGCAGGAGGCCGACCTGGTGTTTTTCACCGGCGACCTGGTGAACAACCAGGCCGCTGAGGTGCAACAACACATCGGCACGCTGAAGGACATAAAGGCCAAGGCGGGCGTATTCTCGGTGCTGGGCAACCACGACTACGGCGACTATGTGACCTGGCCGAGCCCGGAGGCAAAGCGCGACAACCTGCGCACCCTGATTGACAGCCACGGCCGGATGGGTTGGCAGATACTGATGAACGAGCACCGCATGATTGAAAAGGACGGTGAAAAAATTGCAGTGCTGGGGGTGGAGAACTGGGGCAACCGGGCTGGCTTCCCGAAATACGGCCGCCTGGAGCAGGCCTACGCTGGCACCGAGGGTTCGCCGTTCAAGGTGCTCCTCTCCCACGACCCTTCGCACTGGGACGGCGAAATCAACCAGAAGTATAATGACATTGACCTGACGCTGTCGGGGCACACGCACGGCATGCAGTTTGGCGTGAACATACCCGGCTGGAAGTGGAGCCCGGTGCAGTACGTGTACAAGCAGTGGGCGGGGCTCTACAAAAAAGGGCGCCAGCACCTGTACGTCAACACGGGCCTCGGCTTCCTGGGCTACCCCGGCCGCGTCGGTTTCCTGCCCGAGATTACGGTCTTCGAGCTGAAGAAGGCCTGAAGTAAAGTAGCCCATATATAGCAAAAGCGCCAGCCTAACCAACTGGCGCTTTTGCTATATATGGTTGCTGCATTGGTGTCCGGATATAGGGACAAGCAACCCTAGGCTTCGGGCGCAGGCGCAGCTGCGAACCGGTAGGCGAGTCTTCTCTGTTTCTCCGCTGGATAATATCCCCTCGCCCTCCGCTGATAAAAGGCGCTAACCAGATTAGGTCCGGTTCGTAAAACAGAAGGTGCCGCCTTTCGGGTCTATTTCAGCCTGGGCGTGCCACCTATATATAAAACAGACAAACCGAACTATGAAGAAAATACTCTATCCGCTGTTAGCTTTCAGTACGCTTTTATTTACTGCCACCTCCTGTTCCGAAGACCGGGGAACCACCACCGAAGTCGCGGAATCCAATGACGACGAGAGCGTGGACCCGGACCACATCCGGGGCTACGGTGATGCCGAGCCGGGCGGAACTCCGCCCGCAGACCCTGTGGCCGGCCAGATGTACGGCTTCGATATAGACAAGCTGAGCGGCGAGATGAAAACTGACCTGGGCATAAATGATGACATCGCCGCCGAGATGGTGCGTGTTTACTACGACCGCAACAGGCAGCTGAGCGAGTTGGAGCAGCGCCTGCAGGCTGACGCCAACGCTGCGGGGGCCGACATGGAGGCAGAGCGCAAGCGCATTGAGGACGAAACGGACAGGCAGGTGCAGGACATCCTGACGCCGGAGCAATACGAAACATATCAGCAGAACCGCGAAAAGTATAACACCTCGGCCACAACCGGCGGCGCTGCGGAAGCCGACACTCCCGCTTCTGAAGAATAAGCGCTTAAAAGACCTGGCCTTCTGGTTCATCGGCAGAAGCCTGCAGCACTGGCCGCTGCGGGCTTCTGTTGGTTTTAGCCGTTTTATATTTACTTTTACAGACGCCGCTGTTTTTCCGGAGGCTGGCATACTTTTTGGCCTCCCCGAGCGTATTTAAGTAGTTCTATATATAGCCGCTACTGCTGCATCCACTGTATTCATGCTCCGACACCCCCTGCTTTACCTTGCTGCCCTGCTGCTCCTGTGCTGTAGCCTTCCCGCTCAGGCCCAGAAGACTACCCGGCTAAGCGGCACGGTGCTGAAGCCGGACAAGGCGACGCCTGTGCCCGGTGCCACGGTTGTCAAAACGAACACCAATCTGGGGGTAGTTTCGGATGAGGAGGGCCGCTTTGTCATTGATGTGGGGCAGAAAGACACGCTGCTGATACGTGCGCTGGGCTTTAAGCCGCTCCTGTACCTGCCCAGCAAGCTGCCTGTGTCTGAGCTGCGCGTCACGATTGTGCTGCAGGAAGACAGCGTGATGCTGGGGGAGGTAGAGGTAACCAGCCGTCCATCGCAGGAGATGATAGACCGCGCGCTGCGCAACATGAAGCGCGAGGCCACGAGCCAGGCCAAACGGCCGGGCTATATACCCGGTCTGGAGCCGCCCCCGCCGCCGCCAGCCCCCGCGCCCACCATTGCCAGCCCCATCGGCCTGCTGTATGATACGTTTTCGAAAGAGGGCAAGGAGCGGCGCAAGGTGGAGGAGTTGAAAAGGCGGCAGGAACTGGAGGAGAAACTGAAGGAGGAGGACGATTACAACCGCTTTTTCAAGGACAACACGGGGTATGAGTAACAGCGAGGCCTGCTTCTGTAAAAGCAGGCTTCGCTGTTACAATGAGTTTATATATAGCCTGCGGCTTAAATCATACAGCAGAAAAATCAGGCCGCTCACCGGCGCGTCCCGGGAAGGCCGTCAAACAATGTCTTTCTCCGTTAGTTATGCCTGTACCAAACCGAACCCCGCATGAAAATCGGATACCCCTGCATCAACCAAACCCTCGACTGTAGCTCTTCCCGCACCTTTCGCCTCGCCTCTTACTCAGAGGAGCGCCTGGTAGCGGCGGTGGAGCAGAACCTCGCCTGCCTGCGCCGCATCCTGGAGTACAACGTGCAGCACGGGCTGTTCTTCTTCCGGCTTACCTCGGGCCTGGTGCCGTTTGCGTCGCACGAGGTGAACACTTACAATTGGCAGGAGCACTTTAAGACGGACTTACAGGAACTGGGCAGCTATATCCGAAGCAACAACATGCGCATCTCCATGCACCCCGACCAGTTTGTGGTGCTCAACTCCCCGAATGGGCAGACGGTCAAGAACAGCATCGCCGAGCTGGTATACCAGGGGAGTATATTGGATTTGATGGGCCTGGACACTACAGCCAAACTACAGATACACGGCGGCGGGGCCTACGGCGACAAGTCCGCGGCCATTCGGCGCTTCGCCAAGGTGTACCACACCCGCTTGCCGGAGGCTGTGAAAGCCCGCCTCTGCGTGGAGAACGACGACCGCACCTACTCGCTGCAGGATTGCCTGCAACTGCACGAGGAGACGGGCATGCCTGTTATCTTCGACAATTTCCATCATGAGTGCGTGAACAACGGTGAGCCGATGCGTGAGGCCGTGGCAATGGCCGCCAGCACCTGGCATCCGGAAAAGGACGGGATTCTGATGATGGACTACTCCTCGCAGGCCCCGAACGAACGCCGGGGCAAGCACGTGCAAAGCATAGAGGAACAGCTGTTCCACGATTTTCTGGCCGAGACCGAGGGCCTGGACATGGACATTATGCTGGAGATAAAAGACAAAGAGGAGAGTGCCCTGAAGGCTGTGGCACTGGCACGGTCACTGGGCCGGGTGCCTGCCTAAAATATCAGCTGGTACAGCCACTCCAGCAGTTCCCACATGGCCCACAACAGGAGCAGGAAGACCAGCAGCACCCCTACCGCCGCTGCCACAACAATGTTTTTGCCGCTTCCCTGGTATTTCCCCTCCTCGTAGTGGCGTTGGAGCAGTTTCACGTTGCGGTCGTTGGCTTTGTAGGCAAAGTCGAAGATGTTGCCCAGCACCGGAATACTCCCGATGATGGTGTCCAGCGCCAGGTTCACGAGCATAAGGGCCACTACTTTGCCGCTCGCGCCGTAGCGCGCAATCGTCAGCACGATGCTGGCAGACATGGCGAAAGAGGCCAGGTCTCCGGCCACGGGCAGCAGGCCCAGCAAGGGGTCCAGCCCGAAGCGGAACTTCGTGCCCGGCAGCACGAACTGGTCATCCATCAGGCGGGCCATGGAATTAACCCATTTCAGCCGCTCCGACTGCGGGGTGCGGGTGTAGCGCAGGTTCTCTTTCGACATATACGCGCTTATACGGGAGCAGCGGCCGAAAGGTGCGGGCGGCCCGCTCGGCTATATGGTGCCTCCTGCGGCCTGCGCCGCTTTAGTTCCTTCGCCTCTTCCTGAAGGCCTTGTTCCGCTGCTTGCCCAGACTCTTGCCGTTGTTCCACCGTTTGTTCCTGCTCTCAGCGCGGCCGTCGTCGAAGCGCATGCTGCGTCCGTTATCGTCTACCACAATGGCTTTTCTACCTCTTAAGGGTGAGCAGGACATCGCCAGTGCCGCCAGCACCAGCAACATCAGGATTTGCTTGGTTACGCTCATAAAGGATGTGCCTGTTTAACAAAAAAGCTTCAGGGCCTCATAACGTATATCAATTAAAAAAATATATATAAATATCCAAATAGGACTACATCCTATATAACCGGATACAGGAACGGGCTGCAAAAGCTTTTTTAGAGCTTCTGCAGCCCGTTTGTGGCAACTAAACAACGCTACTTTTTCTTGCCTTTCTTTGCGTTGCCTCCCTTGGCGCCCTTCCCTTTTTTAGCTTTGGTGTGCCCCGGGTTTGTCGTGTTAGGGTGATGTGGGTTGTTCGGATTTTTGTACCAGCCCTTGTGCAGCCCGTTGTCTTTATGTCCGCTTGCGGTGCGGGCGTGTCTAGTGTCTTCGATGACGATGACTTTGCCCGTGCGGGACGGTTGCCTTCTGGAGCCGGCACAGGAGACCAGGCTAATTACGGCCCCTGCCAGCAGGAGACCCTTGATACATGTAAACTTCATATACAGACGCTGAATTAGTGCGGCAATATAGCTGAAAAAATAGTGCAGGAGTGATTGCCTCCATCGTTCTCCCGCAATTATCATCCCCAGGAAAAACTGTTGCAGCACCAGGCTATAAATAGAGGCGCTCAGGGCATGGAAGTGGAGAAAACAAGAAGGCCCGCAGCGCTTCCGCTACGGGCCTTTCTATATGACAGCCAGCTTCTCTCAGCCCTTACAGGCCGGATTTTACAGGCACATATGAGCTGCGTTCTTTGCAGGGGGGAGACAGGCCTGCGGCGGTACACAGCCTTTAGTGGCTGCTACTACTCCACCACCTTCAGCGTGCCCTGCATCACGTAAAAGTGCCCCGGCACCGTACAGACGTAGGTGTACTCACCAGGTTTGTCAGGCGCCACGAAGTAGATGGCTTCCGTCTCGCTGGGCTGCAGCAATTTGGTATGGTACAGCAACTTGTCTGTCTGGGGGATATAGTTTTTCTCCTGCCCTTCCAGGCCCAGTTTCATCGCCATTTCGCCTACCTCTATGGCAGTGCCCGGCATCACTATCACAAAATTGTGCAGCATGTCGTCGTTGTTGTGGAACACCACTTTCACCTTGCTGCCCGCTTTCACGCGAATCTGCGCAGGGTCGAACTTCAGTCCGGGCTTGGTGCCCAGGTTGATGGTGATATCAGCCTCTTTCGTCCAGGAGGCTGGCTTTTCGGTTACGCGCTTGGCCTGTTTGGCAGCGGCTGGTTTCGAAGCGGCGGCTTTGCTGGCAGTGGCCGTCTTTGTGGCAGCCGGTGTTGCTTTGGCGGCGGAGGCCATGGCCGTATGGTTGTGCGCAGGCGCTGCAACGGCCAGCTTTTCCCCGTCCGGGAACTGGTTGAGTGTGTAGTAGCCTACCTGGTGCAGCAGGGGCTTGCCGTCGGCGGTGCGCACTCCCTCTGCCGTGATCTCATGGATATAGCCCTCACGCAGCCCGTCCACCACCAGGCGGGCTTTCAACCCGTCTTCCGACACCACCACGGCGCGCACGGCGCATTTCTCGCTGTTGATGACGGGGCTGCCGTACGCGGCCTGGTACTTATAGTTGAACCCAGTCACCTTATAGGCCGATGGGTCGGCCGCCAGTTTCCGGTCGACGGGAAGCGTGTACTCTATCTCAAAGCCGTCCGACATGGCGCGCACGGTCTTCATCTCGAAAGGCGTTTTGCCGGTCCAGACGAGGCGCTGCAGGCCGAAGAGTTCTTTTCCGGTAGAGGACCAGCCCCGGCTCGTCATGCCGCTGAACATGGAGCCGTCGCTGCCCCATATCAGGCGAAGGATGCCGGAGGAGAAGCCTTCCCGGAAAGGAAACACCACGCCCTGGTACTGCCCCTTCACCTTCTCCAGCGCCACCCGCATAACTTTGCTCTGCCCCTGGTCTCCGACAAAAAACTGGTTGGCGAAAGGCCCGAACTTTCCGCCTGTGTCGTCATTCAGCATGCCGGAGGTGGAGATGCCCAGGATGCCGTGCGGCAACCAGACGGCCGGTGGCTTCAGGGCGTCCACCCGCTTGGCCACGTCGTACAGCGGCTCCCCGGTGTTGGGGATGTCCTCTGGCTTCAGGTCGATGGCGGCGCCGGGCAGGTCTGACCAGCGAAGGCTCTCGGCGTTGCCCGCAAAATCGCCTTTTTCGAGGTGTGTGATGCGGCCCGAGCCTACCCAATCACCCTGGTTTTCGCTGTAGAACACGTCACCGGCCTCGTTCATGGCAAAACTGGAAGGCGAGCGCAAGCCCGAGGCATAAGGCGTCATTTGCCCGTCCGGGGTAATTTCAAGCATCCAGCCGCGCCACGGCACCAGGCTCACCCCGTGCCCCAGGCTGTTGCTCCAGCCCAGGTTCAGGGTCACCAGCATGTTGCCGTTCGGCTTGAACAGCGGCCCGTAGGAGTACTCATGGTAGTTGCCCGACAGTGGCCAGGAATAAACTTTGTCGTAGGCGTCGGCTTCACCGTCGCCATCGTTGTCGCGGAGACGCGTGAGTTCGCTGCGCTGGGTCACGTAGATGTCGCCGTCCTTGTAGGCGAGCCCCAGCGGCTCATGCAGCCCGTAGGCAAAGCGCTTGTAGGTGGGCTGGGCGTTGCCCGAGATATTGGGGTTGGAGATAATCCATACCTCCCCCCGGCGGGTGCAGGCCGCTATGCTGCCATCCGGCAGCGTCGCCATGCCCCCGACCTCCAGAATCACGCCTTCCGGTATCGGCAGCGAGATAAGTTTGTAGAAATCGTCCTCCACTTCCGGAATCGCCTCGGCCTGCTCCAGCCCTTTGGCCGCCGGGGCAGGTTGTTTGCTTCCTGTTTCGGGGTTAACCTTGGTTTTTTTCTGCGCCACGGCAGGCTGCCCAACCATCGCCAGCAAGCAGGCAGCAACAAATGCGGCCTTTGTGAGGCGTGTCATCGATACTATATAGATTTCCATGATGTTATTTTCTCCTGTTGCCTGAAGCTTACCAAACGATGATATACTGTACCTCCGCCGTGCCATTTTTGGCTTCCACGGGCAGCAGCAGTTCTTTCCTGTTCCCGGCCGTCTTGCGGATCACAGGCTTCGCCCTGCGCGGCAATTCTATCAGGTATTCCTTGTCGTTGATGGCGTAAAGACCGTTGGGCAGTTTTCTAATCTCGCTTCCCTCGGCCACTCTGCACCACAGTTCGCCCTGCTCCTGCCCGGGCACCACCGTCAGGGTATGCCCCAGCTTCCGGCCTTGCTCACTCACCTCGAACTTCTCCCGCACGCTGGCGGCACCCAAAGTGTATTTGAAAGTGGGCTGGCCGCTCTTGTCCATCTCATACCCAAGGTAGTTGTATGCCGCGCTGGAGTCGGGCCAGGCGGCATTCCCGTCGCGCAGGATGGCCAGGGTGGGCTTGCCGGCAAGGGCAATCACGCTGCCCAGCGGCACCGCCAGCTGGCTCTCGCCGCGGCCGTGCCACATCGGGGTGGTCTCCATGAAGTTGCCGCGCCAGAACTGCAGGAAGTCGCCGGTGCCCAGGTCTACTGTATAATTCGCCCCGCCGGGCTCCCCCACCGATATGGTGTGGGTTCGTTTCTCGCCGTCGTGCTCGATAAAGCTCCTGAGCATCACCGGTTCTTTATCGGCCAGCACCATAATGGCACCGACGGGCTCCACGGCACGCAGGGGGGTGTTCAGGGCTGTGCGGGGCACGCCTGCTCCCTCCACCGAAAGGGTAAAATTGTTGCTTTGGGCGTACCAGTACCCGAAGTTCTTCAGGTAAGAGAGTTCGATCGGGTGCTCACCCGCCTCCAGTTGCACCATAGCTGAGGCATCGCCGTGCTCGCCGTCTATCGCTATCACCTTCTTTCCGCCGATGACCAGTTCGCCTGCGCCGTTCGGCCGCTCGGGGTAGTTGTTGTCCTCGGGTATCCAGTCCAGCTTCAGGTTGAAGAGGTACTCGCCGGTGCGCGGTATGTGGATGGTGCCGTTTATCTTCCCGCCAAACTGGTCTCTGGTGCCGGAGCCCTGGTGGGCCAGCGCCCGGATATCCGTCACCCGCACCGGCGTCAGCGTGTCGAAGGCGGCTACACCTTTCACATCGCCCTCATAGGCCTTCAGCGTCAGCCCCGTCAGGGCTACAGGCTCAGTGCCGAACGATTTGTAACGGATGTTGCGGATCGCCACGCGGCCGTGGTCGCCCTGTATCATCAGCGGGCCCAGCGGCTGCTCGTCCTGAAAGGCAGCGGCGCGCGTCGGGCCCGTCACTTCCACATTCTCATGGATCATCACCCCGTTGTGGATGACCTGCACAAACACGGCATTCGCTGTTTTCTGTCCCTGTTCGTTAAAGCGCGGCGCCCTGAACACGATCTTGTAGTGCTGCCACAGGCCGGGTGCTTTGCTCACGTTCACGGCGGGGGCGTGGCCCTCGTAGCCTTTCCTGTTCCCGGGGCGGTTTTCGTCCCAGCGCTCATATATGGCGCCGCAGTCCTGGGCCGTCGGGTTTTGCACGCCCCAGCTGTCGAAAAGCTGCACCTCGTAGCGCCCCTGCAGGTATATGCCGGAGTTCGAGCCTTTGTCCATCATAAAGTCAAGCTCCAGTTCTAGGTCGCCGTGCTCCATTTTGGTGAGCAGGTTGTCCTTGCTCTTCTCAGACGGGTCGTTCACCAGCACGCCGGTGCCTTCCTGCAGCTTCCCTTTGCCTGCCTTCCGCAGGTCATAGTACACATCGCCTGCCAGCTTCCAGTTGCCTGCTGTGGGCCGGAAAGCATCCAGGTTTTGAAGGGGGATGGTGTTGTCGGGTAATTCTCTTGTCTGCGCCGCGCCCGTAAAGCCAGCGAGCACCAGAAACAGGAGAACCGCAAATGTATGGTATCTCATAGAAGCGTTTGTAAGACACATAATTTAAAGAAAGTGTAAATCTAAAGCAATTAAGCACAAGTAAAAATAGCGATTTCGGACGGAAATACGGCGGAGGGATTTATAGCCCTGCAACGGGGGCAACCGGAGGCCGTCTGGCGTGCATGCAGAGCAGTGCGCTTTTTCCTGTAATTGCCCATTCGCTGCAATGGCATGAGATATGGCCCATATAGGAAGCACCTGCCGCAACTGATGGTTGCAATCGGGAACACCCCGGAATGCGGGGCTGTTTCATCAGCAAGGGCAATCTGTATATGGTGCGCGCGTCCCTGCCCGTTAACGGCCCTGCCCGCTGGAAGAGCTGTCTTAAGCCTCCTGCCATACGGGCCCGCAAAGGCACAAGGGCGGGGCCATACAAGCATCAGAACACCGGAAGAGGGTATCGGGAGGAAGGGTGGCTCGGCAAAAGGAAAAGGCCCGCGGCGTTCACTCCACGGGCCTTTAAATCAACCTTTTCATTTAACTTAATCAGATACCTGCACTACATACTCCCATCTATATATAAAGGTTTAGATAAACGGGGAATATATTTTTCAACATACTCATACTTTTCATTTATCCGCTGACAATGAGCAAGTAAAAGAATAAATAAAAACAAATTGACCAGCGGTTGCGGCACGCATGTTGCAACCAGCGCGCCATGCAGCGTATAAACAAGAAAGGCACTGCCCTGGCGCCTAGCACAGCAGGAGTAAAAACGGGGCGCGGCCCGCGCATCTTTTTCAATTTTATGCAGGCCAAATGCGTTATCTAAAGGCACGGCCCGTCACACCCACCATTATGGACTTACACCAATTCAACCAGCAACCCCTGGAGCAGCGTGCGGGCATCCTGACGAGGCAGGGCACCTTTCTGGCTGTGCGGCACAGGTCGCAGTACGTGATATGCCTATACCACATGAACCAGTTTTTTGCGGAACTGTGGTACGAGCCCAGGCGTCACGAGTTTGTGCTGGCGCGCGGACTGCAAAATGGGGTATACCTCGAGCCATACCTGGAGCTGATCAGCCTCACTGAAATTTCGGCGCGCTTTTGAGGTTAGCCATATATCCTGGTGCCCGCGCGCCCCTAATCTCCAGGCATGCCGTGCGGCCGCTAGCTCCTCTCCCTGCCCGTTACAGCCACCGACTACCGCTGTTGCACCATCAAAATAGGGCAAAAAAGGCTGTTCCTTCATAATTAATAGTGCTAATGCTTGTTTATGTCAGTATTTATAATAAAATTGACTAAAATCATGCATTTTGTCAATCAGCGGGTTTTGGCCTTAATCCTTTTTGATTTGAAACCTTTCAATACAGGATTACTTTTTCTTTTATAGATGAAGCAGCGAGCGGCCCTAATCTGCAAATTCCTAAACCAATAGAAGCAACTACAATACCCCGAATGAACCTTTCCAAAGCACCCTTTCACATACTCCTGGCAGGTTTGGCCTGCTTCACGCTTTTCCCGAATACTGCACAGAGCCAGCAAAACAGCAAAGAGAACTACACGCAGGGAGTCACCGGCACCAAGCTTAAGTTCGATATGGTGGCCATCCCCGGTGGCGAGTTTATGATGGGGAGCCCGGCCAACGAGCAGGGAAGAGAAACTGACGAGGGGCCACAGCACCCGGTGAAGATCGACCCGTTCTGGATAGGGAAGTATGAGGTAACGTGGGATGTCTTCGAGCCTTTCGTTTACAAGGACTACGAACTTACCCAGAGCAATGGCACCGTTAGCCCCGAGGTGGATGCCGTGGCGCGCCCCACCAAGCCTTACCTGGACATGACCTTTGGCATGGGCAAGGAAAACCACCCCGCCGTTGGCATGACGCAGTACAACGCTATCCAGTTCTGCAAGTGGCTGTATGCCCGCACCGGGGTTTTCTACCGCCTGCCCACCGAGGCGGAATGGGAGTACGCCAGCAAGGCAGGCACCAACACGGCCTACTCGTTCGGAAATAATGCCGCCGCCCTCGGGGAGCACGCCTGGTACAAGGCCAACAGCGGCGATGAAACCCACGAGGTAGGAAGCAAGAAGCCGAACGCCTGGGGCCTGTATGACATGCACGGCAATGTGGCCGAGTGGACCATGGACCAGTATATACCGGACTATTATAAGAAATTCAAGGGCAAGGCAGCCGCCAACCCTGTTGCTGTGCCCGACAAACTGTATCCGCATGTGGTGCGGGGGGGCTCTTTTCAGGATGAGGCGGCCGCACTGCGCTCTGCCAACCGCGAGGGCTCAGACCCGGACTGGAAAAGGATCGACCCGCAGATACCCAAGAGCAACTGGTGGTTCCCGGAGGCTCCCTTTGTCGGGCTCCGGCTCGTGCGGCCGGTAAACCCGCCCTCAGAAGCAGAAATTGAGGCTTACTACAACCAGGCGCCCACCCCCGATTATTGATTCTAAACGTTTTTCAACCTTAATCCTTACATATACAGCATGAAAGAGTTCGACTTAAATAAGCGGAGAGAGTTTCTGAAGGCCTCCGCCCTACTGGCGGGTGGCGCCATGTTAAGCAGCATTCCCCTGGCAGGCGCTTACGCGGCAGGCAAAGGCACCATCAAAATTGCGCTGGTAGGCTGCGGCGGCAGGGGTACCGGAGCGGCTTTCCAGGCGTTGCAGACCAAGCACGACGTGAAACTGGTGGCCATGGCCGACGCTTTCCGCGACCGCCTGGACGACAGCTACAAACCGCTTTTCGAGAAGTTCGGAAAATCGAAAGTGGATGTTCCGGAAGGCAAAAAATTCGTTGGTTTCGATGCTTATAAGAAAGCAATAGCCGAGGCGGACGTGGTGCTGCTTGCCACCCCTCCCGGGTTCAGGCCTATCCATTTTGAGGAGGCGGTGAAGCAAAACAAGCACGTGTTCATGGAGAAGCCCGTGGCCACCGACTCGCCGGGCATACGCAGCGTGCTGGCCACGGCCGAGGAAGCGAAGAAAAAGAAGCTGAACGTGGTGGTGGGCCTGCAGCGCCGCTACCAGAAAAACTACCGCGAGGCGATGAAGCGCATCGAGGACGGTGCATTGGGCGACATCACCTCCGGCCAGGTGTACTGGAACAGCGGCGGCGTATGGGTGCGCCCGCGCAAGCCCGAGCAGACGGAGATGGAATACCAGATGCGCAACTGGTACTATTTCAACTGGCTTTGCGGCGACCACATCACAGAGCAGCACATCCACAACATAGACGTGGCGAACTGGATCAAGAACGATTACCCGGTATCGGCCCAGGGAACCGGAAGCCGCTTCCTGCGCACCGGCAAGGAATACGGCGAGATATATGACAACCACACCGTGGAGTTCATCTACAAAGACGGCACCGTGCTGCAGAGCCAGTGCCGCCACTTCGAAGGAACTGACAACCGGGTGGACGAAAGCTTCCAGGGAACCAAGGGCAGGGTGTACCTCTCCGCCGACAACATCGCCAGGCTAACGGACTACAAGGGGAACGTGATATATGACCACGCTGGCAAAGGCGACCCGAACCCATACCAGACAGAGCACGATGAGCTGTTCGCCGCCATAGCCGCCGGCCAGTTCAAGTTCTCTGACGCGGAACGCGGAGCAAAGAGCACCATGACCTCCCTGCTGGGCCGCTATGCCACCTACTCGGGACATGAAGTGAAGTGGGACGATGCCCTGAACTCCAACATCAGCTTAATGCCTGAGACCTTTGCCTGGGACGCCAAGCCAAAAGTGCTGCCAGATGCAAACGGGCTGTACCCGATAGCGATTCCGGGAAAAACAAAGGTGATTTAATTTCTTAAAGTTTTAGTGCCAGAAGAGATTGCCCCGGAAACCATCCCTGCTGCGGCGGGCTTTAGAATGGTATCCAGGGCAATCTCCTCTGTTTTATTGCGGGTAGCAGTGTACCGACGATGTGCTGTAAGGGCAGATTTTATATATAAACCTGTGTGGCTATAAGCTTAAAGCCCATTCCGGTGCGCTTCCGATCCTCGGAGGCAGCTCGGCTCCATATATGGCTACCTCATTTATCAAACAATACAACGGCCTTCATTCAGGCTTCCTATGGGCGTTATATATGGCCAAGCGATTGTTGGCTGCCTCTGTCGCTTTACCCCTGCTACTCCTGCTGCCTACTTATTCCTGATTTATGCGCTTTCTGTTGCTGTGCCTGCTCTCCTCACTTCCATTCCTCAACAACCAAACGGAATTAAAGCAATTCCGGATCAGGGGCCTTGCCCAGGGAACAAGCTACCAGGTAACATACTACGCAGAAGACAGCACCGTCACACAGGCACAAATTGCGTTCGTGCTGGCGCAGATAGACAGCTCGCTCTCCATATATAAACCTTACTCCCTGATCAGCCGGTTCAACCGCTCCGCAACCGGGGCCCCGGCCGACAAACACCTCCGCAAGGTCGTTAAAAAGGCGTTGCGGGTGTCAAAAAAAACAGATTGGGCATTTGATATTACCGTGCAGCCCCTGGTACAGGCCTGGGGCTTTGGGACAGCCCCTATCGCGGCGCTCCCCGACTCAGCCGCTATACAGGCTTTGCTACCGTGCGTGGGCGCAGACAAGCTACACTTGCGGCGGGGCCAACTGCGGAAAGACGCGCCCTGCGTGCGCATAGACGTGAACGGCATTGCGCAGGGCTATACCGTGGATGTGCTGGCAGATTTCCTCGACAGGCAGGGCATCCGGAATTACCTGGTGGAGCTGGGCGGCGAGATACGCGTGAGAGGGCGCAAGCCGGATGGAAAGCCAATGGCGATCGGTATTGAGGGCCCTGCGGAGAACAACCCGGACGATCCTTACCCCATACAGAAAATCATCCGGCTGGAGAAAGGAGCGGTCACCTCCTCGGGCAACTACAGGCAGTTCTACCAGAGCGGCTCCCGGAAAATATCGCACCTGATAAACCCCAAGACCGGTTATCCCCTGAAAAATGAGCTGATAAGCGTGACGGTGTGGGCACGGGACGCCATGACGGCCGATGCCTATGACAACGCGCTGATGGGAATGGGCCTGGCAAAGGCCTTCGACTTTCTGAACCGGCAGAAGGGGTTGGAGGCTTATTTTATATACCGCAGGGCGGATGGTTTGGTGGCCGACACGGCCACGGTTGGTTTTGAGAAGATGGGGCAATAGCGCGTCGCTCCTGCCGTAAAAACAAAAGGCGGACCCGGTTAAAGCACCTGATCCGCCTGCTGCTCTCTTCCGCCAAACTTACGCTGGCAGGAAATTGTCTACCTCTCTGTAAGCTTTGATAACGGCCAGTTCGCCTTCCTTGCCCTTCTCGGCGTTGCCATGCTCCATGCCCATCACGCCCTTGTAGCCTTTCTCATATATGTGCTTGAACACGTTCTTGTAGTTGATCTCCCCGGTGGTGGGCTCGTTGCGTCCCGGGTTGTCCCCAATCTGGATATAGGCGATCTCATCCCAGGTCAGGTCCATGTTACGGATCAGGTGCCCCTCGGTCTTCTGCATGTGGTAAATGTCGTAGAGCAGTTTGCAGGAAGGGCTGTTCACGCCCTTGCAGATCATGTAGGTCTGGTCGGAATTTTGCAGGAACAGGTTGGGCGAGTCGCTGAGCGGCTCGAGCACCATCACGATGCCGTGCGGCTCCAGTATCTCCGCCCCACGGCGCAGCGCCTCTATCACGTTGCCGGTCTGCACCCCGATGGGCAGGTTGCGCTCGAAATCGCCCGGCACCACCGTCACCCACTTGGCGTTCACCCGCTTGGCCACGTCCACGGCCCGCTTGCAGCCGTCCAGGAAAATGTCCAGGTGCTCCTTCTTGCCAGCCGCCAAGGTGTTCTGCGAGTTGCCGCCCTTGTCCACCACAAACACGCCCATGGTCATGCCCAGGCGCCCGAGCTCTTTGCCTATCTTCTCCTGGTCAGCCACCGGGCGGCCCATCATGCCGTTGTCCTCCAGGGCCATAAAGCCCTGCTCCTTCATGAAGCGCAGCTGCTTTATCACATCATCGCCTGCCAGGTTTTTGAACATGCCGAAGTGCGGCGCGTATTTCAGGTTAAAGGCCTTCTCCGCTTTGTTCCCGGCGGCTGGGCTTCCGGCGGCAAAAGCCGCTCCGCCTGAGGCAAGGGCTGCGGCACCCAAAAGGCCGCTTTTTATAAATTCACTTCTTCTCATATAGAATGGGGGCTTAGAATGCGGCACCGTTAAAAGCCAGGCTTGGTTGCGATGCCGCCGGATATATAGGTTTAGTTAATTCAAAGAGTATAAGCTATCTTAAATATAACTCTCTCCGGGAAGAAATCAAACATTTTTAAATTTTGAGCTGTTTTGAGCAGAGATTCTCGGAGCTGCACTCCCCCGACTGCTACTGCCGTCCACTTCAGGCAAAGCATAAAGCTGATCCGGGCTTCTTCATCCGGAACTTTGCCTGGGGCGGATTTCCTAATCCGCATATATAAAAAGCAGTACGGGGAGCAGGAAATCCGCTCCAGTGGGCTTTCGGACTGGGAAGTCCGAAAGAGCTTTTCCTACCCCCACACTATCGGCTGTGCGCTACACGAGGCTTATATATAAAACGAAGTTTCCCTGCTGCTTAGGGCCGACCTCTGGCACGCGCAACCAGGGTTTTATATATCCCTTCACCTCCTTTAAGGTCTTCTTCAGCCATATATAGCTTCAGGCCTTCTTACGGTTTGCTTCGTTTATAGGCCGCCAGTCCCTGCTGGTTGATGCCGAAGAGCAGGGTGTTGTTCACGTTCAGGATACACCGCACATCGCCCTTCACCTGAAAGCCTGACCGGGCCTGCGGAACATAAGTGAATTCTCCCTTTCCGTTGCCCTGCAGCAGGATACCGTAGTTGGCATCGTACTTCCCGAAGCGCAGCCGGGCCTGGCTCATGTTGCCGCCCAGCAGCAAATCCTGGTTGCCGTCGCTGTTATAGTCCAGGGTGGTCATGGCATATACCGGTGAGAACTGGACCTCTACCGGCAAGGGCTTCTCCTGAAACTTACCCTGCGCATTGCTCTCAAAGTAAGCGGTCTGCAGGTAATTGGCTGACAGATGCCCTGCCTCATTCAGTTCTTCAGGTGTAAAAATATCCTGCAGGGTGGCGTCTGCGTAGCTTTTGTAGTCGGTGAAGCGGGTGCGCATGGTGCTCATCTGGTCCAGCAACTCGTCGCGGGTCACGTAGGGGTAGCTCTTGCCCTGTATATAGAAGGTCAGGATGGGGTCAACGGATCCGTTGTCGTCGAAGTCCTTGTAATACAGCTCCGCCGGTTGCTGGTCCGTGGCCTTGCACTGGGTGTTCAGGCCCAGGTTTCCGATCACCAGGTCGGGCTTGCCGTCCTGGTTAAAATCGTTTACCAGCAGCTTGTTCCACCAGCCCCTGTATTCCCTGTCGAAGTAGGTTTTGGTGTCGTCTGTCAGTTTCCCGTTTGCGTTTTTATATACCGTCACCGGCATCCACTCTCCTACCACCACCAGTTCCATCTTTTTATCACCGTCCAAATCATGCCACGCCGCATCGGTCACCATCCCGATGCGCTCCAAAGCGGGTGCCACGGCCGCTGTTTTGTCCTCAAATTTTCCGGTGCCGTCGTTGAGGAGGACATAGCTGCGCGGTGTTTCCGGGTAGCGGCCCGGAATCACGCGGCCGCCCACAAACAAATCCATATAGCCGTCGCCGTTTATATCGGCCGCGCGGGCGCAACTGGTGCTCACGGGCATGGCTGGCAGGGCCGCTGCGCCGCTCCTGCTAAAGTTGCCCTTGCCGTCGTTTATATATAGCCTGTCCTGCAGCTGCGCGTCATCGGGTGTGTAGTTGTGGTAGCCCCCGCTGGCTACGTACAGGTCCGGGGCCTGGTCGTTGTTGGCGTCGAAGAACACGGCATCTGCAACCGCGGCCATCTTGTCGGCCTCAAACGCGGGCGAGGCCTTGGCTGCGAAGCTGCCGTTTCTTTGCTGCAGGTACAGCGCTCCCGCCTGCCCTGGCCCGCCGCCTGCGTATATATCCTCCAGCCCATCGCCGTTCACATCCGCCTTCACCAGGCAGGGACCGGAGAAAGAGAGCGGATTTATGAGCAGCGGCTGCCGCTTGAAGTCGTTTATATCATTCTTTTGGTGTGTGAAGGAAACAGGCGTTTTGGCTTCCATAAAGATAGGCGCACCAGGCTTTGCAGGTATATAGGGCGCGTTTGCTTCCTGCTCCTGCAGCGTCAACAGTTGGTCAGGCTTCACATCCCGCAGCACCTGCTGTTTCCCGCTCAGCCACACAATCCGCAGCGAGTCTATGGCGTTTTCCTGCCCCAGGCCAAAATGCAGCACCGGCGAAACGCTGGACTGGTAGCCCCGCGAAGGCATCTGCTCCTGGTACTGCCGCTGACCGCCCGAGTAGAGCGTGATTTTAGCGCCTGTCCCGGCCGTGTTTTTGCCTGCGCCTTTTAGCCTGAGTTGCAGGTAATGGTGGTTCAGTTGCTTGTCGGCCTCGTTCTGGTATATGAAAGCAGGCTGGTTGATGTTGTTGACGATCAGATCCAGGTCGCCGTCGTTGTCGAGGTCGGCATAGGCGGCCCCGTTGCTGGTGGAGGGGGTACGCATGCCCCAGTCGCGGCCCCTGTTGCTGAACGTCAGGTCGCCGTTATTTTTGTAGATGTAGTTGGTGACGTTGGAGGAGGGTATTTTATTGACAAGTTCCAGCACGCTCCCGCGGTCCATTCTGCCGCTGTTCTGCTGCACAAAATTCCCCATGTATTTGATAAAGTCCATGTTGGTGTAGTCGCGCACGTAGCCGTTGGTTACGAACAGGTCTTTCAGGCCGTCGTTGTCATAGTCGGCAAACAGGGGCGCCCAGCTCCAGTCAGTGTTGGAGATGCCCGCCAGCTGGCCGATCTCGCTGAAGGTGCCGTTGCCGTTGTTCAGCTGCAGCATGTTGCGCATGTACTGGTAATGGAACCCGGATTTGAGGCTGAGGTTAAACTTCTCGTAATTGTCCGGCGCGAACAGCAGCTTCTGCCGGCGGTTGTCCTCGGGCAGCATGTCCAGGGTAAAGATGTCCGGAAAGGCGTCGTTGTTGATGTCGGCAATGTCGCTGCCCATCGAGAAATGGGAGGCATGGCCGACGCGTGTCTTCAACTGGTCGGTAAAGGTGCCGTCCTGGTTGTTGATGTAGAGGTAGTCCGGCACGTCGTAGTCGTTGGATATATAGATGTCGGGCCAGCCGTCTCCGCTTATATCGGCCACGCCCGCGCCCAGCCCATAGGTGAGCGAGGAAGAGCTGAAACCCGCTTTTTGGGTGATGTCCTCAAAATGCCCCGCATCATTCCTGAAAAAACGCACGCCGCGCTGCGGATCCTCCTTGCCCAGTATCTCTGCCGTGGAAACCTCGTCCAGCACGGGCAAAGACTCGGGGCTGTGGTTGAGGAGGAACATATCCAGGTCACTGTCGCGGTCATAGTCGAAGAAAACGGCGTGCGTGCTGTTGGAGGAACTGTTCAGGCCATACTGCGCCGCCTGCTCCGTAAAGGTGGGCCTCCCGCTCGCATCCGGTCCGTTGTTGATGAAGAGCTGGTTTTCGCGCTTCTCGGGGCGCAGCTTGCCGGAGTAGCAGACATATATATCCAGCAGGCCGTCGCCGTTCACGTCGGCCATGGTGGTGCCGGTCGCCCAGGGGCCTTCCCGCCCGGCCACGCCCGCCGCCGCGGTTATATCCTCGAACTGCATGTCGCCCTTGTTCAGGTACAGACGGTTGGGTACCATGTTGCCTGTAAAGTAAATGTCCTGCAGGCTGTCTCCGTTTATATCCCCCACGGCTACCCCGCCCCCGTTGTAGAAGTACTCATACATGAGCACGTTGGTGTTCAGCCCTTCGGTCAGGTTGTTGGAGAAACTGATGCCGGTCTTAGCCGACGGGAGCAGCGTAAAAAGCGGACTGGCGGCAACAGCAGCAGGGGCATTGCCAGCCTCTTCCTCGTCAGCAGGAGATTTCTCCTGGCAGGAGGCAAAAAACAAGAGGGTGAGTAATGATAAAGCAGGGAGAGGGGATCGGAAGATGCTCATGGGTGTAAGCTTCTGAATAAAAGGTGTTAAAAAAGAAAATCTATGCCAGTACGAAACGACTGGCATAGATTTTAAATTCACTAAAGAAGAGCTAATATCTATTCGGTGTACCCTGGGTTCTGCTCCAGTTGCTCATTCCGGTTCATCTCATCCCGGCTGATCGGGAAGAAGAACATTTTGTCATCCCAGGCGCGGTTCTCAATACCTTCACCAAGCTCTATCACTTTATAAGTGTAGTTGTAGTTCTCAGGATTATACTGGTACTGCGACACCGTCTTGCCGGGCTTCAGCGTTCCCTTGATGTCGATAATCTGGGGCTGCTCCCCAAACTCCTCCTGCGCGATCATCCAGCGGCGCACATCGTGGAAGCGCTGTTCCTCGTAGGCCATCTCTACCCTGCGCTCGTTGCGGTAGCGCGCCATCAGGGCATCGCCTGTTTCGGTTACGGCTGGCATACCCACGCGGAAGCGTACCTTGTTCAGCCATTCCTGTGCCTGGGCATCCTCGCCCAGTTCGATGCTGGCCTCCACATAGTTCAGCACGGCTTCTGTGTAGCGGAAGAACGCCCACGGCACCTGCTGCCACATGTTCATGTCCACGAGGTTCGGGTTCGGGTCGATGAACCTTCTCATGTAGTATCCGGTGCGGGTACCGTTCCAGTCCTCGATGGAGCTCTGGCGGGTGTCGAGGCCGAAGTGGGTAACTTTCTGCCCGCCGTTGATGACCTCATACTGCCCTGTCTGGATCTGGTTAGCGGGGTCTGCCGTGGTGGTGAACCTTGGCTTCCAGTCAGATGCATCGTGCAGGATAGACGCCTCAAAGCGCGGATCGCGGTTTTCATACGGGTTTGCTGCGTGCTCCGGGTTGTCCCAGCTGAACTTGCTGCCGTCCATCATTTCATAGTCATCCACCAATTGCTGGATCGGGGTGTTACCGGCCCAGTTGCGGTATCCGTTCGGGCCATTGTACAGACCGACACGGCCACCGCCCTCGTTCTTCGACTGGATGAAGTACCGGCCAAAGATCATGTCCTCCTCACCGCCGCCACGGAACAGGGAAACGTCCACGTAGTTCTGGAAGCCCTCTTCGGGCGTTACAGGTGCCGACAGGTCCAGCTTGAATCCGTAGCCAGGCAGAAGCAACACATCCATGGCTGCAGCCTGGGCTCTTCTCCAACGCTCCGTCTGGTCACCCTCTGTATAGCCAATCAGGTTTTTGTGCTCGTAAGCGGAAATCACGCCTGACTTTGCACTGGCAGTAGGGATGTCGTGCAGGTCGCTGGCGGCATACAGCAAAACACGGGACCGAAGCGCCAGGGCCGACGCTTTAGACGCCCGGCCTTTAACCAGCGCCGCATCCTCTAACAGTTGCGCGGCCTCCTCTGCATCCTTCACAATAAACTCTACCGTTTCGGCAAAGGTGTTGCGGGCAATGGAGTAATCCTCGGCGCCAAGCTCGTACGGGCTGTCCACAAGCGGCACACCGCCATAGTAGCGAAGCAACTGGTGGTAGAAGTATGAACGCATGAACAGTGCCTCTCCCAGCAGTCGATTCACCCGTTCCGGGTTATCAAACTGGGGATCCCGCAGGTTCTTAATGGCCAGGTTGGCCGCCCTGATCTTGCTGTACATGTCATCCCAGTCGAGGGTATAGTTTATAAAACCACGGTCAGCAGGGTTGGTACGCGCCTCGGTGATGGTGTTGATACCCCTGCCCGGGTGGGTGAAAACAGCCTCGTCTGTCAGGGAAGCCTGCATCTGCTCATCAAAGCC
Organism: Pontibacter russatus; assembly: GCF_009931655.1. Lineage (NCBI taxonomy): Bacteria > Pseudomonadati > Bacteroidota > Cytophagia > Cytophagales > Hymenobacteraceae > Pontibacter > Pontibacter russatus. Next base: position 3,497,985 of record NZ_CP047984.1, on the reverse strand, counting down.
TCCCTGGCCCAGTGCCGTGTAAAGGTCCGTGACAAAGGCTTCGGCAAGGGCTGCGTCCGTCCAGACAAGCTCACTCGGAACGCTTGATAAGGGCTGCGTGTCCAGGAAATCATCGTTACAGCCGGTCATAAGCGCCATAGCCGTAATAACTCCCAGGGACAAAGATTTTATTTTATTCATTCTCTTCATTGCTAGTACACTTAAAATGTTACGGTTACACCTGTGTTGATAACTCTGGACTGCGGGTAGTACTGACCGTTGGCGTTCACGTTCTCAGGGTCATATACCTTCAGCTTATCCCAGGTCGCCAGGTTCAGGGCGTTCACATATACCCGCAGCGCGCTCAGGCCTATCTTTTCGCCGATTGAAACTGGAAGCGTATAACCTAACTCGATGTTCTTCAGTCGGATGTAGTTAGTGCTGCGCATCCAGTAGGTGTTGCCACCGGAGTAGTACTGGTTTCCGCGGTCAGAGATGCGTGGGTGCTCCGAGCTGTGGTTGTCCACGGTCCAGCGGTTCACATAGATATCCTCCAGGAAGTTACCGATACTGCCCATTTCGCCTGTACCGATGGTTGTCACGGCTCCGGCAGAACCCTGGAACAGCACGCTGAAGTCGAAATTCTTATACCCCACGTTGGCATTCAAGCCGCCCTGGAAGGTAGGAATATCGTTGCGGGGATCTCTTGTTCTGTCGTCTGGTGTGATTTTACCATCCGGAACACCGTTCGGGCCGGATACATCCTTGTACTTCATATCGCCGGGGCGCAGCGTACCTACGATGGCGCTGTAGTCAATCGGGTTGGCATCAATGTCCGCCTGGTCTGCAAACACGCCGTCGTACTCGTAACGGAGGCTTGTACCCATCGGCATACCCGTGGAACGCTGGTGATCAGGTGCACCGGGTGCCTCTGCCCAGTAGAGTATCTCGTTTTTGGCATAGCCGCCGTTTGCGCTAACGCTTAAAGACACATCTCCGAACTGGTTGTTATATCCAACTAAGGCATCCCATCCCCTGTTGGCCACTTCGCCGATGTTCTGGCGCGGCAAGGTCATACCCGTGGTCTGGGGAACTGTACCGGACTGTTGCCACAGGATGCTGGTACGCTTGTTATAGAAGACTTCAAACTCGAAGTTGATCTTGCCCTGCAGCATCTGGCCGTCTAAGCCGATGTTCGCGTTGTTCGCTACCTCCCAGGTAATAAATGGATTGGGAACACGTGTTTCGCGCAGCGTCTTCACTTCCTGGCCTCCTATGATATAAGAGTTGAATTGGTTGAGGGAAAGGTACGAGTAAAGTTCGCCTATATCATCGTTACCCATCTGCCCCCATGATCCGCGCAGTTTCAGGTTGTTGATAAAGCTGATGTTATCCTTGAAGAAGTTCTCCTCAGAGATTCTCCAGGCAGCCAGCACCCCAGGGAAGAAGCCGTAGCGGGTATCGGCCGGGAAGATATCCGAGGCATCGTAACGCCACAGAAACTCAGCCATATACTTCTCCTTGTAGTTGTAGGCAAAGCGGCCGAAGTGGCTCAGACGCGCCCTTTCAACGGCATCGCCATTGTTGCTTTTCTCCAGATCCCCCCCTACGTTAAGTTGGTCAATGGCAGGAGAGATGAAGTATCTGCGGTAGGCAGAGAACCAGTCTCCTTCAATCGTTTCCCGGTTGGTACCAGCCAGCACAGTTACTCCATGGTCGCCGAAGGTGCGTTCGAAGCTCAGCACGGCGCCCAACAGAATTTTCAACTCCTCTTCATCAGACATGTTCAGGTTTGGATCGGCAGGTCCTCTTCGGCCAGCTGTCAGCAATGGCGTCACGCCGTCTGCTTCGTACGTTTGCTTATCCCAGTCATACAGGAACCACGGAATCTGCCATCTCTTGGTACGGCGGGTCATCTTGTCCACCGCGGCTGTGGCAGTAAGCTTCAAACCTTCCACCCAGGGGTTGGTGATCTCTACCGAGCCGTTTGTCTGCAGGTAGCTGCGCGTATCGCGGTCATAACCCGTCTCGTTGGTCGTGATCACAACAGGGTTTTCACCGTTTTCGATGTCTGGTCCGGGTCTGCCGTCAGGCCAGCGGGCGGGAGCGGTAGGGATGCCCCGCATCTGCATCCGGAAAATGGCACCGGCGCCTACTGTTGGGAAGAAGCGGTTCTCCTGACGGCCCAGCATGCCAATGCTTGTCTTGATGTATTTGCTCACGTTCGCATCCAGGTTTACGCGCAGGTCATACTGCTTGTAGCCAGTGGCCGAGTTCTTATAGAAGGCGTCCTGGTTTACGTAGCCCAGGGAGGTCAGAAATTTGATGTTCTCGCTTCCGCCGGTCAGTTGCAGGTTGTGCTGCGACTGGGGAGACCACTCCTTCAGAGTGGCGTCGTACCAATCGGTGTTGGGGTGCGTCCAGGGGTTAGAGCCGTCCCTGAACTTCTGGAAATCATCCGGGCCATAGTGTGCATTAACCACAGAGCCATCGGGCAGCGTGTAGCTTCCGCTCTGGCGGAACGCCTCCTTCGCCTCTTCCCACAGGGAAGACGGCACGCGGTTATATATCTCCAGGTCGTTCCGCATTTCAGCGAACTGCACGGCATCGGTCAGATCAGGGATAACGGTAGGCTGGGCGAAACCCTGGTTAAAAGAGTAAGACAGCTCAGGTTTTCCTACAGTGCCCCGCTTGGTGGTCACGAGGATAACGCCGTTGGCCGCGCGTGAGCCATATATGGCTGCGGAGGCGTCTTTCAGTACAGAGATGCTTTCGATATCGGCTGGGTTAAGGCGCTCAATACCGCCTGCCCTGGCCGGGATTCCGTCGATTACAACCAGTGCCCCGTTGTTTCCGAGGGTGTTGGAGCCCCTGATCCGGATAGAGGAACCGTCGTAGCCTGGCTCGCCGCTTCTGTTTACGGCTACCACACCGGGCATACGTCCGGCAATGGAGTTGGTAAGGTTAACGGCAGGAGACTTTTCCAGTTCCGCGCCCTTTACGGCGGCAACAGAGCCCGTTACAGTCTCTTTTTTCTGCGTGCCGTAGCCCACTACCACTACTTCCTCCAGCGCTTCGGCATCGGCACCCAGCTGCACGTCTACCGTGGAACGGTTGTCAATGGCCACTTCCTGCGGCGCGAAGCCGATGAAGGAGAAAACCAGCGTCCCGTTGCCATCCGGCACATTTATCGTGTAGGTACCGTCGCCGCCTGTCGGGGCTGCAACCGAGGTGCCCTTCAGCAGCACAGTAACACCTGGCAGGGGTGTGCCGCTTTCATCCGTTACTTTTCCCTGCACCGTGACGCCCTGCGCGAACGCCATGACCACAGAAATAAAGAAAAGAGGCAAAATAAGCAAGTATTTCAGCTCTTTTAGTAAAAGGTGTTGCATAGATTGTGAAATTAAAGGTTTAAAATACACTATATAATTGTAATCTCTGTGTTTGCCTTTGGTGAGGGGGTACTTTCACATACCACCCATCCGAGTAATCTTACATCTTAATGACAGTCAGTGGGTTACCTGTATTCATATACTGTGGCAGCCGGTACAGTTGATCATGCCTGCTGCTATTTACCTATATGCTTCCGGGCCGCCCATCCTGCTCCTGGGTGCTCATCTGGCCTCGACCAGCTTTTTTAGTGTTGTTTCTACACCTTTTGCGAACGGTAAACACGCCCTCAGTTCCGAAGTAGCAAGTGCTTAGTTTCTCCTATATATAGGCGTCTGCAAAACCAGCCTTCCTGCCCTTCAACCTTACACCGCACTGCCACCGTGGGGTGCGATAATACTTATTTTGCTGGATTAAATTGATAAAAATTACTTCTTTTCTGTATACAGAACTAATTTTCATCCGGAGAGTGAAGCGTATAGTTTTTGGCCATACCGCTGCCTTGATGAGCTAAATATAGAAGGATTGGTTCACACAAAAAAATCTTGCTCACAAAAAAGTGTTTAGTTACTTATTCTGGCAGTGAAGGAACTCCTTACCTGCCCGCAGGCATATCAGTCCCGATTCCTCCGGGGCCTGTTGCACCGCATGTATGCGATTGTCATAGGCATTCGCCTCGGGGATTATTTAGCCGTGGGGTCTTTCCGACATTCGCCTTCCGCCCAGCGCCAGCTTTGGGCCTATATAGTAGTGCTGCTTATATATAAACCTTACTATTCACTCACTCCTTACTGGCTCCCGGTGGCGCTGCGGCAGTATATGGGTGTCCGGCAAGTGCCATCCGTTTAGCCGGGCGGGTACAGCACTAAAAGCAGAACCCCCTGTACGGCAAGCGGCGGCGCCTTTGAAAAGGCCGCCGCCGCTTGCCGTACAGGGGGTTCTGCCCTGGCGCAGGAAGTTTACATATAAGTTCCCGGAAGGGAGCTGCCGCTGGCTGCTAGTAGTTTCTGACTATCTGCAGGGCAAGCACATTCGAGTTCCCGGCCGGGGGGGTCTGGAAACCGCGCACGATGAGCGTGTAATTCCTGCCGGGCTCCAGGCTGAGGCTTGTCGCGGCAACCAGCACATTTTCTGTACCGGTCTCTTTCACCACGAAGGATAGCGTGCCGTCCGTTACCGTGATGAACGGCGTGTCTTCCTTAAACTCCACGCCAGTGAACAAGGGGGCGGCTCCGCCTCCCGACACCGCCACATCCACAGCGGGCGCATCTGGCGACAGGTTGATGAGGCGGACTGCGGCTTTACCGGTGCCCGGCGTGATCAGGCTGTCCTGCACCACCAGTACGTCTACGTTCTGCTGGCTGCCTACCGTAAACAGCGAGTAAATATTATCCTCCTTAAAGTTGAAGGTGGTGTCGGCAAGGGGGGTCGTGGCCGTTACGGGCGTAAAGGAGATTTCGTGGTTGCCTGTGGCAAGCGACAGGTAGTTGGAGGCATTCGAGTATTTGAAGGCCTGGCTGTTGATTTTCTCGTCGTCCACAGAAACATTGAAGTCAGGGGCATCAGGCGCACCGTGGTAAAAAGAGACGTACGATACGGGTTTTGGCTCGGGGGCGTCGTCCATGTCGCTGTCAAGGCAGCCTGTTAACCCGAACGCCATGATGCTGCACAGGAAAAGGGAAACGCGGCTTAAAGCGCGCGTGCTGAAAAGATTTTTCATAAAAGGATTGATTGTTTTGTAATAAGGTTGTTTGTCCGGCCGCGCTCCTGGTAAAGATAGGCGGTTTTGCGATAATGACCCCGAATTGCGCCTGTTGGTTGCAACACGCATGTATAAAATCTAAAAAAACAGTTGGAGACGGAGTTGTGGGCCGCTTTATATCCTAATGGCTGTTTCTCCGGAGAGCGGACACAAAGAAAATTCGTGCAGCACTGTTCAGCAGATGCTATCCTTCGGCATTATAGCGCTGTTGCCCCTACCCCTTTCAAATATACTTCAGTTATATATAGACTTCAGTTCCGTCAGCTTCCCTGAATCTACTTTAAACTCTCCGCTTTCGGTGAGCAGCCTTACCTTGGTAAAGGGTCCATCGGGGAAGAAGATGTCCGTCATCACGGTTTTGCCGCCGTCGGCGAAGAACTCCACCGAGGCCACGTCAACCAGCAGGCGCACCGGAAAAGAAGCTCCGTTGGCCAGGCGCGGGGCATAGTGAATGCCGGCGAAATCATCGGAAAAACTGGTGTCACCTGCGTTTCGCCTGTCTATATAGTACTGCTTGCGCGTGGCATCATAACCGACAAGCGCTTTCTGGTTCTGATCATTCGACAGTTCCACAGCAAACTGCCCGTCCGGGGAAAGACGCTCCAACTCCAGTTGTAAATCAAAAGTCGGAGTCGAAAAAGGCGCCTTCTCTGATATGGGTAGCGCACCGGCAACATCCTGTGCTTCGAGAGTGTACGTCGGGCCATATAGGTGCTGCAACTCTTTTACAGGATAAGAGGCCACACGCAGCCCTGCCGGCGTGTCTACCAATTCAAGGGTCCGGGCCATCGTCATAGCGCTTCGCCACTTTTCTGTCGGCACCACGTTGGCGTAGGCCCAGTTACTCATCCAGCCCATAAACAGGCGACGGCCGTCTTCTTCCGGCACGTTAGCCCAGGTTACTCCGGCGTACTCGTCCCGGCCATAGTCGAGCCAGATGCCTTCCTGTCCGTTCACGGTGGTTGCGATGGTTGGTTCCGCCTGCAGGCCTGCCTCAAACTGCGGGTCCATCACAAACTTGCTGCCGTCGAAATTGCCTATAAAGTATTGCGTGCCTGATCCGCCGTTTGGCGCACCGGGGTTGATGTTTACAATCAGTACCCATTTCTCTTCATCAGTTCCCTCCACCGGAAGCTTAAACAGGTCGGGGCACTCCCACACACCGCCGTGCGCGCCCACGTTGGCGCCAAAATCACTTTCCAGTTTCCAATCGAGCAGGTTAGGGGAGGAGTAAAAACTAATGTGGTCTTTTACGGCTAACGTCATGATCCACTTCTGCCCTTCTTCATACCACAAAACTTTTGGGTCACGGAAATCGCGTATCCCAGGATTTTCCAGCACGGGGTTACCCTCGTACTTTGTCCAGTTCCGGCCATTGTCCAGGCTAAAGGCGATGCCCTGCGTCTGAAAATCATCCTTGCCCGCCTTTTCTGCCTCCGCATTGTGGTAGGTGAAAATGGCGACCATGGCCGGATTGGCTGCTGTCCCCAGCCCGGAGGTGTTGTTTACATCCACTACGGCGCTGCCCGAGAAAATGGTGCCCAGGCTGTCGGGGTAGAGCGCAATCGGCAGGTGCTCCCAGTCCACCATATCCCTGCTCACGGCGTGGCCCCAGTGCATCGGCCCCCAAACGGTGCTGTCGGGGTTGTGCTGGTAAAAGAGGTGGTACTCGCCGTTGTGGTACACCATCCCGTTCGGGTCGTTCATCCAGCCGGAGGGCGGCGTGAAGTGAAACTGCGGGCGGTGCGGCTCGTCGGAAGTGGCTGCTGTGGCCTCTGTTGTTGCTTCTGTGCCAGTGTTCTCAACCGCCGATTGGTTTGCGTTGCAACTATACAGCAGCGTGCCAAGCGCGGCGAGGGCATACAATTTTTTCATTTCTGCAGCGGCTTCAAGGTTAACGAAAGGCAGTGCCGGTAAATACCCGGTACTGCCATCTATAGTTTTGGCGACTTGTACACATTTAAATTATTAACTCGGATTGCGATATATAAAACTGATTAATTTTTGATGATTGTAAACCTATCCCTTCCGGATAATTGAGGAGCAGGGGCATGATGCATCAGTCCGACGGAAAGGTTTCCAAAGGCGCGGAGGATCAATTTGATAAAGGTAAAAAAAGAAGGCAACTCCGGCAAGAAAGGACTTTGTGTGCCCGGAAGTGAGCGGCGGCAAGAAGCTTCGGGATGACGGCCGGAGGGAACTATAGGACAGACGTGCGGGGACACAGCAATAATGGGCCTGCTTAGAAGGGTGTTGTATTTAGCTATACCCGGACAAGATCAGCTTGCACTATCCATAAAATCTCCACATATGTAATCCGATTATAATCAATTATATATAGCATCAAAAGTCTTATATCTTGATACTTGCGCCCTTTTTATATATAACTCATGTTGCGATATATAAACTTGCCCAAATTCTCACAACGCAAAACCTGCCCCTGCCCCTCGAAAAGGGAGGGGCAGGTCATATCTCAACGACAAGAGTAAATCGCAACTAAGGTTATATAAATGCGCGAAATATATTACACCTTCGGCTCGGCCTCGTGTACGTTAGTGATAAAATACTGCCCGGAGCTGATGCCGTCCACCAGGTCCTGTATGGTTTTGGTGCTGAACACCTTCAGCATCTGGTCGCGGTAAGCCTTGATATCGTTGTGGAGGGGGCAGGGGTGCGTGTCGGAGCACTGCTTCATGCCCATGCCGCAGCGCCTGAAAGCCTCGAGGCCGTCAATCACCTGCACCACTTCCAGCAGGTTAATATCGCTGGCGGGCCGGTGCAGGAAGAATCCGCCTCCGGGGCCTTTTACAGAAGAGATAACGCCCTTGCGCACCAGGTCCTGCAGTATCTTGCCCATGAAATGCGCCGGCAGCTCCAGTTCCTTGGCTATTTCCTTTATCCCCACTTTCACGCCCTGGGTATCGTGCATGGCAACGTATACTACGGCACGCAGGGCATATTCTGTTGTCTTTGATAACATGAGTCAGGCATCTCTATATGTCTAATACTTACACAGCGGCAAAGGTATCACATCCTTCCCAACTGCCGCTCCCCTTCCTCTGTAATCATCTCCATCGACCAGGGCGGCGACCACACCAGTTCCACCGCCACGTCCAGGCTGGGGAAGCGCTTCATCAGAATCTGCTCCGCCGCCTTGACGATGGTGCTGCTCATGGGGCAGCCGGGCGTGGTCAGGGTGAGTTCCACCGTGAGTAGCCCCTGCTCGAGGCTCACTTTATATACCAGCCCCAGGTCCACAATGTTTATCCCGATTTCAGGGTCAATGATATACTTCAGCGTTTCGAAGGCCTCCTGACCGATGTCAGGTGCTTGCGTTTCCATAGGTGAAGGGTTTAAGGTCATGTACTTTGTGCAGCAGCAGGCTGAACACGTTTATCATATATAAAACAGCCGTAAGGGTGAAGGCAATGGCCCCGGCCAGGATAATTTCCTGTTGGCGCAGCAGCACCCCGGCCACCAGCAGCAGGAAGCCGAGCAGGTAGCTTGTGTTTTGCCAGCGCTGCAACTGGTGGCTGTACAGGTCTTTGGGGAGCGGCGTTTTAAAGCGCCCCACATGGTCTTCGTAGGCGTGCATCCAGACGATGAACGGCAGGGTCTTGAACGTTTGCCCGAGGATGAGCGCGGTCACAAAACCCAGGAACACCGTGATGCCATATACCAGGTAGATGGACGACAGGAGCTGCGGCGCGATGCGCTGGCCGCTGCCGCTCACCACGAACACCAGCACCAGCGGCAGCACAAGCAGCCCCAGCGCCACGAACGTCTGCTTCATGCCCAGGTCTGTCTCCTTCCGCAAAGCGGCTTTTCGCGCCTCCTGCACATACAGCAGGAACAGCACGACGCCTCCGGCCACCAGCGCCGCACAAAAGGCCAGCAGCCCCATCCGCAGCACCATATGGTCGAAGACGAACAGCACCAGCCCCCCGTTGATGAGGTTATAGGCCCAGTTCAGTTTCTTCGTCTCCTTCATGTGCGCCAGCAAAAACATCGGGATCAGTTTAGAGCCCACGCCGATGATCAGCAGCAGGAACCAGCCGGCCATGCCCATATGCGCGTGCAGCTTCAGGTAATGCACATGTTCCTCCGGCAGGAAGGGCATGGAGAAGTTAACCGCCATCAGCAGGCCCACCAGTCCCGTCATGAGCAGCCAGATGGCCGAGGTCACGATAAAGTCCGCCTCCACCAGCCACTTGGGCGCTCTCCGGGCCGTCTGGACAACGTTGATGGTGAACAGCAGGAAAGAAACGAACAGACAGCAGGCGGCCACATGCATCACCCAGCCCACCTCAAAGTTCCAGAAGGCATAGGCCAGCAGGATGGTGCCGGTGCCCAGCAGCCCGAATGTATATATGGCAAGCCGCTCCGAGTAAAGCTTCCCCTCCAGCACCACGGGCAGCAACTGGTACAGCGCCCCGAAAATGAGCATGGTGGCCCAGCCCAGCACCGCCACGTGCGTCAGGGTCAGCAGCTTGGGGTGAAAGTAGTGCCCGCCGAAGGCATCGGTGGAGAAGAGCAGCAGCACGCCCAGCGCCAGGAAAGCGAGGGCGGCAAACGCGTAGTGCGGCAGCACCACCCATTTAGCCGGCGAGTTGGAGATAGTGGCGGTGCGCATGGCTAGGTCGCTTTATATATCAGGATGTACACTTCGGCAGGGCCCACTTCCCGGAGGGCATGCACAAAGCCGCGCTCCTCGAGTTGCGGCAGCAGAAAACGCGGCACCCGCCGGTGCGTCACGAGCAGTGCCTGGTTGGCGGGCAGCTGCTCCAGCTCACTCAGGATGGTCACCATGGGTTGGGGCATCTCCAGGTGGCGCACATCGATGCTCCTGACCTTGCTGTTGCCGAACCGCTGCAGCAGTTGCTCAAAGCTTTTCCCGGGAGCCTTCGCTTCCGAAGTCGCCGCCTGCTTCCCGCCGCTCAGCCAGAAGTATGTGTGCACCAGGTCCGGCCCCTGCACCTCGGTGTGGGCGGCGTACCCTTTTTTGGCGAGGATAGAGAAAAGCGGCGTCGGCTCAAACGTGTTCACGAGCAGCAGCGCGTTGGTGCTGTCGAGCTTGCCCACCGCACTCATAATGCTTTGGAAAGGGTCGTTGCCAGCGGCGATAGCCTCGCGCACGTCCAGCGTGATGATGTTTTCCGGGGGCAGCTGCGCCAGTGCGGCAGGCCTGGGGGCAGCCGCGGCGGCCTGCACCAGCGCGCTGCCCTGGCTGCTGCTGCTGACACTGAAGCCGAGCGGGGCCAGTTTCTCGTAGAAGGCCTCCACCCCGCAGCCCCCGATGCGGGCGGCGTCGGCGATGGTGACCCGTGGGGCGAGCAGCTTGCGGAGCAGCGGGTTGCGCAGCTTCTCAAAATGGCTGCTGATGGAGGCGATGGCCTCCACAGCCTCCGGGTTTTCCTTGATGAGGGTGGAGATTTTGGTAGTGGCTGCTATTTCCATGGTTACTTCGCTTTGGCTGGCCTGACCCAGAAGTCCGGGGTAAAGTCGTCGGTATGCACCGTGTGCCGGTGCTCCAGTATTTTGCCTGTCAGCTCCAGCTCGTCGGGCCGCACCTCGGCCTGCAGGTACGGGAACAGGTCGCGCTCCTCCCAGCGCACGTGGTCCACCAGGTCCTGCTCCAGCACCCTGAACAAATCCCTGTTCATCTTGCTTCCTTCCTCCACCAGCTCTATCAGCGCCTGCAGCAGGCGGTGCTCCTCTTCCAGCCGCTGGCGCATGTAGTTGTTTTTCGGAAGCAGCCGGCCCAGCACCCATTCCTCCTCCGCGCAGTGCGGCTGCAGAATGCTTTTCCAGAAGTAGCGCACGTACGCGCGCATCACCTCCAGGTCGGCGCCGTTCTTCAGCCCCTGCCGCAGCTTCCAGCAGAACAGCAGGCTGAAGTGGTGCTCCCTGGAGAGTGGAACCAGGCTTTTGTCTCTCTTTTGGGGTTTCGTTGCGTTTTCCATGGCAATGATGGGGCCTCCCCCATTTAATATTGTAAGTTGTCTGAATCAGGATCCACAGGATTTAGAGGTTTACAGGATTCTTATCTGTCATGTGTTACAGATAAATCCTGTCCTTCCTCCTATCCCGTGAATCCTGATCCAGGCAATTTTTATTTCAGGACTTCTTTCTCCAGCTCCAGCGCTTTCGGGAACAGGATGTTGTTCTCGAGGTGGATGTGGCGGTGCAGGTCCTCCTCAAACTCCTGCAGCTTCTTGAAGGCAACCGTGTAAGTGGCGCAGGCATCGGCGGGCAGGGCGAAGTCGTTCGTCAGGGTTCGTATGGACACCAGCTCATCTCCGGCTGCCTCGTGTTCCATCTCCATCATGTTGATGGGGTTCTGGATAGAGCCGAAGGCGGGTTTGTCGAGCGTGACGCCGTGCTTTTTCGCCTCCGCCAGTTGCTTGATGTAAGGGAACAGCACGCGCTCCTCTTTCGGCATATGGGCCTCCAGCTCGTTGGCCACGTTGGTGAAGTGCTTGGCCACCTCCAGCAGCTCCGGATGGCGCTGCCCATGCACGCGGGCAATTTTGGAGGTGTACTCGTACAGGGCCGGGATGGCCTCGCGCACGTACTTGTGGTGCATGTTTACAATATAGTCGGCCAGGAAGCCGGGCTCCCAGCTGCCGTAGTCTGTTTCGCGGGTGGCGGCGACGGTGCTGGCCTCCAGCTCTGTTTCCAGCACTTCGGGGTTAATGCCTCTCTCCTCACACGCCTGGGCAACCGATTTTTTACCGCCGCAGCAGAAGTCGATGCCGTACTTTTTGAACACCTGCGCCTTGCGGTAGTCCTTTGCCACCAGCTCGCCCACGGTGTCGCCCTCGGCCGGGGCCTGCTTGGTTATCTTCACCTCCCATACCTCGGGGCCCTGCAGCAGGTACTCCCACTTAAAGGTGTTGCCGCGCTCGCCCAGCAATTGGTAATAGACAGGCTTCGGGTCGTGGTCGTTGTGGATGATGAAGGCCTCGCCGCCTTTCAGGGCATCAAATTTCTCGAAAATGGTGGGGTGCTTCAGACGCGGTGCGATGATGGTGACATCCAGTACTTCTATGTTTTGTGTGGCTTCCATATGGTTTGATAATAAATAAGATGGTGAAAGATTTTTGTTTACAGTAAAGGTAAACGGCAGTATTTATATATAAAAGATATAAAGGTATTTTATTATTTTATTTTAAGGCGTACATTTATCCCGGGTTTCGCCGGTATCATGCCCTCAGAAACGCAGCCTCCGCCCCACTGCATCAGGACTACGGGGCCGCTGTTTCGATATACAAGTTTAGGGCAAAAGGCGCCGGTATAAAATGACTGATGTCACTCCGGCAGATGACATTGGTCATGCCGGGCGGCAGCCAAACGCCTTAGCTTAGTACTCGCTTAGAAACACCTCCGTCTGCGGCGGTCCCCTCTGGCCCGCCGGCAGCCCCAACGCGGTAACGTTTATATCCTAAATATAGAACCTCATGAAAAAAATCTCTCAAACACCTGCGGGGCTTTCCTTTTCCCGCCACTTCACAAAAGCAGCGCAAGACCCCTTCAGCGTGTTCCGCTACGAACTCCGCTCCTCCACCATCCGCACCCCCACCGGCGATGTGGTTGCCGAGCTGAAGGACGTGGAGGTGCCCGCGCAGTGGTCGCAGATTGCCACCGACATCCTGGCCCAGAAATACCTGCGCCGTGCGGGTGTGCCGCAACCCGACGGCAGCACCGGGGCCGAGCGGTCGGTGAAGCAGGTGGTACACCGGCTGGCCAATTGCTGGCGGGCCTGGGGCAGCCGCTACGGCTATTTCAAGACAGAGGAGGATGCGCAGGTGTTTTACGACGAGCTGGTATATATGCTGCTGGGCCAGTATGCCGCCCCCAACTCACCGCAGTGGTTCAACACGGGGCTATATGAGTCTTACGGCATCGCAGGGAAAGCACAGGGACACTATTATGTGGAGCCAGAAACAGGGCAGCTGAAGGAAGCGGACTCTGCTTTTAAGCGGCCGCAGCCGCACGCCTGCTTTATTTTGTCGGTGCAGGACGACCTGGCCCAGAAAGGCGGGCTGATGGACCTGCTGGTGCAGGAGGCACGGATCTTCAAGTTCGGTTCCGGGGTAGGCACCAACTTCTCGGCCATCCGGGGCAAAGACGAGCCGCTGTCCGGTGGCGGCACTTCCTCTGGTTTGATGTCGTTCCTGCGCGTGGGCGACAGGGCCGCCGGGGCCATCAAATCTGGCGGCACCACGCGGCGGGCCGCCAAAATGGTGTGCCTCGACCTGGACCACCCGGAGATAGAGGCCTTCATCAACTGGAAAAAAGAAGAGGAGAAAAAAGTGGCCGCCCTAATTGCCGACGGCTACCCCGCCGACTACGAAGGCGAGGCTTATCAGACCGTGTCGGGCCAGAACTCAAACAACTCGGTGCGGGTGCCGAACGCTTTTTTTGAGGCCCTGCACACCGATGCGGACTGGCACCTGACCGCCCGCACCGATGGGCGCGTGGTCAAAGCCGTCCCTGCCCGCCATCTATGGCGGCAGATCGCGGAGGCCGCCTGGGCCTGTGCCGACCCGGGCGTGCAGTTCGACACCACCATCAACGAGTGGCACACCTGCCCGGCCGGGGGAAAGATAAAGGCTTCCAACCCCTGCTCGGAGTACATGTTCCTCGACGATACGGCCTGCAACCTGGCCTCGCTCAACCTGTTCAAGTTCTTCGACCAGGAGAAACAGGAATTTGATGTCGTCGCCTTCCGCCACGCCTGCCGCCTCTGGACGGTGGTGCTGGAGATTTCGGTGCTGATGGCGCAGTTCCCTTCCGAGGCGGTGGCGCAGCGCTCCTACGACTACCGCACCATCGGCCTCGGCTACGCCAACCTGGGGGCGCTGCTGATGGTGCAGGGCCCCCCCTACGACAGCGACGCGGCCCGCGCCATGTCGGCTGGCATCACCTCGCTCATGACCGGCACCGCCTACAGCACGTCCGCCGAGATGGCCGCTGCACTGGGTGCTTTTGCGAAATACGAACAGAACCGGGAGGCCATGCTGCGCGTGATGCGCAACCACCGCTACGCCACCTACGACCAGCAGGACGCCTACGAAAACCTGAGCATCAAACCGCACGGCCTGGACCAGGAGTTGTGCCCGCCGCAGCTGCTGCAGGCGGCGCGGCAGGCCTGGGACCAGGCGCTGGAGCAGGGCGAGGCATATGGCTACCGCAACGCCCAGGCCACCGTCATCGCCCCCACCGGCACCATCGGGCTGCTGATGGATTGCGACACGACCGGCGTGGAGCCGGATTTTGCGCTGGTGAAGTACAAAAAGCTCTCGGGGGGCGGCTACTTCAAAATCATCAACCAGTCCATCCCGGCGGCGCTGCAGAAGTTGGGCTATGTACCGGAGCAGGTGCAGGCCATCGTGAACTACGCCAAAGGCCACGGCACCCTGAAAGGCGCACCGCACCTTTCCCAGGAGGCGCTGCTTGCAAAAGGCCTGCTGCCCGAGGATATACATAAACTGGAAGCCGCCCTGCCAACTGCCTATGACATCACTGCCCTGTTCAATGTATATACCTTGGGAGAGGAGTGCCTGCAGCGCCTGGGCTATACCCCGGCCCAGTACCAGCAGCCGGACTTTAACCTGCTGCGCAGCCTGGGCTATACCCAATTGCAAGTAGAGGAAGCAAACGAATACGCCTGTGGCACCATGACCGTGGAGGGAGCGCCATACCTTAAAAAAGAGCACTACCCGGTGTTCGACTGCGCCAACCGCTGCGGCAACAAGGGCACGCGCTTCATCAAAGCCGAAGGCCATATCCTGATGATGGCGGCGGTGCAGCCGTTTATATCCGGTGCCATCTCCAAAACCATCAACCTGCCAAACGAAACGAGCGTGGCCGAGGTGGCCAGGTGCTATGAGCTGTCGTGGGAACTGGGGCTGAAAGCCTGCTCGCTCTACCGCGATGGCAGCAAGCTCTCGCAGCCGCTTACCGCTAAAAGCAGCCGCACAGAGAAGGAAGAGACGCCTGCCGAAGCGCCCGATACGGCAGCGCCGTCACCCGGCGCGAAAGAGGCCACCTATAACGCTGAACAGGTGCTCAGGGCGGCCCAGGCCATCCTGTCCGATGCGGCACAGCCAACGTTCCGCCAGCAGCTGACGGCGATGGTGAAGCGCCGCAAGTTGCCGGACAAGCGCAGAGGGTTTACGCAGAAGGCCAAGATAGACGGCCACACAGTATATATCCGCACCGGTGATTACCCGGATGGCACATTGGGAGAAATCTTTATCGATATGTACAAAGAGGGCGCCTCGTTCCGCTCCATCCTCAACTGCTTTGCCATCTCGGTGTCGCTGGGCTTGCAGTACGGGGTGCCACTGGAGGAGTTCGTGAGCCGCTTTACCTTCACCCGCTTCGAACCGGCGGGCCGCGTGGAGCACCCGAACATCAAATCGGCCACCTCAGTGTTCGACTATATCTTCCGGCTGCTGGGCTACGAGTACCTGAACCGCACCGACCTGGTGCATGTGCAGCCAACGGGGAAAGAAATGGATGCGGAAACTACAGCCGCGCCACAGGAAACGAAGCCCGATAAACCAGCCGCGAACGGCAAAACGTATCAGGTGGTGACGCAGAGTAAAACGGTGCTCATGGAACAGACGCAGCAGGTGCTGGCCAGCATGATGGGCGACGCGCCCATTTGCAACGTGTGCGGCCATATCACCATCCGCTCCGGCACCTGCTACAAGTGCCTGAACTGCGGCAACAGCCTGGGCTGTAGCTAACTTGTCTGAATCTTCTCGGGGCCCCTATCCCAGGATTTACAGGATGAGACGATGCGCAGGGTTTATCTGTTATTTAAAAATTCTGTAAATCCTGATTCAGACAATAATTTTTTACATTTCATGGCATGACAGAAAGCAAAGACATACTGACTTTAGAAGACATCAGGCAACTGGTGGACCTGTTTTACGAGAGGGTGCGGGCGGACGCCCTGCTGGGACCCATTTTCGAGGAGCGCATCCAGGACAACTGGGCGCGCCATCTGGAGATCATGTACCGGTTCTGGCAAACGGTGCTGCTGGGGGAACTGACGTACCAGGGCAGCCCCGGCGCCAAGCACATCACGCTGCCCGTGGGCGGGGAGCATTTTGAAAAATGGCTCAGCATTTTCAATACAACGGTGGATGAGCTTTTTAACGGGAGCAAAGCGACAGAGGCCAAATGGCGCGCGGCGCGCATGGCGGAGATGTTCGCCGGCAAAATAGCGCTTTACCAGAAAAACAACACCACTATTCTCTGACACATATGATGACTTACACACAGCCCCTTATCGGCATCGCGTTTGTGTGGGCAGGCTTTGTCTGCGCCATCAGCTTTATGGAGGCTTGGCTGAAGTTCCGTGCCCCCGGCGCGACGCTGCCCGTTGGCCTGAGCATCGGCCGCCTCATCTTCAGCGCCCTGAACAAAGTGGAGTGGAGCTTTGCGCTGGTTTCTGCGTTCCTGCTTATATATGGCGTAAACCACCAGGGTCTGTCTCCTGTGTTCCTGCTGGTTCCGGTCCTGTTGCTGCTGCAAACCGCCTGGCTGCTGCCCGCCATGAACAAACGCGCAGCACTGGTTATCGCGGGGGCTGAGGTTTCGCGCTCCTCGCTGCACTTTTATTATATAGGCGCCGAGTTGCTGAAGTTGGTGCTGCTGGTGATGTTCGGGATTCAGCTGTTTTATATGTAGCGCTCCATACCCCAGCTATATATGGCTACGCAACTCAAAAATAGTCTGCCTGAGGTAAAATTGAATTAAACAGAAAAGGCCGGGTATATACACCCGGCCTTTTCTGTTGTTTGCATTCTATACTACGCCGCCTGATGCATGATATTTTCCGTCTTTAGATGCTGCTGCATACGGCTTCTTTCACGAACCTGCGAGACAAAGAACAGCAGGATCCCCAGCGGCAGGAACACGCTTATCCAGAACAGAATCCCGTTATATGCAGGTATGGCGCCTGCCCCGGCCCAGTAGAGAATCCCCTGCAGAAACAGCAGCGCCTCGCTCCCCACAAAAGCGGCTATAAACGTTCCTATTCCCCACCGGCTCAGGCCTCCCCGGAAGCTCAGCCAACCCCGTTCCACAAAGAAGGCAAACAGGAAGAAGCTCACGAACCCGATGAGCACCAGGTGCAGGTACCCGATGATGAAAAAGCGCAGCTTGTAGGCCAGGTCGGCCATATAGGGGAAAGCGGTGGAGAACTGCATGAGGGTCTTCAGCACGAACGCCAGCGCGGCCAGCCACAGGATGCCGCGGCCCCAACTGCCGAACAGGTTTAGCAACTGTTTGCGCACCGGCCACAGCACCGCCAGCAGCAGGCCCAGCGCCGCCACCTGCATCAATCCGGCCACACCGCCAACTCCATATATAACGGCCGCCGGTTTTGTCCAGAGCACCGAGAGCAGGTAAGCTGGCAGGCAGGCCCAGCACATCAACCTGAAAAAGAGGCGGCCATATATCCGGTTGAAGGATATATGGCCATGCTCGAGCAGCCAGAACAGCAGCCCCAGCACCGCAAACGCAAGCCAGCCGTTGTACTGGAAGTGCAGGTAAAAGTAAATGGCATTGAAATACAGCTCGCTGCCGCTGTGCCCGGTGGCCATAATAGGGCCCATCGCCCAGGGCCCCAGCGACGAAAGCGCCAGGAAAAACAGCGCCGCCTTCACAAACCGGAACGACAGTCCGTGTTTTCCCGCGCTCACCCCCACACGCCTGGCATCCTTCAGAAACCTGTATATAAACCAGTAGCTCAGCAGCAGGTGCGCCGTGGAGAAAAAGATGGAAAACAGGCCATACCCCTGCACCGGGAAACTGAGCAGCATGCCCAGCACCGCCCCCTGCGACAGCCAGAACTGCCAGGTGTAGGTTCTCTTCTCCTGGTAAGCAGGTGGCAGGTAAGTAGTCAGCAGCGCCACAAACACAGCGGTATACAGCCACCCCAGCAGCGCCACATGCGAGTGCCCGTGCAGCAGGTATTTATAGTTCAGGCCGCTCACGGGCACCACGAACATCCAGCGCAGCAGCAGCCCCAGGAAGGCC
This sequence comes from Pontibacter russatus, assembly GCF_009931655.1. Classification (NCBI taxonomy): domain Bacteria; kingdom Pseudomonadati; phylum Bacteroidota; class Cytophagia; order Cytophagales; family Hymenobacteraceae; genus Pontibacter; species Pontibacter russatus. Next base: position 3,479,792 of record NZ_CP047984.1, on the reverse strand, counting down.
ACCACCACCAGGTTGCCCAGCGCCACTAGCAGCCAGCTCCGTTTATGGTGTAAGTTCAGGCGCACGATTTATATATAGGATAAGGCGGTTTAGATGCAGTACTCCGGCTCGTAGGTATGCACGGCAAAAATGCTCTGCATCTTTGCCAGCAGGTCCTGCTGCAGGGCTTCGCTGCGGTCTTTGGCATACCAGGTGTGCAGTTGCAACAGAAATGCCTCGTGGTCTGCCCCCGGATTTTCGGCCTTGAACTGCAGCACCTTTTCCTGGATGGCTCTTGGCCGCGGCCCCCACGTGAACACCCGCTCGCCGGTCTCGGCGTCTTCGCAAATCAGTATCGGGATGGCGCGGCTGCCGTTGGTGAGGCAGGTGTCCATCAGCTGGGGGTTCTCGTCGCGGAGCAGCACGGTGAGTCCGATGCCGGGCGCTTCGGCGGCGATGGCGGCAATGGCGGGCAGCAACTGTGCACCGTCGCCGCACCACGCCTCCACCAGCACCCGCCACTTCCAGCGGGGCTGGTGGAGGCGCAGTGATTCGGCTAACTCAGGCAGGAGCGAAAACTGCTTCTCCACGCGCTTCATGCGTTGCTGGTTCAGTCTGGTGAATGCGATGCGCTCCGCTGTCTGCTCCTCACCTGTTGTCTTTTGCGCCTGCACCAGCTCGTCTACCAGGGCTCTGTAGGCATCGTACCGGAGCGGGTTTACCAGCGCCGGGCTGTTTATATCCTGAGAAATCATAACGTGTTATTTTCATGCAAGTGTAAGGCAAGCCGGGGGGATATAAAATGACATAAGTCATTGAGCCGTTGCCGTTCGTCACCTTCCGGGCACCTGCCAGCTAGAAATGATATCTATCACTTTTTCAGTTGAGGCAGGTCATCTAACAGCGTCCGGCCTTTGCTTACCTTTCAACTCCCAAAAACCACTGCTGCTGTCAGGCCAGCTCCGGGGGGCAGGCGCTGCCTGCATTTCCTAAGATTCCGCGGGAGAAAACCATACAGCTACAGCCAGGGCGGGCATGTAGAACCATAATCAATTGAGACATGGAAAAAGCAGCTTACTTAAAACTTACGGCCAGGTACTTTGACCCGAAAAACCTGCAGGTAACCTTCTCCTCCAAACAGGACAGGGAGTTGCGGCTCGCGCGCTGGCTGTTCCGCATGATGAGAAAGCCTGCCGTGACAAAGGCTGGCGGTTTGGCGGCCGTGTGGGCGCTCCGGCTGGGGCTCCCCATCAAGGCCCTTATCCGCAACACCGTGTACCGGCACTTCTGCGGCGGCGAAACCGTGCAGGAGGCACAGCAGGTCATCGCAAAACTGCGGGCGTCGCGGGTACACACCGTGCTGGATTATGCTGCCGAGGCCCAGGAGACGGAGGCCGGTTTTGACGCGGTGCGGGACGAGGTGCTGCGCAACATCCAGCTGGCCCGCGACACCCGGACATTTTCCTCCCTAAGCGTCAAGCTCACCGGCATCGGCCACAAGGCCATCTTCCAGAAACTGCAGGAGGGAATACCGCTTGCGCCGGAGGAACAGCAGGCGATGACCAGAACAGAAGACCGCCTGGACACCATCTGCAAAGCCGTGGCCGAGGCCGGTCTCACGCTATATATAGACGCGGAAGAAAGCTGGCTGCAGGACCCGATGGATGCCTTGGCCGAGCGCATGATGCTCCGCTACAACCACGGGCGCGCCGTGATATATAATACGCTCCAGCTGTACCGCACCGACCGCGTTGCCTACCTGCAAGGCTGCCTGGAGCGCTACAGACAGGAACCGGTAGTATTGGGCATCAAAATCGTGCGCGGCGCCTACCACGAGAAAGAGCAGCTCCGGGCGGCGGCGAAGGGGTATCCCTCCCCGGTCTTCGCCAGCAAGCCGGACACAGACCGCAGTTTTAACCAGGCCATCGACATTTGCCTGGAAAACCTCGACCGGCTGGAGCTTTGCGCGGCCACGCACAACGAGTTCAGCACCCGCTACCTGGCCCGGCGCATCCGCAAGGAGTGTACCAGGCAGCAGCGGCAGCGCGTCCACTTTGCCCAACTCTACGGCATGAGCGACAACCTCACTTTTAACCTGGCCGACGCAGGCTATCATGCCTCCAAGTACCTGCCCTACGGCGAGGTGGCCACCGCCGTGCCTTACCTGCTCCGCAGGGCGGAGGAGAACGCCGCCATCACCGGGCAGATGGGCCGCGAACTCCAGTTGCTGGAGCAGGAGATGCAGCGGCGCAAGCACTAACCTATATACCAACCGCTCCCAAGTCTCAAAACAATATTTGTAATAAACCCCTTTTCTATGTCATCAAACACTTTGCACACGTTCCATATACCTGTTATGGGCCTTGCCTTTTCCATCGACTCGCCGCTGAAGGTTGCCCGTTTCGGTATTTCGTCCGTCCTCTCCCTCAGCGACGACAGCCTGCTGGAGCAGATGCGCGCCTTCTACAGCCAGCAATATAACCTGCCTTACCAGCCCATCCCCACCAAAGAGGAAGACTACCGGGCCAGGCGCACCACGGCCTGCCTCGACATGGTGGACGTGCTCGTGAAACGGCAGACACAAAAACTGCGGGAGGAGGCTTTCACCCCCGACTCCGAACTCACAAAATACTTTACCCTGCTGCCAGACCAGGCGCCGCTGAAAGCGATATATGAGCAGATGCTGCGCACCACCGATGCGCAGGAAAAAGAGCACCTACAGAAAGAACTCCGTGCGGGGGTGCAGCCCGGCAGCATCGATGTGAACATCATGACGAAGCTGGACAAGACGAACTATGACCGGAACGGGGAGCCGCTGCCGCAGGAATTCTCGGATGCCACGGCGGCGCTGCGCGGCTTCGCCAACAGCACGGTGCGCGGCGCCGTCATTTTCTCGGCAGGCATGAACATGCGCCTGTTCGGCGCCATGGAGCAGTTCCCGGACTTTATGCCGGACGCGGCAGGCGGCTTCGCCAAGAAGATCATCATCAAGGTGAGTGACTACCGCTCGGCGCTGGTGCAGGGCAAAATTCTGGCGAAGAAAGGGCTGTGGGTATCGGAGTTCCGGGTTGAGTCGGGGCTGAACTGCGGCGGCCACGCCTTCGCCACCGACGGCTACCTGATCGGGCCGATACTGGAGGAGTTCAGGCAAAACCGGGAGGCGCTGCGCAACGAGCTATACAGCATGTTCAGCGCTGCGCTGGCAGGCAAGGGACTGCACGTACCAGTAATGATTCCGGAACAGCGCATCACGGTGCAGGGCGGCATCGGCACGGCGCAGGAACACGACTTCCTGCTGCAGCACTACGGCGTGGAGGCCACCGGCTGGGGAACGCCGTTCCTGCTGGTGCCCGAGGCCACCACCGTGGATGAGGAAACGCTGCAGCAACTGGTGGCGGCAAAGAAAGAAGACCTGTACCTCAGCCCCATCTCGCCGCTGGGCGTGCCGTTCAACGCGCTGCGCAACACCTCCAGCGAGCAGCTGAAGAAACTGCGCGTCGCGCAGGGGAAACCGGGCAGCCCGTGCATCAAAAAGCACCTCGTCTCCAACACCGAGTTCACCGATGAGCCCATCTGCACGGCCTCGCGCAAGTACCAGCGCCGCAAGCTGGAGCAGTTGCAGGCCCAGCAGCTCGACGCGGAGACCTACCTGGTGGAGGAGGCTAAGGTGCTGGCAAAGGAATGCCTCTGCGACGGCCTGGCCAATGCCGGTACCCAGGTGTTTACCGCCAGCAAAAAAGCAGCCACCAAGGCCGTTGCCATTTGCCCGGGCCCGAACCTGGCGTACTTCTCGGGTGTCTATAAACTGCAGGAAATGGTGGGCCATATATATGGCCGCTTCAACGCGCTGAACGGCACCTACCGGCCGCACATGTTCATAAACGAGCTGCGGATGTACATCGACTACTGGAAAAACAAGAAGGAGGAGCAACTGCTCACCCTCACCGACAAGCAGTACAAATACCTGGAAAGTTTCTGGAACAGCCTGCAGGAAGGCATCCAGTACTACAAGCTGCACCTGGCCGCCATATATAAAGGTGAGCTGGAGCGACAGGTGATCATGCTGGATGAGTTGCTGGACGCCGAGGAAGAATTGCTGCTGGCCAGGCTGCAGAAAACGGCCCTTGTCTAAAAGCTGATGAGCAGAATCCGGCTGACGCGCCTGTTCACTTTTGAGATGGCGCATGCGCTGCAGGGATATGACGGCCCCTGCAGCAACATCCACGGGCACTCCTACCGGCTGGAGGTAACGGTAATCGGTACTCCGTTAGAAGACGCGGCGCACCCTAAAAATGGCATGGTGCTGGACTTTGGGGACCTGAAAAGACTGGTGCAGGAAACTGTGCTGAACAGTGTGGACCACGCGCTGCTGCTACATACAGCCAGCCCGCCGGAGTTGGTGGAAACGTTGCGGAGGCTGCGCCACAAGCTGCTGCTTACGCCCTACCAGCCCACCTGCGAGAACATGCTGGCTGACTTCAGCACCCGGCTTCTCCGTGCAATGCCCGCCAACGTCCAGCTGTTCAGCCTGAAACTCTGGGAGACGCAAAACTCCTTCGCTGAGTGGCATGCATCTGACCAGGCCTAGGCCTCTGTTGCATCCTTGCCTTTCTATACAACGCGTTGCGGCATACACTTTGCCGCAGCGCGTTCGTGCTTGGTATAATCTACGGTTCCCGACGGCAACATAAGAGGCTTTTCTCTGCCAGCTATATATAAATTCCGGCGCAGCGGTAACCGAAACAAACAAACCGCTACAGCGTTTCTAAGAATCCTGAACTCACCTGTTTAATCTATGAAAAAGCTACTGATTATATTACTCGGAGCGTTTACGTTTGCCTGCGGCAATGCTGACAATGAGACAGAAGGCACCAACAACGAAACGACCACTGAGGAGGATGTAGAAATCGGTGCCGGAGAGGAAATCAGCCCGCAGTTAGAGCTTGAAGGTGACTCTGCCGAGAACTTTGAGGTGGACACTGTTTCGTCGGCCGGGGAGATAAACCAGGAAGATGGGCTGTAAGCCCCCGCACAGATGCCGCCAAAATCAGGAGCGCAGGGCCAGAAGCCCTGCGCTCACTAAAACAAATAACACTTACTTATATATACTCCTGCCCGGCAGGCACAGTCCATTACAGGTCTCTCCTGGAGAACACCCGGTTGGAACTGAGCAGCGGCACCAGCACCCACGCCAGCAACAGCCCGAATGCCAGGCCAACGCCCCACAGGCTCCCGAAGATACTCTTGTACAGCGCCCCGGTATAGCCCATCAGCGCCGACACATCCAGGTTCAGCAGCACCATAATCCTGCCCAAATCTATTGGGTTGAGGGCGGTCATGGCCAGCGTGGCGTACTCCAGGGGGTAATCGCCGAAGGAGTACAGGATGAACAGCACGATGCCGTCATATATCAGGGCGAAGTAAAACCACAGCAGCAGCGCGATGCCGATGCCCTTGGCTTTGTCGCGGGTGATGACGGAGGCCAGGAAAGCCATGGCCACGAATATGAAGGTGATGAAAATGCCCGTCAGCACCAGGTACAGGCCCGTGGTGCTGGCCCCGAAGAGCAGCACCGGAATGCCCACGCCCACCAGAAAAGCAGCCGACAGCGAGAAGGCCACGCCAAAGTACTCACTCATGAATATCTTCCGGCGGTTGATGGGCTGGGCCACCAGCAACTCGATAAACTCATAGGAATTGTAGAAGTGCGTGGTGGCAAACACGATGCTGATGAGCGGCACCGTCAGCAGCACCAGGTTCAGCAGGCTGAGGATTCCCTTGTCGGGGCTGCCGCCCAGGTTGAACAAGCCGATGGAGAGCAGCAGCAGAAAAACAGTGTAGGCGATAATGATTTTGCTCTTGACGATGTCGTAGAGCACGTATTTGATGATCTTGTTCATGGCTTAGTACTCCTCTCCGTTCATAATCTTGGCAATGGCCCTGCTCAGGCGCTCCTCGTTCGTCTGCTGTTTCAGGCTGGCGATACTCTCGTAGAACTTCACGCTGCCGTCCACCAGGCACATCACCTCGTCGGCCACCTCCTCCACCTCGCTCATGATGTGCGACGTGATCAGGATCAGCTTCCCTTTTTTGCGCTCCTTCAGTATTTTGCACTTGAGGATCTCCGCCGAGATGGGGTCCAGGCCGGCGGTGGGCTCATCCAGAATCAGCACCTGCGGGTTGAACATGAAGGCCAGCGCGACGCTCACCTTCTGCTTGGTGCCGCCCGAGAGGGAGCCCATGCGCTTGTCGTACATCTCCTCCAGCCTATATAGGCCAATGAGTTCCTCGTCCACCGCCTGCACGTCTTTCCGGATGTCGCGCACCATCTCGATCACCTGCCGGATCTTCATGTTCTCGGGGTAGCGCCCGATCTGGGGCATATAGCCAATCTGGCTGCGATAGGCGTGTTTCCTCAGCACACTCTCGCCGTTCAGCTTTATATCCCCGCTATCGGGCAGCACCATGCCCAGGATGCACTTGCTCACGGTGGTTTTGCCGGCGCCGTTCGGGCCGATAATGGAAATCACTTTGCCTTTCTCAAACCCGACGCTCACATTTTTAAGCACCTGCAGCTTACCGTAGAACTTGCACAAGTTTTCTATCGTTATCATGGTCTATCCTCTTCATTAACGGCCGCTCATCCACCAGTTGCTCGGGTATGATGCTCGGCAGCACTTTTTCCATGTTGTCCATCAGGTCTACCATAAAGCTGCGCATCAGCATCACCGCTGGCGGCACCTGCTCCACCAGCATGGCGTACAGGCTCACGGGGCGGTAGGGCACATCCCCGGTGTTGTCTCTGTCCAGGTCGTAGCCCGTGTACTTCTCCCAGTAGTTGTTCTCGAAATGGTTGTACTGCGACTTGCCGTTGGTGCTCACATCGAAGGAGTTGCCGGTAAAGTTGTTCAGCCGGAAGGTGTCCTCAATGCAGGTGGTCATCAGCTTGATGGCCCAGCCGTTGCGCGCAAAATCGTTGTTTCTTATATCCAGCTGGCTCGAGCTCTCCATATGGATGGCCGTGGTGTTTCGCCGGAAAACGTTGTTATATATATGGCTGTTGTTTATCTCTTTCAGGAGGAGCCCGTACGAAGCGGCGCCCCAGTTGTCCTCGAAGGTGTTGTGCTCCATCCGTACGTTGCGGGTGTACATCACGGCCACGCCCGCGCCGTTGTTCCGGAAGGTGTTATAGGTATACGTGTTGCCGTCCGAAAACATAAAGTGCAGGCCGTAGCGCATGTTCTTATGGCTCGTGTTGCGGTGTACCTGGCTGTTTTTCACCACCTCCAGGTAGATACCGTCGCGGTGGCCCTGCACATTGTTGCCGGTTATGTTCACCTCGTCGGTATAATACAGGTGGATGGCGTTGCCCAGCGACGACTCGGTTTTGTCTGCGTTCTCCCCTACCACCACGTTGTCCTTTATCTCCACCTTCTCCGAGTTCTGCATATAGATGCCGTAGTAGGTTTTCAGGATGGTGTTGCCGCGTATCCGGATGTTGTTGCGGCCCATTACCCGGATGGCGGCATCGTCGCGGGTATAACTGGTGGCCACGTTCTGGAGTGTGAACCCCTGGATAGTCACATGGTCGGCCAGCACCGTGATAAGCTGCCCTGTGAAATTGCCGTCTATCACCGGGTTGTTCTGCCCGATGAGCGTGAGCGGCTTTTTAATCTCAATTTTAGACTCTTTATATATACCGCCGTTCACCAGCACCGTGTCGCCGGCACCTGCCTTTTGCACCGCCTGCTTCACAGAGGTAAACACACAGGTTTTACACACTTTCAGTGTACTGCCGGAAGCTACCGGTGCCCACAGCAGCAATGCCAAGGTGCATGTAAGTAAAAGGTTGTAGTTACTGAAGTTTCTCATCGTTTCGAACGGCTAAAAGCACCTGGTCCCAGTCGAGCACCTGCCCGCCGTGTTCCTGCTGCATTTTTCCTGCGGTTGCCGCGTCTGCCAGCGCAGTCAGGTTCATGCCCATCGGGCTTGGCAGCGCCTCGCTCTGCAGGAAGTAAGCGGCCCTGGCATCAACCAGCTGGCCGGGCCTGGCATAGTCCGTTACCAGCAGAAAAGCCGCTTTCTGGCCCTGCTCCGGCTGCTCGTTTATATAGGCGGCCAGGCACTCGGCAGAGTCGAAGAAGTACGCCTTGCCCTTGTCGTTTACCAGTTCTGCGCCATAGCGGTTGTCAGCCACGGTCATGCTGCAGTGGGCGCAGTTGGCGGCCCCGTAGGCAATCGGCTTCGGCTCCACCTTGCAGCCTGCCAGCAAAAGAAGCAGGAGCAGCAGGCCCGTTAAATACTCAACTGACTTTTTCATACCAGCACACTGTTTAGATGACGGGTATAGGCTGAGCTCGCAGCGCTCCTGCGGCTGAAGTAATACACCAGCCCGGCAAGCAGCACAGCCAGGAAAACACCCAGGCTGCCCAGGCCCGGCAACGATAAGGCATCGAAGTTAAGCAACTGCTTATTCCCGAGCAAGGGCGGTATATAGGTCATGCCCGGCACCTTGATGGGCGCTTCCGGGTTCAGGTTGGTTCCGAACTTGTGCAGCCACATATAAAAGTCGGCTATGCCCACGGCACCGGCAACCATCAGCAGCGAAGTCCAGTACAGCACCAGCCGTCTTTTGCCTATCAGGGCGATGATAACGCCCGTCACCATAAAAAAGGCAATAACATACGGCATCACCTTCAGCTCTTTGAAAGACTCGGCGTGTATGGGTTCCATGCCGATGTAGTGGTTCAGGATATTGAAGTTTTGAAGCACGCTCTCGGAGCTGCCCGCGAGTTTGTTCACCCATATATGAAGTTCCAGCCCTTCCGGGTACTGGGGGGCCTCGAGGTAAATCTTCCACATCGGGAAGAGAAACAACAGGCCAAGTGACAGTGCGGCGACAATCATTAAAATTTTATTGTAAGCTTTCATCCTCTTAAATTTTAAGGTGAAAAAGTGTTAAAACAGCGGAGGTTGCCACCGGGCAACCTCCATTGTTTTGCCCAGCTAAGCCTTAGTTGACAGAGGCTGAGGCTGGTGGTACCGGCTTTTTCTCTCCGGTAGAGAACGTAATCGGCACGTTTGATCCTCTCGGAGAAACCCTGACGTATCCCTGCATCTCCTGGTGAAGCGCAGAGCAGAAGTCAGTACAGTAGAAGGGGAAGATACCGGCCTGCTTCGGCACCCATCGCAGGGTCTGAGTGGCGCCCGGCATGATAAGCGTCTCGGCGTTGTTGGCCCCCATCACCGCGAATCCGTGCGGCACATCCCAGTCCTGCTCCAGGTTCGTCACGTGGAAGAGCACCGTGTCGCCCACCTGCACACCCTCGATGTTGTCAGGTGTAAAGTGGCTCCGGATGGAGGTCATGTTTACTTTCACCGTCCTGCCGTTGCGGGTCATGCTCACGTCTTTCTCGTTCTTCACCGCCTCCGGGTGGGTGTTCTCGTCCAGCTTAAAGAATTTCACGCTGTTCGGGGCCACCAGGTCAGCTTTGATCGCCTGTGCGTAGTGCGGCTCTGCCACCGTTGGGAAGTCCAGAATCATCTTCATCTTCTCGCCGCTGATGTCTATCAGCTGGGCAGAGTGCATTAACTCGGGGCCGGTTGGCAGGAAGCGGTCTTTTGTGATTTTGTTCATCACCACCATATACTTGCCGTAGGGTTCTCTGGTGTCGCCACCAGGTATCATCAGGTGGCCGGGAGAGTAGTACACCGGCATCCTGTCTTTTACCTGCAGGTCTTCCAGGCTCCATTTCACCACCTCAGAAGACACGAACATGGTAGAGTACGCATTGCCCTTGCCATCGAACTCGGTGTGCAGTGGCCCGAGGCCCGGCTCCTTCACTTCGCCTTTCAGCACAGACTCATACTTGAGCACCGGAATACCGTTCACCTCACCGTCAAAGTCCTTGTCTTCGATGGCCTTCTGCATTTTGGAGAAGGAGAACACCGGCAGCGAAGAAGCCAGCTTACCGTTCACCACCATATACTCGCCGGTCGGGTCCACGTCGATACCGTGCGGAGACTTGGGCGCAGGCAGCAGGTACATCATGCCCGGGCAGTCTTCGGGCAGCAGGTAGCGAACCGTCTTCTTCACCGTAGACTTGGCGGTGTGGGAGCCGTGGTCCATCTTGTTGTGGTAGTAGTTGGCGGGCATTTCTTTCGCCTTGCCTTCTGCCGCATACTTGGCTGCCAGTTTCCAGTTAATCGCCGCCAGGTAGTCCCGGTCGTTCTGAGACGCGCCCAGCTCCTTCAGCGTGGCGGACTTCTCGGTGTTGTAGGTAGTGAAGAACACCCAGTCGTTGGATGGGCCCTTCCCGCCGTTGGCCAGGTCATAGTCGAAGCCAGGCACCAGTATCTGGAAGTCCAGCTCCATATCGCCGTGCTCCGGGTCTACCTTGATGAAAGAGATGGAACCCCTGAACTTGTCTTTGTAATCGCTCAGGCTCACGTCCTGCGTTCCGCCCTTCATGTCGAGGGGCACGCTGAAGCGCGTTCCGGCCAGCACATACTCGTTGTTGTTGGTCGGGTAGGGCGAGCAGTGGTTACCGGCGCTGTTCGGGATTTCCATGATCTCCACGGTCTCGAACGTCTTCAGGTCCACGCGGGCCACGCGGGGCGTGTTGTTGCCGTTCACGAAGAGCCAGCGGCCGTCAGCCATACCGTCTGTGCGGGACAGCTTGGGGTGGTGCAGGTCATCCCAGGGCACAAAGCCGTGCGAGGTCTGCAGCATCGCCTTCGACTCTTCGTTGTAGCCGTAGCCGTTCTCCGCGAACTGCGTGAAAACCGGGATGATTTTCAGCAGCCTGCCGGAAGGAAGGCCATATACGGACACCTGCCCGTTGAAGCCGCCCGACAGGAAGGAGTACAGCTCATCGTGCTCGCCCGGCGCCACATACACGGCCTCGGCGGCGTTGGAAGCGACGGCATCGTCCTTCGCGTTGCCTTTAGTGTCGGGGTCGCCACAGCTTTGCAGCGTTGAACCGGCTGCCAGGGCCATCAGGAGCGTTGCCCTGGGCGCCGCCTTTTTCAATTTGTTGATCAGGGTTTCCATAATGATATATGGGTTTAGGATTTTATTTAACCTTTAGTGTCGTTTTGCCGCAGGAACTCCAGCAGCGCGCGGGCGTCTTCTTCCGTAATGTTCTGGTTTGTCATCTGGGTCAGGTGCTCGCCCAGCAGTTTCTTGGCAGTAGGGTCTTCCTTGGTCATCACCTCCGGGTTGATGATCATGTTCATGATCCACTCCGGCTTGCGGCGCTCCGTAACGCCGGCCAGGCCAGGCCCTACTATTTTCTGGTCGGTCAGCTGGTGGCAGGCAGAGCACTTGCCCTCAAAGATGGTCTTGCCCTCGGCGGCAAGCGCCTCGTCTATACCCTCTCCCACCTCTACTGTTTTAACCGGGCCCACGCCTTTGCCATCATCCTCTACAGGTGCCTCAGCGGCCTGGCTGGCCAGCCCTACCTCTTCCTGCTCGTCTGCAGCAGTATTTTCAGTGTCTCCGGAGGAGCAACCAACCAACATTGCACCACAAAGCAGGGCCACTGCTCCAAATTGCAAAGGCTTCATTATCATTTTTTTCACTTTCTCGGCTTGATTTTTCATGTTTTTCGATTTTAGGTTCTTTAACTGTGATTCGCCCCTCTGTACGAATCAGGAGCACGGCTGTTATTGCTTTCAACAGCAGTTGCTCGACTTCCTCCTATTTTTTCATGGCCCTGGCATTTGATTATCGATACAATTTTGGTGTTTGATTACTGTACAAATGTATCGCGCCCTGCGATTTTAATAAAAGACCTTAATCTCTTTTATATATGACCTTTGTCATTTTTTCTCCCTCTGACGCTGTAGACCTTTGAGCATAGAATGATGGTAAAGGGATGTATCGGCTCGTTTTATATATACTGAAGGTAGCAGCCGTAGCTCAGCCCCTGCACAAGACGGGCATCCATATACTACACCAGTCAAGCCGCACCTATATGGCTAGTCACCTGTGCGAGCAGCGGCAGGTGTCCGGCGCTCGCTGCGAGGGCAAGCGCTATCTCAAAAAGCAGTACAGAAGAGAGACGCAGCGACAGCAGCAATTGCCCACCGTCCTGCGCCCGGCTGCCGCCAGAGCGCCTCGGGCTATTGTTACCAGAATGCCCATGAGACAGGCCGCCCTGACCTTTTTGCCTGGAGCAGGAAACCCGTACAAGCACTTTTACCTAAACCCCAACCTTTGAATCAGCAACAAACACTTAATTTTTTATCACCATGAAATACAGCAAACTCTGGCTGGGATTTATCGCCGTCATCGTCGGCTCCTTTGCCGTGCTCGGGTACTATGGCTCCGAGATTTACCGGGAGGCTCCTCCCATTCCGAAACAAGTCGTGACTGCCTCCGGCAAGGTCATCTTTACGCTGGAAGACATCCAGGACGGGCAGAACGTGTGGCAGTCCGTCGGCGGGCAGGAACTGGGGTCTATATGGGGCCACGGCGCCTACGTAGCGCCCGACTGGAGCGCCGAGTGGCTGCACAAGGAGGCCATGTTCTTCCTCGACACCTGGGCGATGCAGGAGAAAGGCGTGAAGCACGATGAGTTGGACGAGGAGCTGCAGGCCATGCTGCAGGCCCGCCTGCAGAAGCAGATACGCGCCAACACCTACGACCCGGCGACAGGCGTGCTCACCATCTCCGACCTGCGCGCCGAGGCCATCGCTGGCGTGAGCGCGCATTACACCGCCCTCTTTACCGACGACCCGGCGCTGGCAAATTACCGCGACGCCTACGCCATGGCCGACAACACCGTGAAGGACCCGGAGCGCATGCGCAAGCTGAACGCCTTCTTCTTCTGGACATCCTGGGCCTGCGTGACCGAGCGCCCCGGCCTCGCGATTACCTATACCAACAACTGGCCCGCCGAGAAACTGGTGGCCAACGAGCCCAGCTCCGACCTCATCATCTGGACGGGCTTCAGCGTCATTATCCTGATTGCGGGTGTCGGTTTGCTGGCCTATTACTATGCCTCCAACAAGGAGGATGAGATTGACCACTCCAGGCTGCCGAAGCAGGACCCGCTGCTGGGCCTGAAGGCCACGCCGTCTATGAAGGCGACGCTGAAGTACTTCTGGATAGTGACGGCCCTGATACTGGTGCAGGTAACCCTGGGCGTGGTGACGGCGCACTACGGCGTAGAGGGGCAGGCCCTGTATGGCTTCCCGCTGGCTGATTATCTGCCCTACTCCATCACCCGCACCTGGCACGTGCAGCTCGCCATCTTCTGGATTGCCACCTCGTGGCTGGCCACCGGTTTATATATAGCCCCGGCCGTGTCGGGCCATGAGCCGAAGTTCCAGAAACTGGGCGTTGATTTCCTGTTCATATGCCTGCTCATTATCGTGGCGGGTTCGCTGGCCGGGCAGTGGTATGGCGTGATGCAGAAGCTGGGTTACACTGAAAACTTCTGGTTCGGCCACCAGGGCTATGAGTACGTGGACCTGGGCCGCTTCTGGCAAATCTTCCTGCTGGTGGGCCTGTTCCTGTGGCTTGGCCTGATGGTGCGCGCCATCATGCCTGCTTTCCGCAACGACGTGGAGGGCCGCCACCTGCTGGGCATGTTCCTCATATCCTCTGCCGCCATCGCCATCTTCTACGCCTCCGGCCTGATGTGGGGCCAGCACACGAACCTGGCCATAGCTGAATATTGGAGATGGTGGGTAGTGCACCTGTGGGTAGAGGGCTTCTTCGAGGTGTTTGCCACCGTGGTGATTGCGTTCCTGTTTGTGCGCATGGGCCTGCTGGAGACGAAAATGGCGACGGCCACCGTGCTGTTCTCCACCATCATCTTCCTGTTCGGCGGCATCATCGGCACGTTCCACCACCTGTACTTCAGCGGCACGCCCACCTCGGTGATGGCGCTGGGTGCCACCTTCAGCGCCCTGGAAGTGGTGCCGCTGGTGCTCATCGGCTTCGAGGCCTACCACAACCTCCAGATCAGCCGCGCCACCCAATGGATAAAGGCATATAAGTGGCCCATCTACTGCTTCATCGCCGTGGCCTTCTGGAACCTGGTGGGAGCGGGTGTGTTCGGTTTCGTCATCAACCCGCCGATTGCGCTCTACTATATGCAGGGGCTCAACACGACGCCGGTGCATGCGCACACCGCCCTGTTCGGGGTATATGGCGTGCTGGGTATCGGCTTGATGCTGTTCGTGCTCAAAGGCCTCTCCGCCCGCCGCCGCTGGAAAGATGGCGTGATCAGCTTCGCATTCTGGTCCATCAACGTGGGGCTGATGCTGATGGTGCTCATCAGCGTGCTGCCCATCGGGTTGCTCCAGACCTGGGCCAGCGTGGAGTACGGCCTGTGGTACGCACGTTCCATGGAGTTCATGCAAACCGACACCATGGAAATCCTGCGCTGGCTGCGCGTGGTGGGCGACACCATCTTCGCGGGAGGCGTGGTTGCGCTGGCCTGGTTTATCATCGGCCTGAAAACAGGCTGGTCCCTGGAAGAGGACACTGACGTTTCCATGGAAGACTACCCCAGCGTGAAATCAAAAGAGGGCACCAGGTAGACCATCGTCAGGTTGCGTAGAAGGCAAGAGCCGTTGCATCAGGGATAAAACCTTTTCCCATCGATGCAGCGGCTCTTGCCTTTTGTACCGTCAGCAACAGCTAAACCGCGTGGCCACGCAGGAGGAATCCCCTATATAAGCCTTAGGCCGGGGCGCTGTTAGTAGCGCAGGGTCGCCACGACGGGCAGGTGGTCTGAGGCATACCTTTCCGGTATCACTTTCTGCGACACCACCTCGAAGGGCGAGCCTTTCGAGAAGGCGATGAAGTCAATCGTCCTGTCCGGTTTGTCTACCGGAATGGTCGGCGCGCAGTCGGCGGTGCAGGTGCGGGTAAAGGTCTTGTCCAGCTCAAGGATGGCCCCGCTTCCGGGCACGGCGTTGAAATCTCCCGCCACGATGAAAGGCACGGCATCTTCCGCGGCTATTCCGTTGATGGCCCGCACCTGCTGCTCCCGGTTTTCGGGGTTCACCACGTCCAGGTGCGTGCTGCCGAAGCGGATGACCATGCCGCCGGGCAGCCTGACTTTTGCAGAGGCCAGCACGCGGTCTTCCGACGCGGGCGCCGCGTCTTCCGGCAAAGGCGTCACCTTCGTCTCCGTTAGTGGGTACTTGGAGAGTATGGCTACGCCGTAGTAGCCGCCCTGGTGGTCGATGGCCCGGCCGAAGAAGGCCTCCATCCCCAGTTTCTCGGCTATCGCCTTGGCCTGGTTGACTTTGCCTGAGCGCTGCGTGTTAACATCCACCTCCTGCAGGGCAACCAAGTCGGGGTTTTCCTTCCGGATGACGGCTGCGATGGCGTCAATGTCTATATCCCCGGCCTCCGCCTTGCTCGGCGGGTTGGCATGGTGGATGTTGTAAGTCATGACCCGCAGTTGCTTCTCCTCCTTTGCAGAAGAGGACTGTTTTCCGTAACAGGACGCCAGGAATACGACTATGCCAAGTAAGGCTGCGAGGTAAAAATCACTATTTTTCATGCTGGATATATAAATAACAGGTTTATTGATGATGTCTGGGTCTTTTGTTTGCAGTACCCGGAAAGGCCGCGTTGGCTGTGCGATATGATTTGGCTGTGCGCTGGTCTGACAGGCTTGGGCTGTTTACCCGATACTCTTTGGATGGCAGCCCTGAAGCACGCGCAGCGGCCACAGACAGCCAAAGCAAAACATTCTCCTCGGGCCCGCCGTAACTGCGTTCCTTGCATAAGCGCAAAGCCAATCTCCGGATTCGCATCAGAAGGCAACTATTTCCGGGTTCATTTTTCGATTTTTATAACAGCCACCACAGGCCTGTGGTCGGACGCATATGGCTCGCTTACCACCTGATGACCTGCCACATCAAATTTGTTTGCCGGATGCCTGTAGGCGATAAAGTCGATAGCTTTGGATGGGTTTGAGGCCGGAATAGTGGGTGCGCAGACCTGGCAGGTCCTTTTAAACTGGCTGTCCAGGGCGTTAATAACATCAGAGTCAGGCGTCGCGTTAAAATCTCCCGCAATAATAAAGGGCAGGCTTTCACCGGCGGCTATATCCGATATCGCCCTTACCTGCAACTGCCTGTTTGCCGGGTCAGACTGCGCATCGAGGTGGGTGCTGCCAAACCGCATAGTCGTTCCGTCGGGCAGCGTTACTTTTGCGGTAGCCATAACCCGGGGCTCGCCCTCTGTACCGGCTTTTACCGGAAGCCGGTGTACAGTTGTTTCGGCCAGTGGATACTTGGACAGGATGGCCACGCCGTAGGCGCCGCCCTGGTAATCTATCGCCTTACCGAAAAAGTAGCGCATGTGCAGCTTGTTCGCTATCTCCTGCGCCTGGTTCAGCGCGCCGGAGCGCGACGTGTTCACATCCACTTCCTGCAGCGCCAGCAGGTCCGGCTTTTGAGCCTTTACCACACCCACGATAGCGTTTATATCTATATAGTCCGGTTTTGACGGAGGGTTGCAATGGTGGATATTGTAAGACATCACCTTCAGCGAGGCCAGCGTGTCTGTTTTATCAGCAGGCTGATCTGCCGGAGCCGGATCAGGTGCCGCGGATTTGTCGCAGGAGGTAGCCAGCAGCGCAATGCCCGTCATAATGCCCCAGAATAGTTTTGTCATGATTCGTGTTTGAGTGTCGCATGTTTCCGGCAAAGCCTCATATATACCCAACGCTGGCAAGTGCAACGGGGAAGGATGCTGCTAGTTCACCAGCGCCCTATTTCACTTGTCCTGTATTCTTTTTATTCTGCCCTTTCATAGGCCATGGAGACAGTGCAGGCCCGCTTTCTTCCACAGCTATTTTATACAGCTTGATGACACTGCCGGCCACCGCCTCGATGTAGACAGTGCCGTCATCGGCTATGGTAGGAGAATTCACCACGCCATCCCCCAGTTGAAACTCTTTGAGCAACATGCCCTCTGGATTTACCACAACCAGTTTTCCGTCCGTGGTGCCGATGTATATATTTCCGTTCACATCCACGGCGGGCATGCTTTCGGTTGTGGCGAGGCCATATGTCCAGTTGACAGATCCATCGGAAGGGTTAAGCGATACCAGCCCGGCACCGGCGCCCGTGTACAGTTCTCCGCCTGGCCCTATACTCACACCTGAGTTGGCAGCGCCAGGTATATCAGCAATCCATTTCACCGATCCGCTTTCGCCGTTATCGGTGACCGCCGCGACCTGTTCGTTGGTGGTAAAGTAGATGGTGCCCTCGCCATCCAGCGACAGGGATGGTCCGTAGCCTCCTGAGTTCGCCCCTACCGGATCGCTCCATTTCAGGGTGCCGTCCGCTGTATTCACCGCCCATATCTTGCCGGTATCGGTGTTCAGATAGTATACAGTCTTGCCGTCTTTGCTGATAGCCGGTGCCGCATAGAAGGCGCCTACCCCTACAATCTCCCAGCGCTTTTCGCCGTCAGGGGTCCAGGAAAATATCCCTGCCTGCGCATTGGACCGAGATCCGTGGTAAATATTACCTTCAGCGTCAATGGCGGCCGTGTTGTTGGATACCTGCGCTACCGTATTGCCATTCCACATTATCTCGCCGGTAACTCCATTCAGCTTAAAGATGCCGTTCGCCAGCCAGGCTTCGATGTATATGTTCCCGTCGGGGCCCATGGAGGGTGCATTCTGAATGCGGTTGCCCGGCGCGGTAGCCCATTTTAGCTGGGCGCTTTCTCCCTGGTCCGTAACCGCCACCACCTTGCTGTCAGGTCCGGCATAGCCCTCCACATAAAACACCGAGCCGTCATCACCGACAACGGGTGCGCTTGTACCCTCGTTGATTCCCGTAATGGCCGTGTTGTTGGTAAACTCCCAGACGATGGCTGCTATAAAGTCCTTTGGCGGCGGCGCCACCTCCACGGGCTTTGTAACTTCAAAAGATGCTCCTGCAGCGTTTTTCACAACCAGGGTTACCTCGTAAGTGCCTTCACTGGCATAGGTAAAGTATGGATTCCGCTTGTCGGACGTAGACCCCTCCGCATCCCCAAAGCTCCAGTTCCACTCCACAATCTCGCCCGAGCCTTCTGTTGGGTCGGCATAGAAAAGTATTTCCTGCTCTGCCACGGGTGCCGCAGGCGTATAATTAAAATCGGCGCCGGGTGGCAGCAGGTCCCCCACATCATCGTCTTTACAGCCGACAAACGACACGCTGAAAAACAGCGCCACCCATAGTATCTTAGCATTTTTCATTATACCTGGTATTTAGGTCTTACAATATTTTAGATTCCGGTTACCTGATATCATCGGCAAAAGCCAGTTTGCCCATATATGAAATCATGGCAGCGTGGGGCAGGGGAAGCCTGTTTGCTACCATCCCGGGTTTTGCCCGAGCTCCGGGTTGAGTTGCGCCTGCTCCAATGGAACCGGCCACAGGTAGTTTCTCGGGTCATCGAACCGGTTGCCGTCGAGCACGATGATAAATCCTTTATCATCGGTGCGCAGCCCGGCAGCATCCTCTTTGTTAGGTAGCCAGTTCACATTTGTACCCTTCACATCCGCTGCCAGCAGTTCCCCTTTCCCCCAGCGGATAATATCGAAGTACCGCTGCCCTTCCAGCGCAAGCTCTATGCGCCGCTCACGGTGAATTTCCTCGCGGATGTCCAAGCCATTCGCAGTCAGTTCAGCGAGCACCATCGGTGTCATGCCTACACGCTCGCGGAGCAGGTTGATGGTCATGTCCACTACCTCCTGCGTCAGCTCGCCCTGCTCCAGCTTGGCCTCTGCATAGGTTAGCAGTACCTCGGCATAGCGCAGCAGGTGTATGTCATTCACGTCTCTGCTAACCTGCCCAACCGTAGACAGCTCCACATACTTTGTAAAATAGTAACCGGTGTAGGTGGCCGCCCCCCTTTTGTCGGAGGAGAACTTCGGCACCACAAAGATGTCGGGATGGTCGTTGCCGGGGTCGGCATCTTTGTGCTCGGGGCTAGAGTCGTAGCGGCCGCCCCAGGGAGAGCCGGGCTCCAGAATGGTCTGTGTCATACGCGGGTCCCGGTCCTCAAATACTTCGTTGTAGGTGGCCACGCTATATAAAGGAGACTTACCGATAGGCAGGCCATCAATCATCAGGTAATCATCTACCAATGATTTGGTGGGGTTCCAGCGGACGCCCTGATCCGGCACCTGTATCTCACGGCTCAGGTTATGGTCTGTCACGCCCTCCAGGTGCAGCCGCGAGATAATGGTTTCCTGGTTCCTGCCACCCGACAGTTTGCCCTCATAGGTAAACAGCCTGCGGTAATTCGAGCTCGGGTCGCCTACGTTAAACAACTCATAAACCCCCATGTCCATTACCGCCTTGGCAGCCTCCTCAGCCACTTCCCACCGTTCGTTATACAGGGCTACCCTGGCTTTTAAAGCCAGCGCCGCTCCTTTGGCCAGCCTGCCTGCATCGTCCCCGCTCGGGATTTCCGCAGGCAAATGCTGGGCGGCCGTATCCAGGTCGGCCAGTATGAAGTCCACCACCTCGGCCCTGGGGTCGCGCGGGCCGTAGAGCTCGTCTATGTTAAGCGGCGTGGTGACAAGCGGCACGTCTCCGAAAAAGGCTGTTAAGTAGCTGTACAGGTATGCCCGGATGATGCGAACCTGCGCAGCAAGCGCTTCCGCGTGCTCCGGGTTCTGCACGTCTGCCTTCTTATAGTTCGCCAGGAAGGTATTCGCCTGGCGTATGCCTTCGTACAAGCCGCGCCATTCGTTGTTGATCGTGCTCAGGTCGTAACTGAAGTTGCCGCTCCCTATCAGCTTAAAGTTGTTGTTGGAGGGCCAGAAGGTGTTATCCCCCATAATCTCCATGTCCACGGTGTTCTTGGCTTTCAGGTACCCGTACATGGCATCCACCGCCAGTTCCAGTTGCTCTTCTGTCTGCCAGAAGTTTTCGTCCGTGATTTTATCCATCGGAGCCCTTTCCAGGAAATCATCCTCGCAGGAACCCAGCACGAATGCGCTTAAAAGGATGCTTATGATGTATATCTTCTTCATGGTCTGTCTTACTTAAGGTTGATGTTTAAACCAAGCACAAAGGTTTTTACCTGGGGGTAGTAGCCGCCGTTGCTCACAGGGGTTTCGGGGTCGTAGGCGTAGAAGAAATCTGTTTTGGTGAGCAGGTTGTCTGCGGAGGCATAAATACGCAGCCGGTCGACCCTGAACTTCTCGGTGAGTTGGGAAGGCAGGGTATAGCCGATCTGGATGTTCTTCAGGCGCAGGTAAGAGGCGTCCTCCAGCCAGTAAGTAGACAGGCGCTGGTTATAGGTTTGCTGATATGTTAAGCGGGGATAGGAGGCATCCGTGTTTTCCGGTGTCCAGCGGTCCAGGTGAATGGGTTGCGGCAGGCTGCCCTCGTTTATCAGGGCGTGGCGGGCCGCGCCAAACAAATAGCCGTTCGCTTTGCCCACCCCCTGCAGGAAGAAGCTGAAGTCGATGCCCTTCCAGCCCGCCTCGCCACGGAAGCCATAGGTGTAGCGGGGTATATGGCTGCCGAGCACCTGCCTGTCGCCGTCCAGCGTGATCTCGCCGTCGCCGTTCAAATCCTTGTAAATGATGTCGCCGGGCTGCGCCACCGGATCATTGTGGATATAGGGGAAATCCGGGACAAACTCGCCCTGTTCGGGATCATAGGAGAAATCGTTCTCCTGGGCCAGGCGGTTGGCCACGAGCCCGTAGAAAGCGTCCAGTGGATCGCCCTCTCTCCTAATCCGATCGCCCAAATAGTCTGTTCCGGCCAGTTCGGTCAGCTCGTTGCGGACATCCGAGATGTTGAAGTTTGCCCCGTAGGTAAAATCGCCAATGTCGTCTCTCCAGTCGAGTTGCAGTTCCCAGCCCCTGTTTTCCAGCTCGCCGACGTTCTGGTAAGGAGGGGCGCCGCCCAATACACCGGGTAGGGCCAGCCTCAGCAGCAAATCGCTTGTCTCATTTTTAAAGTAGTCGGCTGTTACGCCCAGGCGGCCACTAAGAAACACCAGGTCAAGCCCGAGGTTTTGCTTAAGCTGTGTTTCCCAGGTCAGAAACTCGTTCGGAACCCCATCTTGCCTGTACCCGATGGTGTTTATATATCCGATGGGCATGGTTTCCACCGGCTGCAAAACATTGAGAAAAGCATAATTCGCTACCCGGTCGTTTCCCTGCGTGCCGTAAGAATAGCGCAGCTTTCCAAACTCCACCACATCCCGTATGCCTTCCAGGAAGCTCTCTTCCGTGAAAACCCAGCCTACCGAAGCGGCGCCGAACAGCTGCCAGCGTAAGTCCGGCGCAAACTTAGAGGAGCCGTCGTACCTGAAATTCGCTTCGAGCAGGTAACGGTCGTCGAACCCGTAGTTCATCCTGCCAAACAGCGACTGCAGCGCCCATTGGTTTGCGCTTGCACTGTTGAGCAGGTTTTGTGTTCCAAGGTCAAGGTTGCCATCCCCTACCTGCGTAGGCACATCCGTTCTGGTGGCAGCAAAGTTATCGCCTACCTCCTCGTCGCGCGAAGCAGCCAGCAAAGCTTTCACGTGATGCTTGTCAGCGAAGTTCTTTTCATACTCGGCCGCGACCAGCATTGTCTGAAACACATTCGTGTAGTCTCTTCTGTCGATCCTGTTCGGGAAGTTGGTCCTGTAGATGATGGAGCCGTCCACAGGGCTGTAATAGTTTATGGTTTTGGAAAAGATGGCCCTCATGGAATTAGAACGAATCAGGCCATACTGCCCCCTCAGCCTGAAGCCGTCGAACAACTCTATGGATGCGTTGAGGTTGGCCGTAAATTCCTGAGAGGCGAAATCGTCCGTTCCGCCGTCTGTGGTAACGGCCACCGGGTTGCGCTGCCCGCCGATATAACCCCAGCCTCCCGTGGTGAAGCGGACCGGCACCAGGGGCACTATCTGGGTTGCGGCATAAAGGGGGCCTGATCCGGAGCCGACGCCTTCGGCAGAGCCCGTATATCCGCGGTCGATGTACCCTAAGTTGGCCGAGACATCCAGCCGATCCAGAAACGTGGTGCTGAGCTTTGCCCGGATATTGTGCCTGTTGGCCTGGTAGTTGTCCCCTGTCACCAGCCCCCCTTCCTTTAAATAACCGTAGGATATATAATAGCTTATGTTTTCGGCGCCGCCATTTACGCTCAGGTTGTGACTTTGCTGCGGCGCGTAGTCCTTGTATATGGCATCCATCCAGTCTGTGTTGGCATAATAATTCTGGTCAGAGCCGTTGCGGGCTATCCCGATCTCCTCCTCCGAGTAAGTGGGGTTCAGCCCCACATTCTGCTGCGCCTCGTTCAGCAGCTGCATGTACTCCGGTGATCCCAGAAATTCAGGCAGGGCCGTAGGGGTTTGCACACCGATGTAGCCATTATAGGCGATGGCCGGTTTGCCGGCAACGCCTTTCTTGGTGGTCACCACGATTACCCCGTTCGCACCCCGCACGCCATATATAGAAGAGGATGCCGCGTCTTTCAGCACAGAAACCGTTGCAATATCATTCGGGTTAAGGATGTTAAGGTTTGATATGGAACTGATGATACCATCGATTACCACCAGGGGCTGGGCGTCGCCCCAGGTCCCCAGGCCCCTGATGCGGATGTCGCCGCTATTGTTGCCCGGCGCACCGCTGGCATTCGTGATCGTTACCCCGGGCATGGTGCCCTGCAGGCCGGAAGTCACATTCGTAACCGGGCGATCTTCCAGCACCTCGGAGGAGACCTGGCTCACGGCACCGGTCAGGTTTGCTTTTTTCTGCGTGCCGTATCCCACTACCACCACCTCATCCATCAGCTGGGCGTCTTCCTGCAGCGCAACAGTGAAAGTGTTCTGTTCACCCACAACCACTTCCTGGCCTTCGAAGCCGATATAGGAAAACACAAGCACGGGCAGCGGAACACCAGACACATCGATTGTAAAGCGGCCGTCTACATCCGTGATGGTGCCGGTGCCGGTGCCTTTCAATGAAACCGACACCCCAGGAAGCGGCTGTCCGGCCGCATCGCGCACGACACCCGTTACCGGGCTGCCCTGGTTTACGCTGCTACCTGGAGCAACAGCACCAGCAAGGTCGGGGGCCACAGTCCCAGGCGCTGCGGCAAAGCCTCCGGTCGGGGCAAATCCGAGCATGGCCAACAATAGCAGCGAGCATCTCCGACGCGAACCTCTGCTGTGGTTCGATTGTAAATTTCGGTTCATAGTAACATGGGTTTAGTGGTTGTTCTGTTTCTCCTATAAGCTTTGCGCTGATAAGGGTATAGCTATATGGTTCAGAAGCCGGAATCAGACTCGCTGTAACTGCGGCCACAACAGCTATGATAAGGGGCAGCAACGTGGGGTTTTCCAGCAACCCCTCAGAAGCTTTGCTGCGTGGTGCTTCGCTGGCACACCCAGCTTATGTAGTATTTTCCCTAGCCTTCAAATCTATTCCTGCTTATACCGGATTTGTACCAGGTGGGCACACGAAGTCGCAGCCACCTTTCAACGTGAATGAGGCTTTGTATCTACTTAAGGCCCAAAACCGGCTAAATTGTTTACCACAGCCTGTGGTGCAGTTGGCATCAGCGGTCATTCCGCCTATATATGTATGTAAAGGAACAGTTTTTCTGAATTAAAAGCAATGAAATTATAACTTTTTCAGCACGACTGTATGAAATTTAACAATTAAGAAATATAAAATAACCAATTCAACTACAATTATGCGGTGCCTGGGCAGAAGAAGTGTTGCATGCAAACCCGCCCCTTGCCCGTTGTTGTCCAAGACCTGTCACATTATGTGGAAAGCTACCATACAGCTATATATAATACCATATATAGCCGGAGAGCGTAGTGGAAACTTAGCAGATGGGATATGGGGGCGGGGTATTCGGACATACATCGGCTGCATTGCTTAAAAGGAGGCAAAGAACATCTCCCTAAGCACTATCGGTTAACCTGCGGCACCATCTGTTGCGACACTGCCATAATTCAGGCCCCAATGGCATCACTTGAAATGCAGCGTTTTGATGTAGCTGCATTCCGTAGCCAGCCCCACTCTACCTTATCCTCTGCCGGGAAAAGGTGTGCAGCGATGCTGAAGATGCCGGCTCCATTTTTTCAACAAGGATATCAAAGTTTGGTATAGTATTTGAAAAAACTGTAACTAAATAGATAAACCTTATTTCCAGTATCCTTAAAACAGTATAGTAGCATGCATATGAAATCAAAACAATTCTTTGCCGGCCTGACGCTCTCCGCTTTGCTAGGAGGGGGGATTGCCGTGGGTGGTTATAAATTAGCAGACAGTGACGCCGTAAGCGCCCTGCAGGAGCAGGCACAGTTCCCGCAGGTGCAGTATACCAGCAATATGCGCAGCAGCAACGCCATCGTGCCGGAAGGGCTTAACTTCCTGAAGGCGTCGGAGGTGGCCACACCGGCCGTGGTACACGTGATGACGGAGTATGACGGAGGTGGCGCCGTGAGCCGTGGCGGCATGGAAATGGACCCTTTTCTGCGCGAGTTCTTCGGCGATGGCTTCGGAGGCATGCAACAGGCCCCGCAGGGACCAAGTATGGGCTCCGGATCCGGCGTTATCATCGCCTCCGACGGCTACATCATCACCAACAACCACGTAATTGACAATGCTTCTAAAATAGAGGTGGTGCTGAACGACAAGCGCCGCATGTCGGCCACCCTTGTGGGCACCGACCCCACCACAGACATCGCCCTACTGAAGGTAGACGCCGAAAAGCTCCCCACCATCCGATACGGCAACTCCGACGACCTGCAGGTGGGCGAGTGGGTGCTGGCCGTCGGCAACCCAATGAACCTCACCTCGACCGTTACGGCCGGTATCGTGAGCGCCAAGGGGCGCAGCATCGACATCCTGCGCTCCAACAACCCGAACCAGCGCTACAGCATTGAGTCTTTTATACAGACAGATGCCGCCGTGAACCCCGGCAACTCGGGCGGTGCCCTCGTGAACCTGAACGGTGACCTGATAGGCATCAACACGGCCATCGCCTCGCAGACAGGCTCTTTCTCCGGCTACTCGTTTGCCGTGCCTTCCTCTATCGTGAGCAAGGTGGTAGACGATCTGAAGAAGTACGGAGAGGTGCAGCGTGCCCTGCTCGGCGCCGAGATACGCGACATTGACGCTGATTTCGCCAAAGAAAAGGACATTAAGACGCTGAACGGGGTGTACCTGGTAAACGTGTCGGAGAGTGGCGGAGCCGATGATGCGGGCCTGCAGCCCGGCGACGTGATCACAGCCATCGACGGGGCCCCCACGCACAAATCTTCTCATCTGCTCGAGCAGGTGGCGCGCCACAGACCCGGCGACAAAGTGAAGGTGAGCTATATGCGCGACGGCAAGCAGAGAAGCGCCGAAGTGACGCTCCGGAACATGAACAACAGCACTGAGCTGATCAAGCGCAGCCGCGCCGAGGCCGTGACTTTCGACGGTGCTAGGTTTGAGGCGGTAAGCAAGCAGGAAATGAACAAGCTCGGCATCACCGGGGGCGCCAAAATCTCGGACGTGGAAGACAGTGAGTTCCGCGACACCGGCATGAAGGACGGCTTCATCATCACCCGCATCGACCGGCAGCCTGTAAACGAGCCTGCAGACGTGGCCAAGCACCTGAAGAACATTGACAGCGGTGTGGTTTACCTGGAGGGTGTTTACCCCGACGGCCTCAAGGCCTACTACCCTATCGGGAAAGAGTAATCCTATATAAACCCCTATATAAAAGGGCTTCTGCACTGCTGCAGAAGCCCTTTTATATAGGGTATACGTTCCATTTTGAAATGTGCTACTGTACTTAACCATTGAAGTTAATCATAAGTGATGCTTATCATGATTGTCCTATCGAATGCTTGGTTTCTGCTCTATCTTTTTCAGCATTATAACTTATTATTCTGATTCATATAAGCAGATCTGCCAAGTTGCACGGTTGCAAGGGGTTCAAGGCTTTCTTTGAGTAAGAGACATGAATAAATATATAAATTAATTTATATATAATCAAGATAATATTGTTAGCTTTGAAACAAACCTAACCCTTATGAAAAACGTATACCTGCTCTTGCTAATAGCCCTACTGTTTGCTTGTAATGAGGAAGACAGCCCTGAGCCCGATAAAATAACGGACCCGTGTCTGATTACGAGAATAGAAGATCAGGGAGGGAGTTACACAATGTACCAATATGACAACAACAAGAGGCTTGCATCTTATTTTGTGAAAGTAGTTTCTGATCATCCGTTAGTGATTGCTTCTGAACGCAATCACACCATTGAGCGAGACAGTAAAAACCGCATCTCGAGGATTATAGCGGGCAGCGAGGGTGGCGACCATGTTGATATCACGACTGTCGATTATGATGCCCAGGGGCGCTGGATAGAATCTACCTACGGCAGTGCTCCAGATGCCAATACTCCCCCGGCATTTGTGAGTACAACAAAAGTTGAGTACAACAAAGACGGGCTAATCTCCAAAGAAACTACATTCCGCAGCAACGGCACTTTATTCTTTTCTATTGCTTTGGAATATGAGCAGAAAAACCTGACAAGGTCTGTTTTTGAAATGCCTGATTTTTCCACCAAGTGGATACAGCGCTATGAGTACTATCTGGATAAGGAGGCGAAACCAACTGAAGTTGATTTGGTGAATTTATATACTGCCCGTGGTTCTGTGCCTGCCGGGGCCTCTCCGTCTAAAAATTTGTTGAAAAGGCGAACTTCCGATGATGGGACTCTGATTGGAGAAGAACTCACCTATGAATTTAACGAATTCGGATATCCCACCAAGATAACAAATGAAATCAATCACGAAAGCCGCAATATAAGTTATCTGTGTGATTAACATAGATAACTTATATTGCTCCCGACAGAGACAGAAGTCATATATAAAACATAAAGCATGGCCTATAACAGGGTATATTACTAGCCATCCCATAGTTGCTCCTCGCTCTAGCTCTTGAGCTAAGCAGGCCCAAATATTTCACGCACAATCCCTCCTTAGCTGCCCGGAAGATCTGCTTCCTCTTATGTAACTGTGTGCCCACAGGTCCAGAAAGGATATATAAAGCCAAACAACATGGCTTCCGTTTCTGCCCTAAAGGCACCTCAGGCATTTTCTGCTGTGTGACAAAGGTCACTGTGCCGTGTGGCGGCAAACTGTACCTTTGTAGCACATAAGCCATATAGAACGAGGATAAATCTAAACCACAAAGCAAACGGAGATGAAAATACAACAGTTTGAAGACAAAGGCCTTGCACATTATTCATATGCCATTCTGAGCGAGTGCGCCGGTGAGGTGGTGCTGATAGACCCGGCCCGCGACCCGCAGCCATACTATGATTACGCAGTAGCCCACAACGCAAAAATTGTAGGGGTGATCGAGACGCACCCGCACGCTGACTTTGTGAGCTCTCACCTGGAGATTCATCAACAAACAGGGGCTACCATATATGCGCACAGCAAAGTGGGCGCCGACTATCTGCACCAGGCCTTCGACGAGGGCGCTGCACTGCAGGTGGGTAAGGTCAAGCTGAAGTCGCTGTACACCCCCGGCCACTCCCCGGACAGCATCAGCGTGGTGCTGGAGCACGAGGGCAAAGACAAAGCGGTTTTCACAGGCGACACGCTCTTTATCGGGGACGTGGGCCGGCCGGACCTCCGGGAGAAGGCAGGCAGCATCACGGCCAAACGCGAAGAACTCGCGCGGCAGATGTACCACAGCACCCGCGAAAAGCTGATGAAACTGGATGATGACGTGCTGGTGTACCCGGCGCACGGTGCAGGCACGCTCTGCGGCAAAGGCCTGAGCGAGGCCAGCAGCAGCACCATCGGAGCGGAGAAGCGAACCAACTACGCGCTGCAGCAGATGAGCGAGGAGGAGTTCGTGAAGGTGCTGACGGAGGATCAGCCGTTCATCCCGAAATACTTTGGCTATGATGTAGGTCTCAACAAGCAGGGTGCCCCAGCCTACAAGCCAAGCCTGGAAGGCGTGAAACGGCTGGAGCAGAACTTCAGCCCGGAGGAGGGAGCGGTAATTGTGGATGCCCGCGGTGAGAAGGCGTTCAAGAAAGGGCATCACAAAGGCGCCATCAACATCCAGAACGGGAACAAGTTTGAGACCTGGCTGGGCAGCATCGTGGGCCCGGAAGAGCGTTATTACCTGGTGGCGGAGAGCGAGGAGCAGTTGCACGAGCTTATCTCGAAAGCGGCCAAAATAGGATATGAGCTCCTCATAAAAGGCGCTTTCTTACTGGACGGCGAGGCAAACACCAAGTCACCCCAACTGGATGTGGAGGCATTCGGCCAGCACCCGGAAGATTACACCATCGTGGACATCCGGAACGCCTCCGAGGTAAAAGGCGGCCGTTTCTTCGAAAACTCCATCAACATCCCGCTGCCGGAACTGCGCGAGCGCGCCGGTGAGATCCCGACCGACAAGCCCGTGGTAGTGCATTGCGCAGGCGGTTACCGGTCGGCGGCCGGAAGCAGCATTGTGGAGGCAGCGCTCCCCGGTGCCACGGTGCTGGACCTGAGCGAGGCGGTCAACAAGTTCAAATAAAAAGCAGCTATATGCTTGACTCAGCCGGTGGCGTACGCCACCGGCTTTTTTTGCCATATGCACCACTCCTGTTCGAGCGGTTTATATATAAATTTGACTTATATTGATGATGCGCGTGCAAGGTGCGAAACAAACCACTTTGCGAGCACACGAGATGGAAAACATACAGAAAGACGATGTATTGAAGCAGTTTCCGCAGCTGGAACAACCGCTCCAGGATGAAATCCTTCGGCACAGCACCATCAGGCGGGTGGGGGAAGGCGACGAAGTACTGCGCACCGGGCAGTATATACGCTCTACTATTCTGCTGCTGAGCGGCCTCCTGAAAGTGTATCGCCAGGACGAGGAGGGCAACGAGTTCCTGATGTATTACCTCGAACCAGGCAACGCCTGCGCGCTGTCGATGATGTGCTCGGCCCGCAACGAGCAGAGCCTGATCATGGTCAGGGCGGTGGATGCCTCCGAAGTCCTCCTCATCCCATCGCACCTGTCGGAGCAATGGCTGGCCCGCTACAAGAGCTGGCACAGTTTCGTGATTGCCTCCTATCGCCAGCGCTTCGAGGAACTGCTGCAGACCCTGGACAGCATCGCCTTCAAAGCCCTGGACGAGCGCCTGCTGTTTTACCTGAAACGCCACGTAAAAGTCATTGGGAAAGAAATCAGGCTGTCGCACCAGCACATCGCCGAGGAACTCAACAGCTCCCGCGAGGTGATTTCCCGGCTGCTCAAAAAACTGGAGCAAACCGGCGCCATCACCCTGCACCGCAGCTACATCGAGGTACACGATTTGGAGAAAGTTTAGGCGTTAGGAAATTAGAGAGTTTGGGAGTGATGGAATTGTGGAGTTTTAAATTTATAGAATGTGCGGGCTATATATGGCTACACCTCGCCACAGGTTTACCGGCTGCTTACGACCTCCCGCTCTAACTCCCAAACGCTCTAATTTCCTAACACCCAAACTTTCTAACTCTTTAACTTCCTAACTCCAACCCCTCCCTCTGTGACAACAGTCACTGTAGGCCGCGCTGGCGGGCCGTACCTTTGTATCCGACAATCATTATACAGGTAAAATGGAAATTTTAGGATACGCGGCGGCACTAATCATCGGGCTTTCACTTGGGTTGATTGGGGGCGGGGGCTCTATTTTAACGGTGCCGGTGCTGGTGTATCTGCTCGGCTTCAGCCCGGTGCTCTCCACCGCATACTCCCTGTTCATCGTCGGCCTCACCAGTCTGGTGGGCTCTTATAAGTTTTATAAAAAAGGGCTGGTGAGCCTGAAGACGGCGGCGGTTTTCGGGCTGCCCTCCATCGTGTCGGTGTACCTCACGCGCCGCTACCTGGTACCGGCCATCCCCGAAAACCTCTTCACGGTAGGCGACCTGCTGGTGACCAGGGGCGTGCTGCTGATGCTCTTGTTTGCCGCCCTGATGGTGTTTGCCTCCATCAGCATGATCCGGGCGAAAGAAGACCCGGCAGAGGAGAGCGCCGACACAGAAGCGGATCTAAAACAGCCAGACGCCTCGCATCCTGAGCCGAGGTTCAACTACGCCGGTATCCTGGCCGAGGGTGTGGTGGTGGGAACCCTGACAGGCCTGGTGGGCGCGGGCGGCGGCTTCCTGATTATCCCGGCGCTGGTGCTCTTCAGCAAGCTGGACATGAAGATGGCGGTGGGTACCTCGCTGCTGATCATCGCGGTCAAGTCGCTCTTTGGCTTCCTTGGCGACATCTACAACTACGAGATCGACTGGCTGTTCCTGACCATTTTCTCCGCCATCTCCATTGCGGGCATTTTCATCGGCACGTTCCTCTCCACCAAAGTGCGCGCCGACAAACTGAAAACCTCCTTTGGCTGGTTCGTGCTCGTGATGGGCATTTATATCATCCTCAAAGAAATCTTCCTGGCTTAGCCGCCTGCGTGACCTAGGTCACTGAAGCCGTATTGCGAGTGCCGTACCTTTGCAGCAGGTACGTTTAAATTCACCGAAAAGGAAACAAAAGGCAAGTTCCATATATTCAGACCAACTCTGAAAGCTGCGCAGGCCCGGCCGGAAAGGCTTTCAGGGCCAAAGCGGGTATCATCCAAAGGCCGGGGAATTATAGCCAGCAATGTAAAGCCGATTTGGTACCCGGAGTTGTAGGTTGTACCTTTACATATAAATTGTGGCTGCCCCTATCGGGCACGTTATGAGGGTTACAATTTCTCCGGCCAGCTGATGTTATATATATGGCCTCTTAGCTTTGAAGGAATGAAGCATTATCTGCTCCTGTTTTTCAGCACACTGCTGCTGCTGTTCACCCTGTCGCAAACAGACGGGCGCGTGAGCGGCTTTGCGTGTGTGAAGCAGCATGAACTGAGAACGGCGGATAACGGAGACAAGCGGCTCGTGAAGCGCAAATGCGCCAAAAAGTGCCTGAAGCACCAGACACACTCCGAACAGCAGAGCGGAGCCACTGCCGCCACAGACTGCAGCCAGCAGTTCTATGCTATAATCGCTGAGAACAAGTCCAATGGCGTTTTCCTGACAGGCATCGCTCAACTGGCAACACCTTCTGCTGACAGCATCCACCAGACTCCCAGCCTGAAGGCTGACCCCGACCCGCCAAGGTTTTCTTAAAATAAAGCACGCGTAGCACAAGGCATATATGGCCGGCAGACAAAGGCAGACACATCGCCTTCCTGCCCATATATGCCGCCTCTTATTCCTTCCTGTGGAGGGAAAAGGGCAACCTGTACCTCATTTATTTTAAGATTTAAAATCTCCTGTATGGAAAATACCCCTTTGCAAAAACTATCGTTTCTGGCGATGCGCGGCATGGCCAGCCTCATCTTTATTACTGCCGGCCTGAACCACCTTTTTAACACCACCGGTGTAACTGCCCGGCTCGAGAAAGTGCCTATCGCACATATGGCTGCCTGGGTTGCGCCGCCCGAAACACTGATTATACTATCAGGAGCCGGGCTGCTTCTGGGCGGTTTTATGCTGCTGGCAGGGTTCAGGACCAGGGTGGCCGCCGCCGTGCTGTTAGCCATCCTTATCCCCATTACCCTGACGGTGCAGGTGGCGAACCCAGCTGGTGCGGGGCCTTTGTTCAAGAACATTGCCCTGATGGGCGTGCTGCTGTTTTTTATGGCGAATGGTGCCGTATATTACAGCCTGGACCAGTTACCAGCGCTGAAAAAGAAAGCGCAGGGTAGCATGAGGGGCACGCGCCCCGGAAGGTATGCCGCTGTACTGGCCGCTGCCTTCGTCATGCTGCTCGGCGCGCGTACCACGGCAGTGCAGGCACAGCAAGGCACTGCCACAGCGGCTGCCAAGAAGAGGTACGCGGTGCTCATCAGCCAGCCCAACCACCTGAAAGCAGCCGTAAACACCGCCGAAACCATAACACCGAACAGCCCCTACAACCGCGGGAGCTTTGTGGTGATGGCCTGCGGCAAATCCGTGGAGGCCTTCGTGAAAGGAAGCAACATGGCGCAGCAACTCGGACAAGGCCGCGCAGCGGGCGTCACCTACAAAGTCTGCGGCCTGTCGCTGAAGCAGTTCAGCATCGACCCGGAAACGCTGGTGGACGGCGTGGAGGTTGTCCCGAACGGCCTCACCTATCTGTTCGACCTGCAGCGGCAGGGCTATATAACGGTTGAGTTGTAGGCAGGCAGCCAGAGATTACCTTAAAAGCAGTTTATCACTTAAAGATATAGAAATCATGAACAAGCGTAAATTTTCACTCAGGAACATTCCGGGCTGGGCCGTCATGCTCGCTATTTTCGGAATCTTATATGCGACGGGCCTGCACACAGAGGCCATCGGGCAGGTGCAGCGGCTGCTGCTGGCCACCGGCATCAAAAAAGCCGACGTGCCCGAGCCTGTGTCGGCGGCCCCTCCTGCTGCACCGGAAGTCACCTCCGCTGTAGCAGCGGGCATGGCAGGCGCCGGGTTCCAACTAACGGGGCTGGACGGCAAAACAATAGCCTTCGAGAGCCTGAAAGGCAAGGTGGTGTTTATGAACATCTGGGCGACCTGGTGCCCGCCCTGCATCGCTGAGATGCCGAATATCCAAAGCCTGTACGAGAAAGTGGGCTCCGACAAAATCGCTTTCGTGATGCTGTCGGTGGACGAGGGCGGTATGGAGAAGGTGCGGAAATTCATTGACAAGAAAGGCTACACCTTCCCGGTATATATGCCCGCCAGCCAGTTTCCGCAGGAGTTTTACTCCAACGCCATCCCCACCACGTTCATCATCTCGCCGGAGGGCAAGATTGTGGCCAAACAGGAAGGCATGGCCGAGTACGACACCCCGGAAGTGCGGGAGTTCCTGCAAAGCATGGTGAAGAAGTAAGGGCAGGTGAGGCAATACCGTCAACTTGAGGAGTCTTCCTTTGTCATCTCGAACAACGTGAGAGTTCTAAACAGAATTCCAGATAGATTCCTCTCAGCTACGCTGGCTCTCTTCGGCTCACGCCTCAAGCGTGTTTGAAATGACAAAATTCTATGTAGTCGTCCTTAAGTGGACGGCATTGGCGGACGCGGCTGGCAGAGACAATTTCTCAGTCAGCCGCATCCCTTTTATATATAACGCAAAGAGTTTTATGTCTTGATACATGAACCAGATGTCCTTTTACTTCATGCCATATAACTTTTGCTTCATGCCTATAATGAACACCTCTGCCTCAGTGCCCGCCATCCGCGCCTGCCACTGGGCCCCGCATATGGGTAGGCACTGCTCCGGGAATTTGGCAGCTCTTTGGTGCCTTTTCAAATCTTTTTGTAAATTGGATTGAAATTAGTGCTCCATGTTACTTTTTTAATCAGTATTTATCCTAACCAATTCTAATTTAAAAACAACTATGAACCGAAAATTAAGGATGGGCATGCTCGGCGGGGGCAAAGATGCCTTTATCGGAGCCATTCACCGCATCGCTGCCAATATGGACGGGATGGTAGAGCTGGTGTGCGGCGCCCTGAGCATCAACCAGGAAATAGCCATTGACAGCGGCCGCTCCCTGTTTCTTCCCGAAGACAGGATCTATACCAACTACGAGGAGATGATACAGAAAGAAAGCCAGCTGCCCGAGGGGGAGCGGATGGACTTCATCACCATCGTTACCCCTAACTTTGCCCACTTTGCCCCGGCCATGCTGGCGCTCGAAAACGGCTTCCATGTGGTCATCGAAAAACCTATCACGCTGACGCTTGACGAGGCCAAGCAACTGAAAGCGAAAGTAGAGGAAACCGGCCTTATCCTCTGCCTCACCCACACCTACACCGGCTACCCGATGGTGAAGCAGGCAAAGGAAATCATCGCGTCCGGCGCGCTCGGGAAGGTAAGAAAAGTAGCGGTGGAGTACCGCCAGGGCTGGCTGAGCAAGATGACGGAGCGGGAGGGCAACGCGGGCGCCGCCTGGAGAACCGACCCCAAAAAGGGCGGCAAGAGTTCCGTGATGGGCGATATCGGCACGCACGCCTTCAACCTGGCCGAGTACATTACCGGGCTGCAGGTGACGCAGCTCTGCGCTGACCTCGACATTATTGTGGAGGGAAGGCTGTCGGATGACGACGGCGCGGTGCTGCTCAAGTTCGATAACGGCGCCAGAGGCGTTCTGACGGCCTCGCAGGTGGCCGCCGGGGAGGAAAACAACCTCCTGATAAAAATAGACGGCGAAGAGGGCGGCCTGGAGTGGCACCAGCAGGAGCCGAACACTTTACTACTGAAATGGCAGGGCAAACCTACCGAAGTGTACCGCGCAGGACAGCCTTACCTGGGCACGCTGGCCAAGAACAACACCCGCACCCCGGGCGGCCACCCCGAGGGCTACCTCGAGGCGTTCGGCAACATCTACAGAAACTTCGTGCAGGCCGTGTCGGCCAGAATGGACGGCCAGGAGAACACCACTGCTGAGTTCCCATCTGTGGAAGAAGGCCTGCGAGGGATGGC
This sequence comes from Pontibacter russatus, assembly GCF_009931655.1. Lineage (NCBI taxonomy): Bacteria > Pseudomonadati > Bacteroidota > Cytophagia > Cytophagales > Hymenobacteraceae > Pontibacter > Pontibacter russatus. The sequence goes on along the minus strand of NZ_CP047984.1, from coordinate 3,445,336 downwards.
CTTCGTGGAGAGCGCGGTAGCCTCCAACGAGTCCGACCAGAAGTGGACGGACTTCACTATCTAAAAACGGTGGCTGCAGACCAGGGCTCCGGCGGCAAGCAGGCTTATTGTTGGCTATATATCCCCCGCTGCCACGGGCCCCGGCCTATAAACAAAACTGCCCGCTTTGCACCCGGAGACCCGTAGGCGCCTCCGACCAGGCATACGTGAGCGGAAAAGAAGGCTGAAGAGGCCGGTTGGACATCTGACAGATCCCCCGCCGCCTCTTTAGCCTTTTTAGTTAAAGGCTGCGCTTTCAACCGCACAGGCTTTAACCATCCTATATACCCAAGCCTCCCAAACCCCACAGGTCTGTTTACGGTTTCACTTTCCTGGACAGCCACCCTGCATCGAACTAACTCGCCTTCTGCAGGCACGAAACATGTAACTATTCGCCCAAATCCTATAATGCTGCCGGAGGTGCGAGTGGCTATCTTTACTTTCGTAGCAGGCGGGCCCTATCCTGGAGCAGTGGCAGCGGGAAGAATTTCCTGCATGAGTCTACCGTTATACACCTGTCTTCCACGCAGTATTCAGATATATAGTTTTGCTCCCATGAATCACGACCACCAACACCACCACAGCGCCAGAGAGCGGGCAGCGAACGAAGCCGGAAAGACAGAAGAGCGGCTGGAAGAAAAGACGCTGCACGGCCACGGGCAGGCCATGCACCGGGACACGACCGGCCACCCGCCGCACGGGGAGCACAGCCACGACCACCACCGCATGATGATCGAGGACTTCAAAAAGCGGTTCTGGGTGTCGCTGGCGCTCTCTGTCCCTGTCATTATCCTGAGCCCGATGGTGCAGCACATCCTGGGCTTCAAGCTGGAGGTGCCTTACAGCCTGTACATCGCCTTCGTGCTCTCCTCCGTCATCTATTTCTACGGCGGCTGGCCCTTCCTGGCGGGGCTTTGGGAAGAAGTTAAGAAAGGAACGCCCGGCATGATGACGCTCATCGGGGTGGCCATCACGGTGGCTTATTTATATAGCACAGCCGTGACGTTCGGGCTGGAGGGCATGGACTTCTTCTGGGAGTTGGCCACGCTGATCGTGATTATGCTGCTGGGGCACTGGATCGAGATGCGCTCGGTGCTGGGTGCCTCCAAGGCGCTGGAGCTGCTGGTGGGCATGATGCCCGCTGAGGCCATGCTGATCCGGGATGGGGAGACGGTGAAAGCAAGGATAGAGGACCTGCAGAAAGGTGACCTGATACTGGTAAAGCCGGGCGAGAAGGTGCCCGCCGACGGCGTGGTGGAGGACGGCGAGAGCCACCTGAACGAGAGCATGCTCACCGGCGAGAGCAAACCAGTCAAGAAGAACAGCGGCGACAAAGTAATCGGCGGCTCCATCAACGGAAACGGTGTGCTGCGGGTGCGGGTAGAGTATACCGGCAAAGAGAGCTACCTCAACAAGGTGATCACGCTGGTGCAGGAGGCGCAGAAGACCAAGTCCGAAACGCAGCGCCTGGCCGACAAGGCTGCCAAGTGGCTGACTTATCTCGCCCTCACGGCCGGCTTCGGCACGCTGGCTGCCTGGCTGCTGGCCGGGGCGGCGCTTGATTTCGCCCTGGAGCGCATGGTGACGGTGATGGTGATCTCCTGTCCGCATGCGCTGGGGCTGGCGGTGCCGCTGGTGGTGGCCATCTCCACGGCCGTGTCTGCCAATAACGGCCTGCTCATCCGCAACCGCACCGCCTTCGAGAACTCCCGCAAGATCACCACCATCATCTTCGACAAAACCGGCACCCTTACCCAGGGCTCCCACGAAATTGCCTCTGTCGTAGCGTTCGGAAACACTATGGATGAGCGGGAAATGCTGCGCCTGGCGGCTGGCGTGGAGCAGAACTCGGAGCACTTTATCGCACAGGGTATACTGCGCAAGGTTAAATCTGAAGGTATAGCGGTCCCTCCTTCTCAAGGCTTCAACTACCTGCCGGGCAAAGGGCTGGAAGGTGTGGTGGAAGGAAAAGATGTGAAAGTGGTAGGGCCGAACTATATAAAGGAGTATGACATTGCCGTGCCCGCCAGCGAGGCCGAAGAGGGCGTTGAAACAGTGGTATACGTGCTCGTGGACAGCCAGCCGGTCGGCTACATCACCATGCGCGACCAGATACGGGAAGAGTCGGCCGGAGCGATACGGGTGCTGAAGGAGAACGGCATCAAAAACCTGCTGCTCACCGGCGACAACGAGCGCGTGGCCAAGAGCGTGAGCGACCAACTGGGCATGGACGGCTACCTGGCCAACGTGCTGCCCCACCAAAAACAGGAAAAGGTGAAAGAACTGCAGGCCAAAGGGGAGTTTGTGGCCATGACGGGCGACGGCGTGAACGACGCCCCTGCCCTGGCCCAGGCCGATGTGGGTATCGCCGTGGGCTCCGGCACGGACGTGGCCGCCGAGACAGCCGACATCATCCTGGTCAACAGCAACCCGCAGGATATCGCCTCCCTCATCCTCTTCGGCAAGGCCACCTACCGCAAGATGATCCAGAACCTGGTCTGGGCCACCGCCTACAACGTCATCGCGCTCCCGCTGGCTGCTGGTGTGCTTTACCAGCAGGGCATCATGGTCTCCCCCGCCGTGGGTGCCGCTTTGATGAGCCTGAGCACCGTGATCGTGGCCGTCAACGCGCAACTGCTGCGCAGGCAGCTCAAATAACGGAATGGGGAAAAGTGGTTATAAAAAATTGTGGCCGTCAAGCGGGGTATAAGCGGTTATTTACTGAATATATTATGAGCTGCCGGTATTGCCGTACCCCGTGAACCGGACATAAAGTGCGCTTCATTTAAATATAATTTCAGCACTGAAGGGCACTCCCCCGGGCTCGGTGGTGAGCACTACGGAGAGATGGTCGTAAAACGCAAACTCCTTGCCTACTGCTATCGTGTCGGTGCCCGCTGTTTCCGGTGCTTCCTGCGCATGCAGGATCTGGCGGTATATAGGGACGTCTTTCTCATCCAGAACAATAAGCTTGAATTCGTCCGCCCGCTCGGGCCATTGGCGAACCCAGACCTGCTCTATTCTCAGGCTTCTCATGGCCTCGCTCCCCGAAACATGGAAGGAAGAGTTTGATTCATTCAGCTTCACGTTTTCCATGGCTGCTTTATATATAGATAAGTAAAAGGACACAAGTATCAGGTATCAAGACTTAAGACTTTCCTGTATTACATCTTGCTTATTCTCAAAAGTTTGTGATATATAATGCTCTAATGGGCAGGTTAAAAAGGTTTTGTCCGAGCACCTATACCAAAAAGGTTCAAGATTCACACGCGCGTATTTAAGACAAAAGCCATATATAGTGGGCACCCTAGCCGGTGGAATTTAGGGTGGATTTAAAAAGGTAAGTTTCCTAAGTCCGCCCGGTACTGGTATTACTTCGGAGGCTTGCTTAAAGCAGATGCAGCTTGCCCCTGGCCTCCTGCGCGTAGTGCCTCCGCTACTTCTCTGTCTGTGGCACCGCCCCAGAACCGCCGGTACTCCGCCACATCCTGCACTTGCCGGACGGGCTCCAGTTCCGGCGCCACCTTCTGCAGCGTACTCACCAGCGCCTCGTAAGGCCGGTACCCTACAATGAGCAGGCCTTCCTGCCCGGGCTTGCTGATAGTGAGGGCGGGATAGCGGGTAATGCGGTGATAGCGCACCTGCATCAGGTCCTCCTCAAAGGCTTTCCGGGCCGCCTCGCCGTGCAGTTGCTGCTCGAACATGGTATAGTGCAGCAAATCAGGGCTTTCCTCCGAGAGCGCCTTCGCCACTTCCAGCAGCACTTCCGTTTTAGAGATGTCCCTGCCATGCAGCATGATGGCTTCGCGCACGCGGCGCAGGTATATCTCGGCCGCACCCGCAGACTGCAGGCCTGCGCATTTCACGGCTATGCAGGCGGGATAGGAGGAGGCAGGCGGGTTGCTGAACCACACCTTGTCCTCGATGGGCATGCCCGACAGGTGTTTTGCCTCCAGCCATATAGGCCCCATCTGGATGGGCTTTGTCACGCCGTTCAGGGGGTCGCTGTAGCTGCCCCAGTTGGGGATGAGGCCCGCCATGCGGTAGCGCCACTTTATCCTGCCGCTGTACTCGTAGCGCAGCCGCCGCCACTGTGGCTCAAAGGCCCAGCTCCAGCAGCAAAGGGGGTCGGTGTAGAACTGAATCTCCACCGACCCCTCCTCTGTTTTAAGCGATTTACCCTCTGTTAATTTATCTTCTGCCATATATAGGAGCAGCAGGGGGCTAAAGGTTCTGCTGCGGATACGTGCTCCACTGGTTTTCCCCTTTTGGTACATTCTCAGATATATGGCCGCTCCGCTCCTCCCCGAGCGCCTTGCTCTTCTGCTCCGCCTGGTCCATCGTCATGCTTGCTCCCACTGGCTGCTGGTCCAGCAGGCCGTTTGTCTGGATTACGTGGCTCAGCGGGTCCTGCACGTACTGCCACTCCTCGCCCAGTTCAGGGCTTGCGCCATTGTTCCAGGGGCCGCGCACCTCCATGCCGTTCGACATGTTGAAATACGTGTTGCTGTAGCGCGGGTCGCCCTGCAGCACTCCCGGCGGGAAGTTTGGCTTGATGGTGGCCAGGGCGGCCTCGAACATCTGGGCGTGCGCTATCTCGCGCGTCATCAGGAACTTGAGCGTCTCCTTCACATAAGCGTCGTCGGTGAACTGCATCAGGTACTCGTACACAATCTTGGCCCGGCCCTCCGCCGCGATGTTGGAGCGAAGGTCCACTGCCATGTCGCCGTTCGCGTCTACATAGGAGCCGTTCCACGGCACGCCCTGGCTGTTGGTGAGCGTGGGGCTGCCGCCGCTCAGCCCGAAGAACTGTGGGTTGACCATGGCCTCGTGTATGAAGGACTCTTTCTCGGCTTTGCCTTTGAGCAGTTGCATGATTTCGGACTCGTCTGCCGCCTTCTTCAGCTCCCCGTTCAGGTTGCCGAGCAGCATCTGGATGGTGGCCCCGACAATCTCCAGGTGGCTGAACTCCTCGGTAGCGATGTCCATGAGCATGTCGTACTTGTCGGGATAGGGCTGGCGGGCCGGGAAAGCCTGCACAAAATACTGCATGGCCGCCTTCAGTTCCCCGTTCGCGCCGCCGAACTGCTCCAGCAGCAGGCTGGCAAACTTGGGGTCCGGCTTCGAGACGCGCGCATTAAACTGTAACTCTTTTACGTGATGGAACATTTGTTTTCATTTTTGTGGTGGAACATGGATATAAAGTTTCATAAACGAGTGACAGCCGCAGAAGGATTATGAATATCCCAGTTTAGTGATGCATCTTTTTGCCGCTTTGGTCTCTTTCCTGCTGCACATGCAGCACATCCACTGCCTGGCCGCACCAGGTATATTGTCTCCCTTGAAGGCATACCCATATTATTCAGGGCAATACCGTTATATATGGCGCGGGCGTCCCCGCTCATGTCTGCTGTCACAGGGCCTCCCGCCCGTACCTATATAGGCAGCATGTTCATATATAGGTTGCGTTCATATATAAATTGCATATATAGCCTTGGCAGTAGCTAAGCTGCGGGCTGAAATGGGTGGGCTTCCAGAAGGGCAGCCTGCATTATATGGGCAGCCGGAGGCCGCGGGATAGTAGACATGTGCATCCTCGCTCGTGCTATATACCCGGAGACTTCTTAAACTGCTTTTTGCATATCGTCAGTTACATGAAAAAACGTTATATTGAATGTCCCCGGCACAGACACCGTTTCCGGTTTATAGGCCGTTACACATAAACTACACCTGTACACAAAGCTATATGAAGCTACTTCTTAAAACCTTCCTGCTCTTTTTCGGGGCAGTTTTTCTCTGTGCTGCGGCAGCAACGGCTGGCGGCGCGGTGAGCGGCCAGCAGCCCAACGCAGCGATTGACACCAAGGGCACCATCCGCGTCGTGTTCGGGAAAGATGACACCATCTATACCATGTCCTCTGCCGATAGCGGACAAAGCTTTTCGGAGCCGGTGAAGGTGGCCACCCTGCCGGAGATGCACCTGGGCATGTCGAGGGGACCGCAGATTGCCTCCTCCCGAAACTACAGCCTTGTCACGGCCATGGACAAGGCAGGCAACATCCATGCGTATATGCTAAGCCACAGCAATAACAAATGGAAGGAAATCGCCAACGCCAATGATGTCGCGGGTTCGGCGCCGGAGGGCCTCATGGCGCTCACCGCTGATAAGGACAACATATTTTATGCAGTGTGGCTGGACACGAGGGGGAACAGGAAAAACAAAATTTACTTTTCCTCTCTTGCCGCTGACCAGGCCTCCTGGGCAGCCAATAAACTGGTGTATGCCTCCCCTGACGGCACAGTCTGCGAATGCTGCAAGCCCAACATTGCCCACAGCGGCAATAAACTCACCATCTCCTTCCGGAACTGGCTGAACGGCGCCAGAGACATCTATTACACGTCTTCCACAGACAACGGGGAAACCTTCACGGCTCCGCGCAGGTTCGGGCAGGGCACCTGGAAACTGGAAGGCTGCCCGATGGACGGCGGCGGACTGGCGATCGGGGAAAGCGGCCTCGTGAACTCAGCGTGGCAGCGGAAGGGGGAGATATTTTATAGCCAGGAAAGCCAGCCGGAGCAGAAAATAGGCGTGGGCAGAAGCTGCTCTCTGACGCAGTCGGGTGGCAGTGCCCGTGTGATATGGCAGCAGGACGGGCAGATAAAGCTTCATAACTTAAACACGAACACTACCTCAGCGTTAGGCGCAGGCAGCTGGCCGAAAGTTTACAGCCTGGGGAATGGCAAAACCCTCTGCCTTTGGGAAGACGCCGGAACCGTGCAGCACAAGGTTATATAAGGAGAGCAGGCTGCGGAAGTCAGGCTGCTGCCCGTTAGCTGCGTTACAACGGCCACTGCACCTGGGATATGAGCCCGAAAAGAAAGTACAGCATGAACCAGAGGGCTCTGTTGCGGCTTTTTGACTGCCCGTTATGGTTTTATAGATCACCCCGAGCTGGACATGTGCGCATTAACCCGCAGCTCTCTCGCGTGATGAAACACCTGTATTCATTTTGTTGTCAAACATTAGAACCACGGCCTCATATATGATGGGCAGCCGCAGAAGGGGTATGGATATCACACCTTTAACAGCATACCTCTCTGCCTTTACATACGCTGTGTCCCTTCCTGCAGCCTGTTGATCATATCCACCACCAGTCCTGACCAAGTAAAATCCCTCGCTCCGTGGCCCTCACCGGTGAAAGGGTTATAATACTCCCGGAAGCCGCTTTTGGTAATCAGCCGCTTCACGCTCAGCAGCAATTCCTCTGCCTGCTGCCGGTACCCTTTCTCCAGCAGGTAGCCCTGCATAAACCAGTTGAACACCACCCAGGTGGGCCCACGCCAGATATAAAGCGAGCCGTCGGGGTTGAAAGCAGGCTCATCGACAGCAAGCGACGGAACCGGGAAAGGCACATGGAAGCCGTCCTGGTGCAACAGGTGCCTCCCCAGTACGCGCCGGCACACCTCGTCCGGCACACTCTTAAGCACCACCGGAAAAAAGATGGTGCCCGTGCGCACTCTCAGCTTCTCAAACTGGTGGCCGTGGAGGTCGTAGAAAGCGGCGTCCTCCTCATCATACATATAGCGAACTATACTTTTTTCGGTCTGCCTTGCCTGTTCCAAAAAGTGCAGCCCATCCTCCTCCCCTGCCACGTTGCACAAGGCTGCCATGGCCTGCAGGTTCTGCACATAAATGGTGTTGAAGGCAGCATCCTTCACGATAAACCTGTTGCTTTTGTAGATTGCTGGCAGATCATAGCCCTTCAGGAAATTGTGCGCGTCTACTTGCAGCACCTTCCAGAACAGCAGCGGCCCGGCCTTGCCTCTATCGTACTTCAGCAAAGGGTCGTAACTCGCTTTCCAGTCCATGCCCGATTCAAACGGTGTGATGATGGAAAGCAGCCCCTCCCCTTCAAAATCGCGGTTCCTGGCGAGCCACCCGTAGTACTTTTTCAGTTTCGGCAACAGCTGCTTTACAAAAGAGAGGTCCTGGCTGTGCTGGTAAATCCGGAGCGCGGCCTGCGCGGCAATGGGCGGCTGCAACAGGGCCGACATGTGGGGCCTGTAGAGCCGCAGCACATCGTGGGGCCTGAGCTGCAGCAGGTCGGTGATGCGGGCGGGCCACAACCTCTTCCAGTAGTTCATGTGGCCTACAAAGCCGTCGGGGCGCTGCATCTCAAAAAGGCTGTGCATGTGTTTTTTAGCCATGTCCACCTCGCCCAGCGCGGTCAGCGTAAAAATGTGGAAGCAAGTGTCCCAGAAGTACTGGAAAGGGTACGTACCCGGGGAAGGCTTGGTGTAGTGGTAGTTGAAGTCATTCCTCCGGCCACTGATCATGTTCTTGTACAGCACCTCCCGCGCCCCCGCTTTTATCTCCTCGTCCGAAAGCACCCGCTCCTCATGCAGCACTTTTTTACCTGATGTACTCATCCCACCCGGCATAATGTTGCTTCACAGGGCCCAGCGGTAGCGCCAGCGCCGCCACGGCCAGCCCCAATGCCACGCCGGCTGCACTTAAACCTGCCGGACTGCTGCTCAGGAACCAGGGCGCCACCGCCACAATCAGCCCCAACAGCACATTAAAGTAGCGGCCCCTGCGAAGCGGCTCACCCATGCAAAAAACGGAGGTGACTACAATCAGCGAACCGGTCAGGTGAAAGACGTTGGCCACTGTTTCCTGTATCCCCACACCGAAAAGGCCTGGGGCAAACACCAGCGCCGCCCCCAGCAGTGCCGCCACGGTCAGCGTCCGGGGGAAGCTAACCCCCCATATAGAAGACGCGTACACCGCCCCCGGCTCCTGCGGGAACTGCATCAGCTCCGGCGCTTCGTCTTTGGCATCGCTCTCAATGGTGCCGCCCTTCCAGAACACTTTCCAGAAGCCTTCGCCCTCTTTCACCTTCTTCTTCATGAATTGCCCCATCGCAATCACCTCATCGACCTCCAGCGGTATCATGGGGATCATGATGGCTGCGGCCAGCAGGCAGAACGTACACCAGGCACCCACCATCACCGGCTGACTGATGACCAGGAAGATATGGACGCATCCCAGCGGGATGACCAGAATACCGAAGATGGCGACCATCCACGGCATGGTGCGCCAGCGCGAGGGAGCCCCCATCCAGCCCATCAGGAACTCAAGAGTATAGGCGATGGCGCCCAGGCCCGCGTCGGAGATGGGCAGCGAGTGCGACATGGCAGAGTTGAGCACCTGCTCGCTCTGCTGCCCGAAGAACGGGTCCCAGACACTGTCGATGTAGCCGAGCTGGAAGGCGGCAAGGTAGCGCGACACGATCCAGCCCAGGAAGCCAAGCACCATCATGATCCAGCGCTGCGGCCAACTCGAGGGATTATAGCTCCAGCCTGGCGGTGTTTCGGGGCCCATTTTCATGTACATGATCATGTTGGGCATACCCGGTATCAGAATGGCCAGGGCAATGATGAGCGCCCCCACCAGGGTGTCGTTGAGGTAAGCCACCGCCGTTGGCGACCAGAAAACAAGCGGTGCCATGGTGAGCCATATGCCGACAAAGCAACAGACCCAGAGGCTGACGGGGCGGTTCGGCGTGAGCCCGCGCCACCCGAAGAAGATCAGCAGGGCGCCGCTGATGATGTCGCTCCACTTCATGAAGGCGATGCGCTGGTCTAGGGTGAGCCACACGCTCCTGCCGCCCGACGGCTCCACCGTGCCGATGCTGTAATCAAACGTGAGCGGCGAGATGAGCACCCAGGCACCGAGGAGGATAATCATCCAGTACACCCACAGGGTCTGCATGTGGTGCATGTGCAGCATCTTCTCCCGCATATCATCCGACATCACCATGCTGTGGCCGTTGCCCTTCTCTTGCTGATGCTCCTCCTGGTGATATTCGCCCCGCTGGTGCTGCCCCTCCCCGTGCATTTGCTTATTGTGCTGCCGTACCTCCTGCTCGGCCATAGGCCTGGTTACACCGCGCATGCCCATGCCGCCTTGCATCCCTTTATCGTCCTGATGTTTCTCTTCACTGCTGTCTGCCATATATAGATCACGTTTCAGAGTAAATACATGATTCTTCTCTTTACGAAGCAGTAGGACGAAAGATGTTAACAGCAGACATTGGGAAAACGCGGCGTGCAAGCGGGGGCTCTGTTACACTGGTGATGAGCAAAGCATATTCTTTCGCCATCAGCCCCCTGCTCCATATATGGCCGGGATGCGATTGGGCGGCTGGCTGTATGCTGAAGCGGCAGAAACAGGCTGTAGTGGTTTGCCTTATTTCTCCGCCACCAGCGGGAAATCTTTGTTTGCTATATGTTCGCGCGCCATGATGGCTGCTATCTGCTTCACAACATCCGGGTGGGCGGCGCTGATGTCTTTTATCTCCCGGGGGTCGGTGGCGAGGTCGTACAGCTGGACGGGGGCGTTCCTGTCTTTCTTCACGCCGAGCCGCACGCCTTTCCAATCCCCCATCCGCACGGCCTGCCTGCCACCGTCCTCGTGGAACTCCCAGTACAGGAACGCGTGCTGCTTCTGCTTTCCTCTGGATGTAAGCGCAGGGAGGATGGAAATCCCGTCTGTGCCGGCGGGGGCGGGCTGGCCCGCCAAGGCGGCGAAGGTGGGGAAAAAGTCCCAGAAGGCCCCGGCGTAGTCTGATTCCGTCCCTTTTTTGATAACGGAAGGCCAGGCGGCGATCATCGGCACCCGGATGCCCCCCTCGTACAGGTCGCGCTTGATGCCCCTAAGGCCGCCGCTGCTGTTGAAGAACTCCGGCACGTTCCCGCCCTCGCGGTGCGGCCCGTTGTCGCTGGTGAAGACGATGAGCGTGCTTTCTTCGATGCCCAGCCTTTTCACCTCCTGCATGACCTCGCCCACATAGCTATCCAGCTTGGTGACCATGGCGGCGTAGGCGGCGCGCGGGTAAGCCTGCGGCTGGTAACCTTTTCCATCCCATTTTTCAGGAACAGCGACCGGCTTCTCACCGAACTTCCGCTTATATGCTTCAAACACACTATCTCCCGCCGGCAGCTGCAGCCCGGCGTGCGGCAGGGTGTAGGCCAGGTACAGGAAGAAGGGCGCTTTGCTGTTGCCGGTAAGAAAGGCCAGGGCCCTTTCCTGGATAAGGTCGGGCGCGTACTGCCGCTGGTCCGTCGGCGTGTTCGCCAGCCCGACCCGCTGCTTGTTGTCCCACAGGTGGTCCGGGAAGAAGTTGTGCGACTGCCGCTGGCAGTTGTAGCCATAAAACCGGTCGAAGCCCTGGTGCTCGGGAGCGCCCTCCGAGCCCGGGTGCCCGAGCCCCCACTTCCCAAACAGGCCGGTGGCATAGCCCGCCTTCCGGAACATCTCTGCCATCGTGTAAGTGGAGTCGGGTATCGGGAACTGCCCTTCCGGCTGTATCTCAAAGTTGCCCCGCACCGGCGTGTGCCCCGTGTGCAGCCCGGTCAGCAGCGAGGCCCGGGAGGGGGCGCAGACAGACGTGCCCGCGTAGAACTGGGTGAAGCGCATGCCGCTGGCGGCGAGCTTGTCTATGTTCGGAGTCTGTATCAGTTCCTGCCCGTAGCAGCCCAGGTCGCCATACCCCATGTCGTCCGCGAGGATGAAGATAACGTTCGGCCGTTTCTGCGCAAAGGCTGACAGCGCGAACAGCGCCATACAAAAGAGAATGCTGAGTCTTTTCATAGTCTGCTAAGCTAAAGTTTTCTACTGATGCAGCAGTATCTGCCTGGCGTCCCCGTCCTCATACCGGCTTATCAGCCCGTCGAGCTGTTTCTTCAGGTTGGCGGTGAGCTTCTCGTAGCCCTTCTTCCCGTACAGGTTGTCCAGCTCGCGCGGGTCTTTCTGCAGATCGTAGAGCTCCCACGACTCCACCCGTTTGTAAAAGCGGATCAGCTTGTAGCGTTTGGTCTTGATGCCGAAGTGAGGCGACACGGCATGCTCGCCGTTCTCATAGTAATGGTAATACATGGCGTCGCGGCCTTTCGCATTTCTTTCGGTCAGCAGGGGCAGCATCGACTCCCCCTGCATGTCGGGAGGGATGGCGACACCGGCCGCATCCAGCATGGTTGGGGCGATGTCGAGGTTCATCACAAAGTCATCCGACACCGTGCCGGGCTTCACCACACCAGGGTAGCGCATCATCATCGGCGTGCGGAACGACTCCTCGTACATGAAGCGCTTGTCGAACCAGCCGTGCTCGCCCAGGAAAAAGCCCTGGTCCGACACGTAGATGACGATGGTGTTGCCGGTGAGTCTGTTTCTGTCCAGATAGTCCAGGGTGCGGCCGATGCTGCGGTCCATGGAGGCGGCCGTGGCCAGGTAGTCGCGCATGTAGCGCTGGAATTTCCACTCCCCCAGTTCCTTCCCTGTCAGGTTCCGGGCCTGCAGGTCTTCGTAGATGGGCTTGTAATAGGCCTTGAACTTCGCTCGCTGGGCGGCGTTCATGCGGGTGATGTTGCCGTCCCTGATGCTGTCATAGTCCGGGAACATCTTCAGGTCGTAGCCCATGATGAGGTCCCGGGCAACGGACATCTCCTGCACCCTGGCCGCCTCCCGGTTTTCATAACCGTCGTGAAAAGTTTCAGGAATTGGGAAGGTCACCTCGTCGAACATGCCCATGTCGGCAGTGTCCGGAATCCAGGTGCGGTGGGTGGCCTTGTGGCCGATCACCAGGCAAAAAGGCTTTTCCTTGTCCCGCCTCTCCAGCCACTCCTCGGCCACGTCGGCCGTTACATTGGCCACATAGCCTTCTATCCTTTTCCGGCTGCCGTCCATCATCAGGAAGTCGGGGTTATAGTAGTGCCCCTGGCCGGGGAGTATCTGCCAGTAGTCGAAGCCCTGCGGGTCGGTCTCCAGGTGCCACTTGCCCACCCAGGCGGTCTGGTACCCCCCTTTGCGCAGCTCTTTCACGAAGGTGTTCTGGCTGCCGTCGAAGCTGGAGTTCTCGTTGTCCCTGAAGCCGTTCTTGTGGCTGTACTTCCCCGTCAGGATAACGGCCCGGCTCGGCCCGCAGATAGAGTTCGTGACGTAGGCTTTGTTGAAGAGGGCCCCTTCCCCGGCGATGCGGTCGATGTTGGGCGTCTCCATCAACTTGTCGCCCCCGTAGGCGCTGATGGCCTGGTAGGCGTGGTCGTCGGAGACGATGATCAGGATGTTGGGCTGCCTGCCTTTTTGCTGCGCGTGTGCCGCAAGGCTCAGCACCAGCCCCGCCATCAGTAAAAATAAATGCTTCTTCATATAGGGTTTGTTGCTTGCTACCTGCTCCTGCCCGCTTCTTTTATCTCTTTGAGTAAGCGGGCGAGTTCCTGTACCTTGTCCGGATGACGGGCTGCCAGGTTGCGCTGCTCCCCGATGTCCTTGCTCAGGTCATATAGCTGCGGCTCCGCGGCATTTCCCAACTCAATCCCCGTCAGTTTGTTATAGGAGGGGCCCTTATTTGGCTCTATATACTTCCAGTTGTCTTTCACAACAGCCAGCGCGCCGCCCTGCTGCACCAGAACGTCTCTGCCCCTGTCCGTTTTCCCCAGCAACGCCTTCATCAGGTCATGGCTGTCAGGTGCGTCCGTCTCTGCCAGCGGCTGGCGTAGCAGGGCGGCGAAGGACGCCAGTAAATCGACCTGTGAAACCAGCGCATCAGACTTGCCTGGTTTTATGCTGCCCGGCCAGCTCACGATCCAGGGTACCCGGGTGCCTCCCTCAAAAGCGCTGTACTTTCCGCCGCGGAGCGGGACGGCAGGCATATGTCCGTTTTGTTGCGTAACAGCCCCGTCCTCGTAGCCATCGTCCAGCACCGGGCCGTTATCGCTGGTAAAGACAATGAGGGTGTTTTTCGAAATGCCCAGGTGCTCGAGTTCTTTCAGAATCTCGCCCACCGCCCAATCCAACTGCAGGATCACATCGCCCCGGTAGCCCAGGTCACTCTTCCCTTTGAAAACAGTGGCTGGCATACGCGGCACGTGCGGCTCGGTGAGGGAGTAGAACAGGAAGAAGGGCTTTTTCTCATTTTCGCCGATGAAGTCCTTTGCTTTTTGCAGAAACGTGAGCGGCACTTCCTCATCAGTCCATCTCGCTTTCTTCCCCCCGCTCATATAGCCAATGCGGCCAATACCGTTGACGATGGTGTTGTCATGCCCGTGGTTCGGCGAGGCCTTCATCTTCAATAGCTCCGGGTTCTCGCTGCCTGTTGGGTCGCTGCCGACTTTCGCCGCGTAGTTTACCTGTATCGGGTCTGCCGGATCGAGCCCCACCACGCGGTGGTTCTCCATGAACACGGTGGGCACCCTGTCGGCTGTGGCGGGAAAGATAAAGGAGTAGTCGAAGCCCACCTCATTGGGACCGGGTGTGATGCCGCTGTTCCAGTTCTTTTCTATGGCATCGCCCAGGCCCAAATGCCACTTGCCGACGATAGCCGTCCTATAGCCAGCTTTTTTGAACACGCCCGGCAAGGTGGCCTTATCGGTGGGCACGATCAGGGCGGCGTTGCCCGGCAGAATGCTGGTTCCCGGCCTCCGCCAGGGATACTCGCCCGTCATCAGGGCATAGCGGGAAGGCGTGCAGGTGGCGGAGGTGGAGTGGCCGTTGGTGAAACGGATGCCCTGCGCGGCCAGTCTATCAATATGGGGTGTCGAGATTTTTGTGGCGCCATAGCAGCTCAGGTCACCGTACCCCAGGTCGTCCGCGTAAATCAGGATAACATTCGGCTGCTGCGCATGCGCCAGCGGCGCCACCAAGAGAGCGACCAGCAACAGAAAAAAGCTTGTGTTTATATATGTCCGATGTCGCATAAGCGTGCTATGGCTTGTTTTGCAGCCGATGATATTTCCGGCGCCCCTGTCCTAATCCGCAGCTGCCCAACTGCGGAAGCACCTTCTGCTAGGCTGCCCTTCAGGTTCGCTGCAACGGTTCACCTCTTCCAGGGCTTCCGTGTGCTGCCGTCTACCCGCATCTCCTCATAGCAAATCCTGTAAAAGAGAGGACAGGGATCATCACCAGTTGAGGCAGGGGCACCTACTTGGTATATATAACTCTTTTATATATAGCCTCGCGCCACAACTAAATGTAAGCGCAATCATCAAGTGAAGCAAGGAAAAACCAACAAATGTGTTAACGAACACGCAAATAGATTCTAAAAAACATCTGTCGCGGCTACCGCTGCGCCGATGTCAGGGCTTCCGGCGGCTCTCTCCAGGGTTGTGGCGAGCTATTGGGCAGTCATGCCCTTGACACTTCCCTCCTTCAGGCCCTGACCGCTGGAAAAGCAGTCATCCCATGAGGCAGTAAACGTCCTGCTTTACAAATCCGAAATACTTACCGGCACAAATGTGAACATCCACTTCACGGGGTTGTGCCAGTCCCTTCCCTTGAAGCTTCCCACCGGCAGCTTCACCAGCACGGTGTTCCAGCCTCTTTTTACGGGAACAGCTATGGGCGCACGGTACTCATACCCTTCATCAAGAAGCGGTATTTCGGAGTTACCCTGCTGCCCTGCCCGCTTCCATGCGGGTGGCGCGATGGCCTTGCCGTTCAGGTATATGGCGCTGCCCTTGTTGTCCCAGGCTCCCTTTGCGGGCGTGTCGGAGTTCTGGGAGCGGGAAAGGTTCTGGAAGCCGATCCAGAAGTGGCCTGTGGTATCCACATCGCTCCAGAACCGGGTGGTGGCATACCAGGTGTTGTTCTCCTCCGCTTTCTCCAATACACCTGTTACCAGCGGGTGCCAGAAGTGGCGCAGCACCACGGTGCCTCCCACTGCCTCAGCGGCGGGCTTTTTACCTTTGAAGGATTTCTTCTCCGGGGCAAACGAAGTAGAGAGTTCTCCTTTATTCTTGTAAGGCCCGTACAGCTTCCACTTTATATCTGCCTGCGCGGCATATGGGAAGGGCTTGCCCTCAAAATATAATTCCTGATGATCCAGCAGCCGGTTCTCGAATTCCCGGAACTCCTGCAGCCGCTCTGTCTGATCGGCCTGGACGTTGGTGATCCAGCCGGGATGGCCGCCGCCTTTCCAACTGCGCTCAGCAAAGGTCAGCATCCCCGGATAAACCGGGTTCATCTGCAGTACGTCCTCCTGCTTCAGCACGTTCCGGTCGTGCCACACGCAGAGGGTGCCGCCCAGTACCGTGCTGTCCCCTGCCTCCCTGTCGCCGATCTGGCGGTTGAAAATGGTAGTAACTGCCTCCAGCGGGTCCACGTGGTTGAGGTAAAGGTGGCGGGAGTCGATATAGGTATTGTCGGGGTTGGTGGCGCCGTCCTGCATCCACAGCTGGCGAATGGTGGCTTTGTCCAGGTTGCCGCCCGGCTCCCAGCCGATGGTCTGCTTGCCCCTCTCGTGCAGCCACTCCGTGACCTGGGGTAGGAAGTCCCTGTTCGTGATCTCCACCTCATCGCCTCCTATATGCACATAAGGCACGTCGTAGG
This sequence comes from Pontibacter russatus, assembly GCF_009931655.1. Taxonomy (NCBI): domain Bacteria; kingdom Pseudomonadati; phylum Bacteroidota; class Cytophagia; order Cytophagales; family Hymenobacteraceae; genus Pontibacter; species Pontibacter russatus. The sequence goes on along the minus strand of NZ_CP047984.1, from coordinate 3,428,910 downwards.
TGTCGCAGAAATCATTCAGGATGTCCTTTAGTATCGCCAGCCCCTCCTCGCTTTGCATGTCCACGCCCATGGCCCGGGTGAAGGCGGCACTGTGGCCCGGCATGTCAATCTCGGGCACAAAGGTGATGTGGCGGTCTTTGCAGTATTTGATCAGTTCCTGTATCTCGGCCACGGTGTAGTAGGCCCCTTTGTTGCGCAACATATGCTCCGGGGCGGTCAGTTGCGGGTAGCGGGGCACCTCCAGTCGCCAGGCAATGTCCTCGGTCGGGTGGAAGTGGAAGATGTTGAGTTTATACCGGGCCATCACGTCAATCTGCTCCTTCAGCATCTCCATCGACTGGTAGTTCCTGCCCACGTCCACCATATAGCCCCTCCAACTGAATGCTGGCCAGTCGCGCACCTCACAACCGGGTATATAGGCCGCATCGCGCATAAGCTGGCCGAGCGTCTGTATGCCATTGAAGATACCGTGCGCCGTGTTGGCTTTGATCGTCGCCCTGTCTTTGTTCACCAACAATGTGTAGGCCTCTTCTGCAAGGCGGGGCGCTTCCGTTTTTTCCAGCGCCAAGGCTATATATGGTTCGTTTGGGACGGCCCTGTCTTTTATATCTACCCGCAGCCCCTTTTCCGCGAGCATGGCCTGTAACCGCGCTGCCTCTTTTTTCAGAGCGGTATCACGCACAACGATGGACTTACTCTGGTAAAGGGGGAATGCGTCTTCCTTCCACTGCAGTTGCTGGGGCGCGGGTATAATGGAGGGCTTTTGCTGCAGGTCATACACCTCGTCATAGATCAGGTGCTTCCAGAAAGCGTAACCGTCGCCGTTCAGGTGCAGGCCGTCGTTGGTGTACCGGGCGTTGAGTCTGCCGGTGTTGTCTGAGAAAGGCGTATGAAGGTCGAGGGATATATAGCCATGTTTGGAGGCGCCTGCCTGAAGCTGCGCGTTTACTTTCCTGATGAGATCTCCTTTGCTGGTGTGGCCGCCAAACTTATTAAAGCGCTCGTTCACCGGCAGGATGCTCTGGACATATAGCTGGGTGGCCAGTGTCTTCTCCTTCAGGTAATCAGCTATCCAGAACATGTTTTTCAGCAGGCTGTCCGCCGATATATTCCGGGCCAGGTCGTTGGTGCCTATCAGCAGGAAGACCTTTGCTGGCTTGCGCAGTGCCACCTCTTCAAGGCGATGCAGCACCCCGGCAGAATTATCGCCGCTGATGCCCCGGTTCTTCATTCTGCCGTCGGCAAACAGTTCGCTCCACTCGCCGCCGTCGCTGATGCTGTTGCCCAGGAAAATAATATCTCCCTGGGTATATGGCAGGCTTTTAAACAGGGTTGCCCGCTGGTGGTAATAGGTGGAGAACAAACTGTCCGCCAGTTGCACAGGCTTTACCTGCGCGGTAGCGGTACTGACTAGGAACAAAAGTAAAAGCGTGAGTCTTTTCATATCAGGCAAGGTCAATCCTATATAGCCAGTGCAAGAGCCAGCTATATATCAGCTGTAATCATATATATAATTTAACGTGGACTCGGGAATTGTTCTGCCTAAGACCTGAACTGCTGTCCATCCCTCCGGCTATACAAATTCAAGTTCTATAGCTAAGTGTAGTGCTCTCAGGCCGAGTGGCCTCGTTTTCCCCCTCGGCACTGTGTAGCTGAAGCTGCCCTCGCTCCGCTGCGGGCTGCCTCGCTGCGTTCGGCACCGCAACATCTACAAATAGAGGGCCCCTACCCCCGGCGCCTCCTGTGAAAACTGGAAACACTTTCGCATTGAGCCAGTGAACGTGCCGAACATTGTTATGCAGAAGCTTTAATATCAGCAATTCGCACTAAATATATTTCCCGGGTTCATGTTATATATAGCGCTGTACTTTAGGCCGCAGACAAAAAGGCCGCACCAGTTTTTCACCGCTACCTCCACTTCACCACCTGGAACACGATCTGCTGGTAACCGTCTTTCTCATACAGCACCCCTACCTTCTTCTTTCCTAATTTCACGATATCGGAGTAGGCGGCGTAGTCTTTCGCCCCGTTTTGGCTTTTGGCGATGACGTGCTGCTCCGGCCACGTTTTGCCCTCGTCGTAGCTGATGCGCAGGGTCAGGTTGTCGCGGCGCTGGGTGTCGGCGGCGTTGCTGAAAGCGACGATGGCCATGCCTTTCTTCTCCCCGACGGTAAGGATGCTTCCCTGGTTCACCGGGTCGGGCAGTTGCTGGTCGAAGTAGGTGGTGTCCCAGGTGGCGCCTCCGTCGCTGCTGACAGCCACGATGCGGGCGCGCACATCGCCCTGCTGGTTGCGGATGTTCATCATCAATTTACCGTCTGTCAGTTCGGTGGCCATCGCCTCGTTGCCACCGGATTCCGGCACCGTTTCGCTGATTTTAAATGTTTTTCCGTGGTCGTCGGTGTAAAAGCCGTGGGCGAAATAGTCTTCTGCCGATTGCTTCGGCTCGCCCTCTGAGTGGTTGGCGGCTATATATATCCTGCCCTTGTACTTCCCGTCGGCGAACTGCGTGGCGTGGCCGGGGGTGTTGGCGTAGGCGCGCCAGTCTTCTTTGAACGCGTACGCCGGATTGGCAGCGGGCATATTCGGGCGGTGTACCTGCGCTGTGATGTTCTCCGGCTCCGACCAGGTCTTGCCGTTGTCGGCGGAGGTGATATACCACACTTCGCGAAGCCCCTTGCCGCTGCGCACCTCATGCTCGTGGGCATTGCCCGTGTTATAGAAAAGGAAAACCCTTCCCTTCGGATATGCGGGGTCTGTCAAATCCACCACAGGGGCGGCGTTGCCCGCCTGGAGGGTGTCATAATCCACCACGGTCTGCAGTTCCGACCAGGTTTTGCCTTTGTCCGAGCTGCGCTTCATCACGATGTTCACGTCCCCGAAGTCGGCCGCGCCGTGTACCCTCCCCTCCGCAAAGGCCAGCAGGTCGCCGCCGGGGAGGGCAATGATGGCGGGGATGCGATAGGACTTGTGCCCCCCTTCCCCGGAAACAAAAACAGGGACATCCTGCTGCTGCGCCTGCGTAAACAGCGCGGAAAGAAAAAAAGAAAAAGCCAGAACTGCTCGAATCATCATGGTGACAAAGTTATGGGTCATGCCTGATTTATCTATAAGTAATCGTGTTTCAGGTAAAAGGCCGCAAGCATCAGGTATTGAGACCTTGGCAACATATCCTTTAGACTGTTTTGAAACCTATTAAAACTGAAGAATTTAATTTTGTAAAAATGGTTAAATGCGGTGAAAACGATCTTTATGGCTATAATCTCTATTCCTCAAATAGCTCTTAAATGCGTTTTAACACAGTTTCTAACTTATTCCAAATATAACGTGAACCTGAGGATTAATCCATAATCAAGTGATTGGTAGCCAGCCAACCGCATTGATATATAACTCTCAGAAAGCCGGATCAAAGAAGAAAGAGGCCGCTTCAGCCTGAGCGCACCAAACCTGGCTATAGTCTATATGGCTTAATGGTAGTGAAGCCGGAGGGATGGGCAGCAGATCTGAGCCCAGATCTAATCATACCGCGGTTGATTTTATATAGTAATCCCACGCTGCAACAGCACCTTTTACTTGCTACGCGGAAGCAGCCTGTTATATATGGATTCTTTGGGTAGACGGTTTCCGGTAAAGCTTAGAAATGTTTCGCCCGGCAGCACCTCCAAACCAGATAATGCGCCTACCTCCGTTTACGGTAGCAGGTATATGAATGGGCGGTGTGTACGTAAACATTACAGCAGATTCTTTGTTTTTCTGTTTCTAATTTTTATTTTTATCAAACATTAATCAGGGTGTCCTGATCCGGGTTATCATGAGGGCCGCCTTCAAAGCAGGGCTATCTGGCCGTGCCTCTTCCGGCATGCGCTTTATAGCTGTACCCAGAGAACCGTAGCAGGCATTGTTCTTCACCAGCCTTTCATGCACAGCAAACCCACATTACTTGTACTAGCCGCCGGCATGGCGACGCGCTACGGCAGCCTGAAGCAGGTGGACGGTTTCGGCCCGAACGGCGAGACGATCATCGATTACTCTGTGCATGATGCGCTCAGGGCGGGCTTCGGCAGGGTGGTGTTCGTTGTCCGGAAGGCAATTGAGGAGGAGTTCAGGGCGGCCATGCGGCGCAGGTTCCCGGACTCCCTGCCCATCGACTATGTAGCGCAGGAACTGGACATGCTGCCCGCCGGCTTCGAGGTTCCGGAGGGCAGGACGAAGCCCTGGGGCACCGGGCACGCGGTGTGGGTGGCGGCCTCGAGCATACAAGAACCTTTCGCGGTCATCAACGGCGACGACTTTTACGGGTACAAATCATTTGAACTGGTAGCCGACTTCCTCCGCAACAGCACGGACGACAACGAGCACGGACTTGTCGGCTTCCGGCTGGAGAACACACTTTCGGAGCACGGCGCCGTTTCCAGGGGGCTGTGCGAAGTAGACAGGGAGGGCTACCTGAAATCGGTGACGGAACTGACGCACATCCTGCACGCGGAGGGCGGCATCGTACACCAGGAGCCGGGGGCCGTGGCGGGCTTTCTGAGCGGGAGTGAAACCGTGTCGATGAACCTGATGGCGTTTAAACCCTCCGTGTTCCCCCACTTCGGGCAGGGGCTCCGGGAGTTTCTTGCCGGGAACGGCACAAACCTGAAGGCCGAGTTTTACCTGCCGGCCGTCGTGGACGGGCTCGTGAAGTCCGGAACGGCCCGCGTAAAGGTGCTGCAGACGCCGGAGAAGTGGTTTGGGGTCACCTACCCCGAAGATAAGGCCGCCGCCGTGCAATGTATCCTCCGACAGGTGCGCGCAGGCGTATACCCGGAAGATCTTTGGCAGGCACTTTCTCCACAGTAATATTCCTGCTGGCATGGATATGAAGAAGATAGACGCCCCCTTGTTGCCCCGTCTGCACAAAGACAGCCCGCTTCGGCTCGTTGCGGAGGCGCTGGACGCGCTTCCCAGGCACGAAATGGCCGAGGAACCGTGGCCGGACGCGCAGGAGAAGCCAACGGTTGGTTTTGCGATCGGTTATAACGGGGATTGTATCTTTCTCAAGTACTATGTGCAGGAGCGCACGGTGCGGGCCACGTACCTGAACACCAACGACCCGGTATATAAAGACAGCTGCGTAGAGTTTTTCGTGGCTTTCGACGGAGCGCAGGCCTATTACAACCTGGAGTTCAACCGCCTGGGCACCTGTCTGGCGGGCTTCGGCCCGGACCGGCACGACCGCAGGCTGTTGCCGGAGCAAGCAGTTTCGCAAATCAGGCGCTGGGGCACCATGGGGGAAGTTGATGCCGGTACCAAACGCGCGGCCTGGCAGCTTACGCTGGCCATACCCGCAGAAGTTTTTACCGAGCACCGGCTCCAGGACTTCCAGGGTACCATGGCCAGGGCAAACTTCTACAAGTGCGGCGATGACCTGCCGGAGCCGCACTTCCTGGCGTGGAACCGCATTCAGGCGCCACAGCCCGATTTCCACTTGCCTGCATTTTTCGGAGAGTTGAGGTTTCTGTAGTAAAGAGTGCCCGGACCAGGCAAGGCCCGCGTTTTTAAGGGGCGGATTCCTCCGGTATGATGATCTGATACAGTCACGGCATATATAACGTTAACAGCGCAAACCATGAACAACAACCGCAGAGAATTTTTGAAGCTTTCGGGCCTGGCGGGCCTGGGCATAGCCGGCTCCGGCCTGCTGGGAGGCTGCGCCACAGCGGAGCAGCAGCAGTCAAACCTGGCCGCCATCGAGCAGCAGGCGAAGCGCAAGCACACGCAGCGCTTCAACATGAGCGGCTACCGCGCGCCCAAACTCGACAAGGTCCGCATCGGGTTTGTGGGCCTGGGCATGCGGGGGCCGGGTGCCGTAAACCGCATGAGCCGCATCGAGGGCGTGGAGATCATGGCGCTCTGCGACCTGATACCGGAGCGGGCGGAAGCCATGAAGAAAAAGCTGCAGGAGGCGGGCACCGCCCATAACCCCACGCTGTACTCGGGCCGCGAGGACTCCTGGAAAGAGATGTGCCTCCGGACAGACATCGACCTTATCTATATCACCACGCCCTGGCACCTGCACACCCCCATCGCCGTGTACGCCATGGAGCACGACAAGCACGCCGCCACGGAGGTGCCCGCGGCCGTGACCATGGAAGAGTGCTGGCAGTTGGTGGAGACCTCGGAGCGCACCCGCAAGCACTGCATGATGCTGGAGAACTGCTGCTACGACTTCTTCGAGATCTTGACGCTGAACATGGCCCGCCAGGGCTATTTCGGGGAGATCATCCACGGCGAGGGCGCTTATATCCACCAGTTGGTGGACCTGAACTTCTCCAAGGAAGGCTACCAGGACATGTGGCGCCTGAAGGAGAACCTGACCCGCAACGGCAACCTGTACCCCACCCACGGCCTCGGCCCCATCTGCCAGATCATGAACATCAACCGCGGCGACGTGATGGACTATCTGACGGCGGTGCAGAGCGATGACTTCCAGATGTTTGAGGAGGCGAAGAAGCGGGCAGCGTCCGATCCGTTTTACGACAAGTTCGAGCAGGACACCTACCGGGGCAACATGAACACCACCTCCATCCGCACCAAGAAAGGCAGGACGATGATGATCCAGCACGATGTCACCTCCCCCCGCCCCTACTCCCGCATCCACCTGGTGAGCGGCACGAAGGGCATGGCCCGCAAGTGGCCCGAGCAGAAGCTATCGAAAGGCCACGAAGGCTGGCTTTCGGAGCAGGAGGTGAAGGCCCTGGAGGAGCAGTACACGCCGGAGATTGTGCAGAAAATAGGTGAGATGGCCAAAAAGATCGGCGGCCACGGCGGCATGGACTTCATGATGGACTGGCGCCTGATTGACTGCCTGCGCAACGGCCTGCCGCTTGACCAGGACGTGTACGATGCGGCCTCCTGGACAGCCGTGGGCCTGCTGAGCGAGTGGTCGGTGGCCAACCGCTCCAACTCCATCGACGTGCCCGACTTCACGGCCGGCGCCTGGCAAACCAACGCCCCTGTCAGCCTCTCGCTGGCCGGAGGCGGCACCACCAACGTGATCGTGCAATAGCAGGCCATTATACATATATAGGCGAAGCGGCCCTGCTGTATACAATACAGCAGGGCCGCTTCGCCTGTATATAAACACAAACAGTAGCCGAGATCAGCTGTCAGCCCCGGTGTAGTACTGCAGGTTTTCTTTTGTGATGATGTCCAGCGGCAAATATTTGATCGGGCTGTTCTTCTTCCGGAAAATCAGGTGATCCGCGAGGCCGTGTATGCCCCAGTACCCCTGCCCCTTCGGGTTCTGGTTGATCAGGAAATCTATGACGCCGGTTTCCAGGTAATGAACGTTCCTGCCCAGCAGGTCATAGCCCACCAGGCTGATGTGCTCCATCCTTTTCTGCTGCAGGTACTCCGCAATGACATTTACCCTGGAGGTAGTTACAAACACCCCCTTTACATTAGCCGCCTCTTCGAACAGCTTATCCAGTTGCTGCGCAATGGTGTACCGGGCAGTGCCTTGCAGGTCCACCGGCAGCACACGGTGCGTCTCCGGCAGGTTGTGCTGCGAGAAATAATCTTTAAAGCCCTGCTCCTTATGAATCAGGTGGGACGAGTTCTGCACATCCTCCTCAATGTGGGCAACCACAAAAGTGGCTTTCCCCCTGCAGCCGTAATGCAATAGTTTGCCCGCCAACAGCCCGCTCTGGTAAGAGTCCTGCCCGATATACATCAGCGGCTCGTAATCGGGGATGTGCGTGTTGATGAGCACAAAAGGGATGCCCTGCCGCTTCCATTTGTTGAAGTAAGCCAGCGACTGCCGGTAAAAGATGGGTGCGATCAGCAGGCCGTCGAAGGTGCTGGCGGCTACCTTGTCCGCTGCCCTGGAGAAGGATTCGGCATCGTAGGGGTCAAAGATAAACTGCGTCACGTGCAGGCCATATTGCCCCAACTCCTCCTCGGCCTTGCTGATGCCGTCCAGGGGCGCCTGCCAGTAGATGGCAACGGTGGGGTCGGGCATGAGGGCGGCGATGAGGTAGGTCTTGTTGCTGACCAGAGCGCGGGCCAGGAGGTTTGGCTTATAGTCCAGTTCGCGGGCTATCTTCAGCACCCGCTGGCGCACGTCGTCGGCCACTCTTCCCCGGTCATGCAGCACGCGGTCCACGGTTCCGGTCGATACGTTTGCCTTCTCGGCGATGTCCTTTATTCTGGCGGTGGGTTTGCTCACTTTTAACTGATGCTAGTGTATGAAGCAGTTATATATCGGAATAATACGTAAAGGCGCAGAGAACCTCTATCCCTTCTTATGATGTGTTAAATTAACATTTATATTTCAGAGGCCATTTTATTCAGTTTAAAAAATTAGCCGGGAGCGTTGTACCGGCCACCGGACAGGCTTGCTGCCGGGGTAGCAGATTTTCACTCACTGCCGCTGCCCTTCTATATATGGCTGCGAGCAACGCATCGGGGCATAGAAAAGCCCCTGAAAAATTCAGGGGCTTTCCTGGCAATTACCTCAGCGTGCAGCCGCCGGGCCAAAGCAAATCCTGCGCAAAAGGAGTATATGGCTTATTTCCGGGCGAGTTGCTCCTTAATCAGTGCCTGCAGCTCATGGTTCTCATGCGATTGCCCCATTTTCTGCAGGCGCTGCTGCAGGCCCTGCAAAGCTTTCTCGGATTCCGGGGAGCCGATTGCGCCGACGCGCTGTATGGTATAGGGCAGCACATGCGGCACCTTTGCTTTCAGCGCCAGGTCCACCGCCCGGTTCACGTCTGTTGGCACCACTGGCTCAAAAGCATACCAAAGCATCAGCGGCATGTTGTGGTCGTCTTTGTCTTCGGCCCTTTGTACCAGCGCTTCAAGGGTCTCCCATCGTTTCTCCGGCGCAACCCGCTGGATGGCCGAAGCAAGGTACAGCCTCACGAGCGCAGCGTTGTCTGTTTTTGCCATATCCGCGAAACGCGCCAGTGCGGCATCCGAAAGTTCTTTGTCCTCTGCCATCAACTGGATGGCCCAGCTTCTCATATACTCGTTTTCGTGATCCAGCAGTTGGAGCAGGTCCTTCTCCTTGAGCCCTTTCGTGACATGCAGCGCCCAGAGCGCGCGCAGTTTCCGGGTTACGTCAGGGTTTTCGTTCAGTATCTTTTTCAGGGCTCTGTGTACCCTCTTGTTCGGCCCGCGTTCCTGCAGCAGGAGCCGCGCGGTTCGCACATACCACTCGTTTTTATGGAGCTGGTAATTCACCAGGTCCATGTCAGATGCTTTCGTGAGGTCTACCTGCACCCATTCATCCGTCTCGTGGCTGATTTTGAATATACGCCCCATCGTCTTGTTGTGTACATCCGGGTTCGGGCTGTGGCACTGGTTCTTGTCGTACCAGTCGATGGCGAAAACGGAGCCGCTCGGGTCATAGCGCAGGTTCAGCCACTGCGACCAGGTATCGTTCGTCAGCAGGAAATCGTCCCCGTGGCTGGCTATATAGCCGGAGCCGTTCCGGTCGAGTAAATCCACGTTCACCCGGCTGCCGTGGATGTTGTTCATGAAAATGTTGTTGCGGTACTGTTCAGGCCATTTCTCACTCCCGAGGTATACCATGGCCCCCGCATGCGCGTGACCGCCTCCCTTCGCATCAGACCGGAAGTTTCCGGCGTGTGGCCCCCTGTCTCCCACCCAATGCACATGGTCGCCTATCTGCTTGATGTCGTCATAGGTGTAGGGGTTGAAGTGCTCCCCGGCCTGGCGCTGGTACCGTGCCCCCTGGATGGCATGGAACATATGGGGAATCACGCACACGGTGATGAACGAATGGCCATAGTCATTGAAGTCAACGCCCCAGGGGTTGCTGGTTCCTTCCGAAAACAACTCAAATTCTTTTGTGGTCGGATGGTAGCGCCACACGCCCGCGTTCAGTCTTGTCCGCTCCGAATCCGGTGCGCCGGGCTTGCCCACGTTCGATTGGGTGAAGACGCCCTGCGTGCCATATAGCCAGCCGTCGGGCCCCCAGCGGAAGCTGTTCAGCACTTCGTGTGTGTCGTCCAGGCCCCAACCGTCCAGGAGTATCTGCGGAGGGCCTGCCGGTTTGTCGTTCTTCTCGTCTAAAGGGATATATAACAGGTGCGGTGCCGAGCCGAGCCAGACGCCGCCCATGCCCACTTCGATGGCGCTGATCAGGTTCAGTCCCTCCATAAAGACCTTCCGCTTGTCCAGCGTGCCGTCGCCGTTCGTGTCTTCAAATATGAGGATGCGGTCCTTGCCCTGTCCTTCGGGTGCCCGAACAGGATAGGTGTGGGCCTCGGCAACCCAGAGCCTCCCGCGGGGGTCGATTGTGAAACTGATGGGACGCACTATATCCGGCTCCGCAGCGGCCAGCGTCACAGTGAACCCATCCTGCATGGTCATGCTTTTCGCTGCCTCCGCCCCTGAAAGCCCTGAATGGATAACCGGGTCGAGGGGGGGCAGGATGATGATGTCGCTTGGCTTGAGCTCGTTGGGGAAGTTCGGCCGGGAAGGGTAAAAGAGGAATTCATCAAAATTGATGTGGGCCCATTTATCATCCCCTATATAGGGTATCTGCGAGATGCCTGTCTCGTTGTCGATAAGGCGGATATAGATTTCCTTGTTCAGCAGCGGGGTAAGATCAACCACAACGGGCTGCAGCGTGGCGCGCCCCGATCCGGATATCTCAAAGAAAACCTCATCGTTGCCTGCCCGCACCAGTTCCACGCGGGTGTCTTTTAAGGCTCCGCCTGAAACTTTAAAAGAAGCGAACGGATGCGTCACTCTGAAAGGCACTGAGGTCAGCGTGCCGGTTCCTTTATAGTTTTTGGTGCCGCCGCTGCTTACGAAATACTTCCCGCCGAAGCCGATGTTCATATCCTTGTCATGCACCGGAGAGGGGTCGCCGGATATGACCGGGTTTTCAAAAGCGTCCCCGGTTGCTTTCCAGTCCTGGAGCGTGCCTTTTTCAAAATTCAGATTCAATGCCTTTCCGCCTTTCTTAGGCACTTCCCCGGCAATGGTCACCGCTTCTTTGATGGGGCCTTCCACCACATCGAACTTGCCTTCCATACCGGCGGCCCTGTGGCCGGGAATGGAGCAGAAGTATATATCGTCCTCCACCGCTTTGAAAACGATGCTTGCCGTATCTCCCTTCTCTACCAGCACCTCGCTCTTGACGCCCAGCTTTTCAAGGACGATGTCGTGCGTCATGAGTTCGCCATTCACGATCAGGATGCGCACTGTCTCCCCCTTCCGGGCCTGAAGTGTGGGGTTGCGTTTTCCGTCGGTGTCGAAGTAGCCGAGCATCGTGGCTTTCAGGGTATACTCCCGATCGTATTGCACAGCCTTCCGCTCAGGCCCGGAAGTGCCAGGGCCTGGGGTTGCGCCATATGCGCCGGGACGCAAGATTACCGCGAGCAGTATTAAAAAAAACAATCGGGTCAGGGCCACCATATATCTAAAATTTCAGGTTGATAAATCTATCAAGCGAAGCTAGCGCCTGGATCGCCAGCTTTTAATAAGTAAACGGTATTCGATAAACAATCTAATCAGGTACCGGCTCTTTATATAGGCAGGCCTGCGTAAAAGGTGCCCTATATATTCAAGCCCACCCCTGCTCACAGGGGAGAGGAATGTTAGGTTTAAGGCACAAGCTAAAATGAAAAATTATAGCAGTAGTTCCCACAGCGAACCAGCCTATGTTATTTCCTTTCTTCCTTTTCCGGCAGTTCTTCCAGCGTTATATCCTTGTAAAATACTTTCGCCTTGCCGCCGCCATGGATCTGGAAGGCAACGCGGCCGGACTGTGGAATGGTGGTGTCTTCTTCGGTGTAATCCACGGTCTCTTCGCCGTTCAGCAATATTCGGATTCTGCGCCCCTGGGTATGGATTTCATAGTCATTCCATTCGTTGGGCCGGAGCAGTCGCTTCACGAGTGCGGTGTCTGCAACTGCCAGCAGTTTGTTCCGGCGGGATTCATCATACAGACTGGCCCAGAAGCCGTCTCCAATGTCTGCCTGGTACCCCCTCATCTCATAAGGCGGGTCGGCTATGCGCTGGCTGTGAAACTGCACGCCGCCGTTTACAAAGCCCTCGTTGCCGGTGAGTTTGAATTTAAGTTTCAGCACGTAGTTGTCATAGTTGCCGGTGGTGCTGATGAATTCATTGTGGGGGACCGTTTCCGTCAGAGACCCACCCACCAAGGCGCCATCCTGAATGCGCCAGGTATGGACCGTGTCTCCCTCCCAACCCCTGAAGGTCTTTCCGTCGAAAAGCCGGATCTGCTTTGTCCCGGACTGTGCTGTGGAGCAGGGGGCACAGGAGCTATACAGTATAAACAGGAGAAGAATAGCTTTCATATAGTGTAACGATTTAAATGAATAGTCTCAGCAGTTACTGCCCCGAAGGCGCTAAGACTGCCGGAATTACAAAGCGCCGGTATAGGCTGTCAGTGCGCCTTCTGCTCGAAGACAAAGACACCTTTCTTGTTGGCGACCACAATATCCTTCATGCCGTCTCCGCTGATGTCCAGTACGTCCACCTCAACCCCCACTCCGGAGTCGTCGTCTACCAGGTGCGGCACCCAGGCCGGCGTCGCGCCTGGTTTAAACTCATACCAGTATAGCACCGCAGACTCGTACTCGCCCGGGTCCTTGCCCATATGGGCGAAATAGCGCTTGCCAGTCACCAGGTCCGGTTGCCCGTCCGAATTCATATCCGTCAGATCCAGCCCATGCGTTTGTGTGAATTTGTCTGCGATCAGGTGTGTTTTCCAGTTCGGGCTTCCCTGCCCGTCCGTCACTTGCTCATGCCACCAGATTCCGAGCTGATGCGCCGATGAAGACACCACATCCTGGTCCCCGTCTCCGTCGAAGTCATGGACATACATCTGGGCCGCCGGTTCGCCCAGGGCCGCCTTATGAAACACCCAACCTGACTCACGCGGATCGGCTGGCGCCTCCCACCATCCTTCGGTGATGATCACGTCCAGGCGGCCGTCTTTGTTCATGTCGCCCATGCCAAGCCCGTGCGAGAATGGCTCTGTGCCGGGGCTCTTCTCCTCGCTGATAGCAAAGCGCTGCCACTCCAGGTTATCGGCAGAAACGGGGGCTTTGAACCAGACCATCTGCCCGGTGGGGGAGTCTCCCCCGAGGATGTCCATCTTCCCGTCGCCGTCCACGTCAAAAAAGCCGGCCGACTCATTGCCCAGGGTTTCATGGATGAGGTGTTGCTTCCAGTGGCCCTGCTCCTGCTTCGGGTTCTCGAACCACAGCACTTCCTGCCCCGGAAACCCGACCCGCACGAAATCCAGCCAGCCATCGAGGTTCACATCCATCGTGTGGCTCACAAAAGCATTGCTGTAGCCTTTGTCGTACTCAAATTTCTGGGGTGTCGTCAGCTCATGCTTTTCCCAGTCAGGTGCTTCAAACCAGTAGGCGCCCGCCAGCACATCCGTTTTACCGTCGTTGTTCACATCCCCGACAGCCACCCCTTCGGCAATGAACTCATCGGTCAGCACCTGCTTCGAGAATGAGATTTTTTCGCCTGGTATGGCAGCGCTGCCAGCGGTTTGGGTGGGGGCTTTGCACTGTGTCAGCAGGCAGGAGGCCAGCAAGGCCCATGCACAGGTAAAGGTCTTTGCTTTCATACAACTCAATATACAGGAAGTGCCGTTTATATAGGACTGACTCGGGTTTTTCATCATATAGAAATTATCTTACAGTTCCATTTAAAATGCCGCATCCCTCAAGAGCAAACCGACCCGCTCCTCTAAAGCAATGATTCAAAGGCGCTAAGACTGATGGGCTTGAACATGACGGACATTAAATTTTAACAGCAGATATAAAGTTAGCAGATATTTTCAGAGTTCATAGGCCGCTGGCATACAGCCTGTCAAGCCATGCCTCCGGGATCATTTATACCTGAAGGGATATAAAGCAGTCCGCCTGCAACGCGCCCATGAGGGGAGCATTGCAGGCGGACTGCTTTTCTTCGTGACAGCAGGGCCATATAGATTCAACCGGTCGCTCCTTTGGGCATGTGCTTTTCTGCCGCCGCTTTTTACGCTGCGCTGTATATAACCGGGCCCTCTTCGCTTCGTTCCTATATGCCTTCCTTCTGCATGGCGGCGGAGCGCTTACATGAGAAGCTATATATCAGGCGGGCACATTTTTGTAGAGCTTCGCCAGCGCCTCGGCGGCATAATCAATCTCCTCCGGCGTATTGTACTTACTAAAAGAGAACCGCACGGAGCCCCGTGCCGGATCACAGCCCAGCGCGCGCAGCACATGCGAGCCCGTGTTGGCCCCGCTGCTGCAAGCGCTTCCGCCGGAAACAGAGATTTTGTTTATATCCAGGCTGAAGAGCAGCATCTCGTTGATGTCAGAAGCAGGCAGGCTCACGTTCAGCACGGTATATAAACTTTTATCCCCGAACTCCGACAGGCCGTTGAAGCTTATATCCTCCAGCTGCGCCTTCAGTTTATATATCATCCTGTCTTTCAGCCCCTGTATATAGCGAGTGTGCTCCTCCATATCGCCGTACGCGATCTCCAGGGCCTTTGCCAGCCCGATGATGCCGCACACGTTCTCGGTTCCGCCGCGCATGTTGCGCTCCTGCGCCCCGCCTTGTATGTAGGGGCTTATCTTTACGCCTGCATCGCAGTACAGGAAACCCACTCCTTTCGGCCCATGAAACTTATGCGCAGAGCCGACAATAAAATTCGCGCCCAGCACCTGCAGGTCGTGCGTGTAATGGCCCATCGTCTGCACCGTGTCGGAATGGAAAATGGCCTTGTGCGCCTTGCAGATGCGCCCGATTGCCTCCACATCATTCAGGTTGCCGATTTCATTATTGGCGTGCATGACGGACACCAGCGTCTGCGGCTGGCCCGCCAGCAGTTCCTCAAGGTGCGCCAGGTCGAGGTTGCCGTGCGCGTCGTGGCGCAGGTAGCTCACCTGCACCCCCTCCTTCTCCAGCAGTTCCATCGAGTGCAGCACGGCGTGGTGCTCGAGTTCTGAGGTGATGGCGTGCTTTATACCCAGTGTGCGACAGGTGCTGATAATGGCGGTATTGTCGGCCTCCGTGCCTCCCGAGGTGAAAAAAATCTCTGCCGGAGACGTGTTCAGCAGCGTCGCCACCGTCCTGCGCGCCTTCTCTATCGCCGCCCTTGCCTCGCGCCCGTGCGAGTGGATGGAAGAAGGATTGCCGAAGTGCTCCAGCATATAGGGCGCCATGGCATCAAACACCTCTTTGTCCAGCGGGGTGGTGGCGGCATTATCTAAATAAACTCGCATTGTATCTCGTTCTGTGTTTTCTGACCTACTTAAACAACCGTTGCGGCATAAAAAAAAGTTGCGCCAGCCAGGCGGATTCATTCCAGCCCCGGTGGCGCAACACAAACGGTTGTTGTTTATTTATGCAACAACACATGCTATATGGGAGGCGGCAACTCAAAGCCCCTGTGCCTTCTCGGAGATAATCTCTTTGATGTCGCCGATGATTTTGTTTGCCAGGTGCTCTGCCGTCGCGTTGCTGTCTGACTCCGCATATATCCGGATGATGGCTTCGGTGTTGGATTTGCGCAGGTGTACCCACTCCTTCCCGAACTCGATCTTCACGCCGTCGATGGTGTTAATCGGTTGCTTGGCGTAGCGCTCCTGCATCTGCACCAGCACATCGTCTACGTCCACCTCCGGCGTCAGCTCAATCTTGTTCTTGGATATATAGTAGTTCGGGTAGGAGGCGCGCAGGCGCGTCATGCTCATATCTGATTTGGCCAGGTGCGTCAGGAACAGCGCAATCCCCACCAGCGCGTCGCGGCCGTAGTGCAGTTCCGGATATATGACGCCGCCGTTGCCCTCTCCGCCGATCACGGCCTGCTGCGCCTTCATCATGTTCACCACGTTTACCTCGCCCACCGCCGCGGCATGGTACTCGCCTCCGGCTTTCTCCGTCACGTCGCGCAGCGCCCTGGTGGAGGACAAGTTAGATACGGTGTTGCCTTTCTGGTGCTTCAGCACATAGTCGGCGACGGCCACCAGGGTATACTCCTCGCCAAACATGCTGCCGTCTTCGTTCACGAGGGCGAGGCGGTCCACATCCGGGTCCACCACAATGCCCAGGTCAAATTTTCCCTTTTCGATTATCCTCGATATTTCGCGCAGGTTCTCGGGCAGCGGCTCGGGGTTGTGGGCAAAGTTGCCGTCCGGCTCGCAAAACAGCTTCTCTATTTTTTTCACGCCCAGCGCCTCCAGCAGCATCGGCACGGCAATGCCCCCGCTTGAGTTCACGGCATCCACGGCTACGCTGAAGTTCTTCGCCCTGATGGCCTCCACATCCACCAGGGGCAGATCCAGAATGGCTTTTATATGCTTCTTCAGGGCCATGTCGCTCTGGCTGTACTTGCCCAGGTCGTTTACCTGCGCAAACTCAAAGCTTTCCTGCTCCGCTATCTCCAGCACCAGCTTGCCTTCCTCGTCCGATATAAACTCGCCGTTCCTGTTCAGCAGTTTCAGCGCGTTCCACTGCTTGGGATTATGGCTGGCGGTAAGGATGATGCCGCCCCCTGCCTTCTTGGCGGGTACTACCATCTCCACGGTGGGCGTGGTCGAAAGCCCCACATCAATAACATTAATGCCGAGGCCCTGCAGCGTGGCACAAACCAGCTTGTTCACCATGTCGCCGGAAAGGCGGGCGTCGCGGCCTACCACAATGGTGTTGATGCCGGTGGTCTGTTGCACCCACGTACCGAAGGCAGCAGCGAATTTTACGACGTCAACCGGGGTCAGCCCTTCGCCGGCCCGCCCGCCTATTGTTCCGCGTATTCCTGAAATTGATTTTATTAAAGCCACTCGTTCCGAATTTTGATCAGGCAAAAGTAGCAATCTAAGTTATACTTTCAGAATTTTTAATCCTTAAATCCGCCCTTTTGCAGGAAGGCGATCATTCACCTCCCGCACGGCAGGCTGGCGCATACCTGCTTCCGCAGGCAGTTTACCCGCAGCCTCCCGGGGCAGCTTACACACGGATTGCACACAGAAAGCGGCATCCAGCACCTATACGATCGGCATGTTATCCTGCACCTCCCGATTCACCTTGAGTCTGTCCACCTCCAGCTCGCCTATATGCAGCTTGCCGATATAGCCCGACTGCAGCGCCATCCTTTGGATGGCCAGCCGGCCAATGGCCAGCGCCCCGACGGCCATGGCCCCTACGCTTACGACCGCCAGCGCCGTGGCCACGCGCGCAAACGCCACCTGTTTCTGGACCGCCGGAGTTGCGGTGAGTAGTTTCTTCAGTTCTTTCTTTTTCATCGCTTTGCTTGGCTTAGTTATACTAATGTCTGGAGGGGTGAGAAGCACCTCCCGGATGCAGCGCCCCCTCTTACCTTCACTACGGACAAAGCGCCAAGTGGGCCGCATGTGCAGGGTTTGGGCCCTCAATTAAGGCCCCAGGCCTTGCACGGCTGTTCATATTATTTCTTATATTTGAAGTTATGAACAGCTTTATTTTCGAAGACAGCCCCCGGGGCAGGCAGTTGCAGGCCTTTAACCGCCTGCTGGATGTGATGGACGACCTGCGCGAGAAATGCCCCTGGGACCGGAAGCAAACCATTGAAAGCCTGCGCCACCTCACCATTGAGGAAACCTACGAACTCTCCGACGCCATACTCAAGGCGGACATGCCAGAGATAAAGAAGGAGTTGGGTGATGTGATGCTGCACCTGGTTTTCTACGCAAAAATTGCCTCCGAGCAAAAAGCCTTTGATCTGGCCGATGTGTTGAACGCGCAGTGTGAGAAGCTCATTTTCAGACATCCGCATATATACGGCGACACGAAAGCCGACACCGAGGAGGAGGTAAAGCGAAATTGGGAAAAACTTAAGCTAAAAGAAGGGAACAAATCTGTGCTTGGCGGCGTACCCTCCTCATTGCCTGCGCTGGTGAAGGCCATGCGCATTCAGGAGAAAGCGCGCGGGGCCGGCTTCGACTGGGACGACAAATCGCAGGTATGGCAGAAGGTGCAGGAAGAACTGGGTGAGTTTGAGGCGGAGTACAATGTGGCCGACACCTCCGCTGTTGATCAGCAAAAAGCAACTGCCGAGTTCGGGGATCTGCTGTTTTCGCTCATAAACTTTGCGCGGTTTGCCGGTATAAATCCTGAAGAGGCGCTGGAGCGCACCAACCTGAAATTCATCGGCCGCTTCCGGTTTATGGAGACAGAGGCAGCCCGGGACGGCATGAATTTACAGGACATGACCCTGGCAGAAATGGACGATTACTGGAACAGGGCGAAAAAACAGTAGCCAAAGAGTGGCTTGTCAGATTTATTCACTATGTTTAAGCTAACTTTTGTCTGGAATAGGTTAAGCTTTCAGCGAAATTATCCATCAAAATCGCGGCACATGCAACCATTTTACGGCAAAGCTGTGTTCCCAGAAATAACACCCCACTGCTTATCAGCGACTTAGGTATTACACCACGGGCTCTGTGCGGAATTAAAGAAGTAATTACTTACTTTCAGAGCCCCGATGAGGGCCACCCGCTCCGGCGCAAACTGATGTTTATACTTTGATTGCACGCACCAGCAGGAGTTATTTTTAGGAAGAAGCGAAAGGAACATTAGGAATTTTCATTCAAAAAAACTTAAATTAGGGTGCTAAACAGGCAACACCCGGTAATTTTCTGAAATTAAACCGCCAGAATAGTTTGAATATTTGAGAAAAAGCAGAAATTGCAATTTCTACAAATATTTAGACGTGTTAGATTAACATTTTACATTTACTAAACTATTTATTACAACACAAACAGCTAAACTTTAAACTTTTAAAAAAATGGAAAAAAAGACTGCAGTAGCGAGCAAGAATCCTAATGTCGAGAAAAAGGCCAGCCCGATGGGCGGCGTATTTGCATCCATTGTTATTCCGCTTGCTATCATAGTGAGTGTGCTTATTTATATGTTTGTATTGGGAAACCCTGCCAACTTTGAGGGCAACGACCCGGCCAGCCACCCTCTACCAGGCAATTACCTTGGCATTGTTTACAAAGGCGGTTGGGTAGTGCCTATCCTTTTGGCCCTTAACCTGATGGTGTTTATTTTCTCTATTGAGCGTGCCCTTACCATCAGCAAAGCAAAAGGAAGCAAGAGCATCGCTTCTTTCGTAAGAAACATTTCTTCCAGACTGAACCAGCGCGATATAAACGGCGCCATCGCTGCCTGCGATGCTCAGAAAGGATCTGTTGCGAACGTGGTAAAAGCCGGCCTGCTGAAATACAAGGAGATGCAGAACGAGCCCGAGCTGCTAAAAGCCGAGAAAGTTGCCGCTATTCAGAAAGAGATTGAGGAGTCAACCTCGCTGGAACTTCCAATGCTGGAGAAAAACCTCGTAATTATCTCCACTATCGCCTCCATCTCCACACTGGTTGGTCTGATTGGTACGGTGCTTGGTATGATTAAAGCGTTTGCGGCTCTTGCCCAGGGCGGTGCCCCGGATGCGGTAGGTCTGGCAAACGGTATCTCTGAGGCCTTGATTAACACAGCCCTCGGTATCACAGGCTCTGCCATTGCCATCGTCGCTTACAACTACTTCACAAGCAAGATTGATGAGCTTACCTACGGTATTGATGAGGCAGGTTTCAGCATCATCTCTACTTTCGCGGCCCAGCACGACGCCGCCCCTGTAAAGACACAAACTGTATAGTTCACCGTATAACAAAAGAAAATGCCTAAAGTTAAAGTAAAAAGGACGAAACCCTCGTTGGACATGACGCCAATGGTGGACTTATTCTTCTTGCTGGTGACTTTCTTTATGCTGACTGCGACAGCCAGACAGGAGGAGGCCGTTGTGGTAGACACACCTTCCTCAGTGTCAGTAATCAAACTCCCTGATACAAACGTAATTACAATTACGGTTGACAAAGAAGACCGAGTGTTTTTCGGAGTGGACGGGCAGCATACAAAGGAAGCATTACTCGAGAAGATAGCGGGCAAGTACGGGGTCGGTTTTACAGCAGAGGAAAAAAGAACATTCTCCCTGTTGAACAACTTCGGCATGCCGGTAAGTCAGCTAAAGTCGTTCCTGGCCATGCAGTCCAGTGCCCGTGATGAAGTGCGACAGCCTGGTATTCCCATCGACTCAACTCAGAATGAGCTTGGTGATTGGGTGCTCCAGACACGTCTCACAAACCCGAAGGTTGTTATTGCCATCAAAGGAGACAATGATGCCAATTTTGCAACGGTTCAGCGCGTGATCGACATCCTGCAGGACAAGAAAGTAAACAGGTTTAACCTGGTGACCGACATGGAAGCAATGCCGGGCAGCTAATTAACAGATAGGAGAAAAGACAATGGCAGAAATACAAGAAAAAGGCGACTCCGGTAAAGGCGGTAAAAAACGCGCCAAAAAGTCGTCTACCAAAGTAGACATGACACCACTGGTAGACCTTGCCGCCCTTCTGATCACGTTCTTCATGCTTACCACGACGTTCAACAAGCCGCAGACCATGGAAATCAACATGCCCGTGGATCCTAAAGATGAAACTGAGCAGATTGAGTTGAAAGCAAGTAATGCCATGACCATTCTGCTGGGGGAGGACGATAACCTGTATTATTACTTCGGGCTCGCCGCTGACAACCCGGAGGTAGTAGAGACGGATTATTCGGCTAATGGTATCAGAAAGGTGCTGTTGTCGCCTGAGGTCAAAAGCAATGATATGATGACTGTTATGATCAAGCCTATGGAAACCTCCCGTTACAAGAACATGGTAGACATCCTGGACGAGATAAAGATTACAGACACCAAGAAGTATGCCCTCGTGGATTTTGGCGAAGCAGACGAAAAATTATTAGAGCAACAACAATTAGGACAATAGGATATGGACAGTAACTTAGCAACGAAAGCATCGCTTGACGATATCGTCTTTGAAGGACGAAACAAGGCGTACGGTGCCTACGTACTTCGCAAGCTGTATAATAGCCATATCACGAAAGCCGCTATCATCGCCACCATTTTATTCTTTTTGTTCATCAGTATCCCACTGATATCGAAGATGATCGGAGGCGAGGAAGAGGCAGCAGTGACTGAGCGCGTTATAACAGAAGTAGAACTGGCACCACCACCGCCACTGGACGAGGCGACACCGCCACCGCCGCCGCCGCCGCCACCAGATCTTCCGCCACCACCGCCACCCGTGCGTGCTACCGTAAAGTACACGCCACCGGTAGTAAAGCGTGACAACGAAGTTGTGGAAGAGGAAGAGATTCCGGATGTGGAGGTGCTTGAGGAGATTGACGCAGGTATTGAAACCGTAGAAGGGGACAAAAACGCGCCACCTGATCTCGGAGACATCGACGGAACAAGCGATGTGGTAGCAGAAGTGGTGGAGGAGAAGCCTTACACCTATGTGGAGCAAATGCCAACTTTCCCTGGTGGCGAGTCAGAAATGATGAAGTACCTGGGCAAGAACATCCGCTACCCTGCCGCCGCGCAGCGTGCCGGCATCGAAGGTATCGTGGTGCTGTCTTTCGTAGTGAGCAAGACAGGCGAGATTTCTGAAATTCAGGTGATAAAAAGCCTGGGAGGCGGAACCGACGAGGAAGCTGTGCGCGTTGTGAAGTCCATGCCAAAATGGACGCCAGGAAAGCAGAATGGCAGGGCCGTACCTGTACGCTACACGCTTCCGGTGCGCTATACGATCAAATAATGGCCTGAAGAAGGCATAATACAACAGAAAATCCCGGTCATGTGTTGGCCGGGATTTTTTGTTTCCTATTAAAATACTCAGCATGCATACCTTTTATATATAGAAAACGTATGTTATCAGAACTAATAAATATAATCTTATTATCATATATTAAAAGACCTAAAAGCAAATGTAAAACTTAAACCGACAGCCCATGGAAAAGAGCTATTACTTAAGCAACACCTTTAACAACATTGTTTTTAAAGGCCGCAATCAGGCGTATGGCGCCTATGCGTTGCGAAGGAACTACAGCAGGCATATGACGCTTGCCGCCATTTTAGCAACAGCTCTTTTTTCTGGAGCGCTCGTCGGCCCATTAGTAAAGAGTGTCTTTTTTGCAGAGCAGAAGAAATATGTATAGCCGGTGCTGGACATCACAGGCCCTATTGTGATTGAAATTCCGAACCTCCCTAAATTACCGGATGAGGTGAAAGCGGAAGCAGCCCCCGCAGTAGAGCCAGTGAAGCAGGAAAAGACAGAGGAGTTCGTAAAGCCGAAAGTGGTGAAGGAAAACACCAAAGCAGCAACTAAGACAATGCCGGACCAGAGCGAACTGAGCAAGGTGCATATAGGCCGGAACGCATTAGACGGAGAAATACCCGAATTCCCCTCAGTTGGGCCAGACGAAGCCCCTGCTCCAGGATTGGGTACTGGGACCGGTGATCCGGCAGCACCCACCGAGTTCATCCATGCAGAGGTGATGCCCGAGTTTACCGGCGGCGACGACGCCCTGTTCAGATACCTGGGCCAAAATATGCGCTACCCACAGGCGGCACAGCGGGCAGGTATAGAGGGAACCGTAGTTGTTACCTTCGTAGTAGCACCAGATGGGGCCATCACCAAAGCTCAGGTAGTAAAAGGCCTGGGATATGGCACAGACGAAGAGGCTTTGCGTGTCATCAACAACATGCCTGCATGGCAGCCCGGCAGGCAGAACGGCAGGGCGGTACCGGTGCGCTATACCATACCCATCAGGTTTAGCCTGAAGTAAACCATAGAAGCAGATGCGAAGGCAGGGGCGGCAAACCAGTTTTGTTAGCTTCTGCTTTCTTTTTATATTCAATTGGCTTATTTTTAAGAGTTAATGAATAGAAACTCCCGTAGCCATCTAATAATGCTCAGACCAAAGAGAGAAGAACCTGATTCACTTAGCCTTTTCCGAAAAGTCGCGCGTATCTTCACGCTGACCATGACCCTGGTATATGTGGCGCTGGGTATTTTTATTATGTTTGCGGCGGACAAGCTCCGGCTCAGCATCAGCAGTGAGATGCGTTATGCCATTGGAGGAGTTCTGGTATTATATGGCGTGGTACGGTTTATAAGAGCCTACCAGCGAAACAAACGCAACAGAGAGGAGAGTAACAACTATGAAGAATAAACTCAGCAGGATAGCCCTGGCCGCAGGACTCATGGGGATAATTGCCTGCAATAATACGGAAACGCCACTGAGCACCCCTACCTCGGGCAGCACAAACATCAGCATCGACGAATCGTTCCAGCCTATTATGGCGTCGATGGTGGACACGTTTGAATCCATATATGACAGAGCCGATATAGAGGCTGATTATAAATCAGAAGGCGAGGTGCTGAAAGATTTCCTGAACGACAGCACCCGGGTGATTATCCTGTCGCGCGAACTGACTCCCGCTGAGGAGGCATCGTTCAAACAGAAGAAGCTCATCCCGCGCACCACAAAAATAGCCATAGATGCGGTGGCGCTCATCACGAACCCCAATAACCCGGACACGCTGCTGACAATGGAGGAGGTGCGGGGCATCTTCAACGGGGAAATCACCAGTTGGAAAGGGCTGGACGAAAACTCTGGCCTGGGAGATATCACAATAGTGTTCGATAACAACAACTCAAGCACCGCGCGTTACGTACGAGATTCTCTGACAGCAAACCAGAAGCTTCCTGAAAACACATTTGCAGCCAACTCGCACAAGGCACTTATAGACTATGTAGCTGAGAATGAGAACGCAATGGGCGTAATTGGTGTTAACTGGATCAGCGACCTTGATGATTCCACGGCCATAAGCTTCCTGAACAAGATAAACGTGCTAGGCATCAGCCAGGAATCAAACCCGCAAACGACAGAAAGCTTTTACCAACCGTATCAGGCCTATATCGCCCAGGGTGTTTACCCGCTGCGCCGCTTCCTGTATGTTATCAGCACAGAGGGCCGCGCGGGACTTGGCACAGGATTTGCCTCCTTTATTGGAGGAGATCAGGGACAGCGCATCTTCCTGAAGTCAGGCCTGGTGCCTGCCACAATGCCGGTGCGGGTTATCGGCTTGGGTAATTAAGAGCAGGCGCAGGGCGCTTAGAAACTAAATTTAAACAACTAAACGTAAATACTGATGACAAATAAATGGAAGTATATTGCCCTTATGGCGGCTGCCTTCCCTGCCACAGCAGCTTTCGCTCAAACAGGAGGAGACGCTGGCAGAAGAGCAGTAGACCTGGAGCGTTACGAGGAAGCTAAATCCATCTACAAGGGGCAGCTTGGCAGCAAGGACGCTGACAACGCTTACTTCGCTTTAGGCGATATTTACCTGCGCACGGACAAACCCGACTCAGCCGCTTACTACTTTAACCAGGGGATAGCTCAGAATAAGCGCTCCTATATCAACTATGTCGGGCTCGGAAAACTTGCCCTGATGCAGGGCGACAACGCCAAAGCAGAGCAGAACTTTAGCGAGGCCCTGAACGGCAGGGGTAAAAAAGACCCGTTTGTGCTTGCTATGATAGGCGAGGCTTATGTGAGCGCACCTAACGCCACAGAGGCACAGATAAACAAAGGAGTTGATTACCTGAAGCAGTCGCTGGAGCGGGATAACAAAAACGCCCTGGCCAACATCATTCTGGGCGATGCTTACCTGAAGCTGAAGAAAGGCGGCGAGGCCATGTCGAGCTACGACAGGGCCATCCAGCTAAACGACCAGAACCCGCTTGCCTACTACAAGAGAGGCCAGCTATATACCAGCTCGCGTAACTACAACGAAGCAGAGCAGGCTTTCAACAAAGCGATAGAGATTGACCCTAACTTCGCCCCTGCCTACAGCGACCTTGGCGAACTCTATTACTTTGCCGGCCAGTATGACAAGGCATTGTCTACGTTCCAGAAGTTTGTGGATATGGCGGAAGACACCCCTGAAACCAAGGCGAAGTACGCATCCTTCCTGTT
This sequence comes from Pontibacter russatus, assembly GCF_009931655.1. Lineage (NCBI taxonomy): Bacteria > Pseudomonadati > Bacteroidota > Cytophagia > Cytophagales > Hymenobacteraceae > Pontibacter > Pontibacter russatus. The sequence goes on along the minus strand of NZ_CP047984.1, from coordinate 3,403,998 downwards.
CCTGACCAAGAACTACGACAAGACCCTGCAAGTGGCAGAGGAAGTGCTGCAGAAAGAGCCCGACAACACGGTGATGAACCGTCTGAGGGCTTACTCCTACCTGGAGTTAGGCCAGCCGGACAAGGCGATGCAGGCTATGGAGTCATATATGCAGAAAGTAGACCCAAGCAAGCTGATTGCTGAGGACTACGAATACTATGGCCGCATACTGATGAAGAACAATCAGCCAGCCAAAGCCATCGAGAACCTGGAGAAGGCCTTGCAGATGCACCCGGAAAATGTGGAGCTATATGCTGAACTGGCCAACGCATACGCACAGGACCAGCAGTACGACAAGGCCATTGCGGTGTATGAGCGCAAGCGTGAGAATGTGGAGCCAACCAACGCTGACTACTACTATATGGGTAACATCTATATGATGGCCGGTGAGGAGAAAGCGGCGGCAGGCGACGCTCAGGCAGCCAATGAGTTCTTCAAAAAGGCTGACGAGACATACGCCAATGTAACCGAGGCAAACCCGACTTACCCATATGGCTATCTCTGGAGAGCACGCGCTCAGGCAAACCAGGACCCTGAAACCACAGAGGGACTGGCTAAGCCACACTACGAGGAGTTCATTAAGGTAGTGGGTGAGGATAAGGAAAAGTATAAGCAGGACCTGATTGAGGCTAACTCTTACCTCGGCTACTACTACTACCTGAAAGGAGAAAGGGACAATGCCGTGAAGTACTGGCAGGAAGTGAAGAACCTTGACCCTGCTAATCCTCAGGCCACCGCAGCTCTGAATGAGATCAACAAAACAGCGAAGAAGAAATAAACAGCTGTGAACACCATAAAAAAAGCCTGCCCTTCATGGGGCAGGCTTTTTCGTTCTTAATCCTCTTCGCTTGGCCAGGCGAACAACTAGTGGCCCACAAATGCTTCGGGCTGCTGCTGAGGGAAAGATTCTTTACCCTATGATATATAAAACTGATTTTGGGAAAATTGAAGTGTTTGCCAGTCAAAGTTATGCTGAGGCACAAAACCAATCTCAAAAATCAGAAGACAACCTTCGCCATATAGGCCTCTTCGAGGCAGTATGCCCACGAGGGCTAATCTTATAGATGCTCTTCCTGTCTATTTATACACAGCAGAAAGAACAGAATACGCTATTGCTCCACCATAAAAGGCTACTGCCCTTCATATAGCTCCCATTTCGCCAGTACAGCGGCAAAGTCCTCCGGCAACTCCGAGTCAAACTGAATATGCTGTCTGGTGGCGGGGTGTTTGAATCCAAGCGACTTGGCATGGAGTGCCTGCCTTGGCATCAGTTTAAGGGCATTCTCGACAAAGGCTTTGTAAGTGCCAGTCGGGGAACCACTCAGAATTTTGTCGCCGCCGTACGTAGCGTCCGAGAACAGCGGGTGCCCGATGTGCTTCATATGCGCACGTATCTGGTGCGTCCGGCCCGTCTCCAGGTTGCACTGCACCAGCGACACGTACTTAAACCTGCGCAGCACCCTGTAATGCGTAACGGCATACTTGCCATATGATCCATCAGAGTAAACAGCCATCACTTTCCTGTCTTTCACGCTGCGCCCTATATGGCCCACGATGGTGCCCTCCTCCTGCTTCGGCACACCCCATACCAAGGCATAGTAGGTGCGCTCAATGGTGTGGTCAAAAAACTGCTTCGCCAGGTAAGCCATGCTATAGTCCGTCTTGGCGATGACCAGCAGCCCCGACGTGTCTTTGTCGATGCGGTGTACCAGGCCCGGCCTGCCCTCCCCATTGCGGCTGGTAGGCAGGTTCCGGAGATAGTAAGTGAGCGCGTTCACCAGCGTGCCGGTCCAATTGTTGTAAGCTGGGTGTACCACCATGCCCGCCTCCTTGTTCACCAGCAGCAGTTCCTCATCCTCATATATGATGTCCAGCGGGATGTCTTGCGGCACCACGTCCGTGTCGCGCGGCGGTTCTGCCAACGTTATCGTAATTACGTCCTGGGGCTTCACCTTATAGCTCACCTTCACAGGCTTCTGGTTCACCTGCACCGACTCCGATCGGATGGCGCATTGCAGCTTGTTGCGCGTCACGTTTGGCAGCCGGTCCATCAAAAACTTATCCAGGCGCAGCAGCGCCTGTCCCTTATCCACCACAATGCGGTGGTGCTCATACAATTCGTCGGAATCTTCTGTGTTTTCTTCCGTGTCTATATAATACGCCAAAGCAGAGAGCTATATATGGGTACAAAAAAGAAAGCCGAAGTATACACACCGGCTTTCCCTTGAGATATATGAAAGAAGCTGTTATTAGTTCTTCTTCTTGGTGTTAGACTTGGCAGGAGTAGTTGTAGCGGCTGGCTTTGAGGCGGCTGGCTCAGGAGTCGCCTGTGCTTTTGCAGGGTCTACTCCCAGTTTCTTCAGCACCAGCGGAGAGATGTCGCCATCCTCAGGGCCGGCAAGCAGCGCCTGGTTGCTGATGATGTAGGTATAGCCGTTCTCTACGCGCACCTCCTTGATGGCCTTGTCGATTTTAGCGATTACCGGGTCCACCAGCGACTTCTCTTTCTGCTGCAGCGATGTCTGGGCGCTGCGCTGGAACTCCTGGATAGAGCTGTTCATGTTCATCAACTCTTTCTCCTTGTCGTCGCGCACTACCTTATCCATAGTGGCAGCTCCTTTTTCATAAGCCTGCAGTTTGGTCTCGTACTCCGCGTACTTTGCCTTCAGCTGGTTCTCGAGCTGTGTGCTGTGCGTCTTCAGCTCAGACTCAATCTGCTTGCTCTCGGGCATTTGCAGCAGGATGTACTCCACGTTAGTATAACCAATCTTCAGCGGCTGGTCGTTGCTCTGTGCGAAGGACGCAAAGCTGATCAGTAAGAACGCTACTACTAAGGTTTTAATCTTGTTCATCATCGGTTGGTTGATTAATAATATGTTAGTTTTAGTTGTTAGACTTCTTCTCGTTTCCGCTTGCAGGCTGCGGCACAGGCTGATTCTGCTGCTCTTCTTCTGCTCCCACATCCGGCAGGTTCCCCGGATCATCCACTGCACTGTCGGCTGGCGTTTGCCCCTGTTGGTTCTGGCGCTCCGAAGCAAGCCCCAGCGCCTCCAGCACATATTCCGTGTAATCGTGTACCGGGTTGGTATAGATAAGCACCAGGTCACCGGACTTGTCGAACATCATCTGGACGCCTTTCTCTTTGGACACTTTCTCTATGGCTTCGAAAACTTCGTCCTGGATGGGGCGCATCAGCTCTTGCCGGCGCTTAAACATCATGCCTTCGTAGCCAAACACCTTCTGCTGGTAATCGCGCAGCTCAGCGTCCTTTTTGGTTATCTCGGCCTGCCGCTTCTTCTTCATCTGCTCTGTCAGCAGCACCTCCTCGGCCCTGTAGTCCTGCTTCAGTTTGTCCGATTCCTGCTGCAGCAGCTCGATCTCCTTTTGCCAGGCCGTGGCGTATTTATCCATCTCCTGCTGCACCTGGTTGTAGGCTGGCATCTTGCTCAGGATAAAATTTGAGTCAATATAGCCAATCTTCTGAGCATGCGAAACAGATGCCACTAAAAAGGCTGCTACAAAGATGAACAAAAACTTCCTCATACAAATTCCTTCCCGTTAACGTATCTGCTGCCCGATCACGAAGTGGAACATGCCGCGCTTGTCGTCCAGCCCGCCAGGCAAAGTGTCCAGCCTCCAGGCATAGTCAAACCCAAGCAGACCAAACGCAGACATGAAAATCCTGGCCCCGACACCCGCAGAGCGGTACAGTTTGAACGGGTTGTATTGATCAAGAGAACCAAAGTTGTTACCTGCCTCCAGGAAGGCCAGACCATATATCATGGCAGCCGGGTTAGGCGAAATCAGCTGCCGGGCCTCCAGCACAAATTTGTTGTAGGCAATACCGCCCGCCTGGCCTAAATAGGTTTCGGTAGAGTTCACCACGTCGCCTTCCTCGTAACCGCGCAGGCCTATATACTCCGTGCCGACAAAGAAATTGCCGCCTCCTAAGCCGGTGCCTCCCAATTTAAAGCGTTCAAATGGGCCAACAGAGCTTTCGTTGCTGTAGGTTCCCAGGAAGCCGAAATGCGCCCGGGTGTTCAACACCAAATTCCCTGCCAGATTTATGAAGTACGAGGCATCGAACATCCATTTGTTAAATTCAATGTACTCAAACTTGTCTTTGCGGTCTGACAGCAGGGAGTAAGGCGGCGTCAGGTTCAGGCTCAGTGTAAAAGAAGATCCTCTTCTCGGGAAAGTTGGGTTATCTACACTGGAGCGGCCCAGCGTGTTAGTGAAGGAGATACTGTTCGATATTCCGTCCTCATAGCCTGGGGCAATCGGGTACTCATTTACGTTATAGCGGTTGTAGGACAGTGAGTGATTCATATAGAAGAAGTTGTCCGGCCAGTTCAGCCTCCTGCCCAGGCTCACAGATGCTCCGTCTACATTTAGACTGGCTGCATTCTCGTCATCCTCCCTAAGCGAGAACCTTCGGATGGTTTTGAATAAGCTAACGGTCAGGGAGTTTGGCTTGCGGCCACCCAGCCACGGCTCCGTGAACGAAAGCGAGTATGACTGGTACAGCCTGCCGTTGGCCTGTATGTTCAGGGCCAGGCGCTGCCCGTCGCCTGTCGGCACCGGCCGCCACTCGTCCAGGTCAAGCGCCTTGCGGGTAGAGAAGTTGTTCAGCGTCAGGCCCACCGTGCCCACAGGTCCCAATATACCGCCCCAACCGCCAGACAGACTGATCTGGTCGTTCGGGCGCTCCACCACGCTGTAATTTATATCCACCGTACCTTCTTCTGGGTTTGGGATCGGGTTAAGGCCAATCGTTTCCGGGTCAAAATAACCCAGCGCAGCCAATTCGTTCCTGGTTCTGATCAGGTCGTCGCGGCTGTATTTCTGGCCGGGCAGCGTGCGTATCTCCCGAAGAATCACATGGTCGCTGGTTTTGTCGTTGCCCGTGATGGTGATTTTGTTGATGGTTGCCTGCGGCCCTTCCGTCACACGCATCTCCAGGTCTATCGAGTCGCCCTCTACCCGCACCTCTACCGGATTGATATCTGAGAACAGGTAGCCGTCGTTCTGGTACAAAGCAGACACGTCTATGCCGCCTGTCGGGTTGTAGGTAATGCGCTTCTCCAGTTCCTGCTGGTTATATACGTCCCCCTTCTCTATGCCCAGCACCCTGGCCAGGTACTCGTCCTCGTACAGGTAGTTGCCCTCCCAGGTGATGTTGCGGAAATAGTAGCGCTTGCCCTCGTCCAGCACAATGCGGATGCCGAGCCTGTCGTCGCTGATGCGGTAAACGGAGTCGGACACAATGGTGGCGTCGCGGTAGCCTTCTGAGTTATAAAAGTCGAGCAGGCTTTGCTTGTCCGTCTCGTACTGCGTCTGGTTGTATTTAGAGGAGGTGAAAATCTTATACCACTTCTTCTCCTTGGTTTTCTTGAGTTGTTTCCGGAGTTTCTTATCCGGGAATGCCTCGTTACCGACAAACTCAATATCAGCAATCTTTACCTTGTCGCCTTTGTCCACGTTAATGTTCAGCATCACGCTGTTCGGAAGCGTGGAGTCCGGGCGCTGCGTAATGTTTATCTTGGCGTTCAGGAAGCTTTTCTCGAGGTAATAATCACGGATAACGTTGCGCGTGCTGTTGAGGACAGCATCGGTCACGATGCGGCCGCGCTGCAGCGGCACCTTCTCGCGCAGGGCATCGGCCTGCGTCTTGTTGATGCCCGAAAACCGGTAATCGGCCAGGCGGGGGCGCTCCTTCAGCTCGAAAGTAAGGAAAATCAGGTCTCCCTCCGTGCGGGCAAGCACCTCCACATCACCCAGGATGCCCTGTTGCCACAGCTTCTGGATGGCACGGCTGATGTCCTCACCGGGCACTGTAATTTCGTCCCCCTCTTTGAGGCCTATAACGGAGATAAGCGCCACAGGCTCCAGAAACTTCGCGCCGCTGACGGCAATGCCGCCAATGCGGTACTGCTTTGGCTGGGCATAATCTATCGGAGAATTCTGAGCAGGATTGTTCAGCACTTGAGAAGAGGCCGCGCCTGCCGTCAGAAGCAGCAGCACGAGCACCCAGATACATCTTGTCATTAGTGTTTTTATCACTTAATTATTTGTTCGCTTGTCTTGCCAAAGCGCCTCTCGCGGCGCTGGAAGGAGATGATTGCCTCGTAGAGCTGCTCTTTCCTGAAATCGGGCCACAGCAACTCCGTAATGTAAAGCTCAGTATAAGCTAGCTGCCACAACAGAAAGTTGCTGATGCGCTGTTCGCCGCTGGTGCGGATGAGCAACTCTGGGTCCGGAATGCCTGCCGTGGACAGGTGCGCCGCTATTGTCGCCTCGCTTATATCATCGGCCTGCAAGTTTCCCTGCTCTACCTGCAGGGCCACCTGGCGCATCGCCTGCGTTATATCCCAGCGGCCACTGTAGCTCAACGCCAGCACGAGCGTCATGCGGGAGTTCTGTTTGGTAAGGTCCATGGCCTCCAGCAACTCCCGCTGGCAAGCCTTTGGCAAGCTGGCTGTGTCGCCGATGGTCTGCAGCCGAATGTTGTTCTTGTTGAGGGTGGCGGTTTCTTTGCGGATGGTGGACACCAGCAGTGTCATCAGGGCCGACACCTCCTCCATTGGCCGCGACCAGTTCTCTGTGGAGAAAGCGTACAGGGTCAGGTATTCGACACCGAGTTCCGCCGCTGCCTCCACGGTGTCGCGCACCGCCTTCACAGCGTTCTGATGGCCAAATATCCGGAGCCCGCCCCGTTGCTTCGCCCAACGCCCGTTACCGTCCATGATAACGGCTATATGCCTTGGCAAATTGCCTAAGTTTACGTTCTCCCGAAGATTCATTAAAACACAATTTCCCCGCAAGTTACAAAAAGCATCACAAATTTGTGAAACATTGCAACTTAATCTAAAAGGCCGGGCGTTTTCTTGTAAACCGGAGGGCAGTTGATGCGGTAGAAGGTGTAAGAAATGCTGATACCGTTGTAGAAATACCAGTCATTGTCATGCGGGTTTGCCAGGTACACCGGATCTTCCCCCGACAGGTTATCGAGTTTGTCGGTGATCATTTTGCGGGCGCCGAATTCTGCACCGAGGTTCCAGTGCCTGCTCAGGGCGTACTTCACCCCCACGCCAAAAGGCACCACCACTGCCAACTTAGTCTCGAACGGTTTGATGCGGTCTCCGTTTGCGCCGGGCAGTAGGCGCTTATGTAGCTCCAGTTTCACGTTATATGCCACACCCGCCACGCCAATAAAAACAGAGGGCGATAGCCTGGGCTTTTGCCGCATGTCGTAAAAATCGAGGAAGTTGTATTCCATCACCGCCGACACCTCTAACATGCTGAGATAGGTTTCGCCCTCCCTGAAAGCATGAAAGGGGCGCTCATCCTCGTAAACCGAATCGCTGAAGGTGTTGTTCTCGAAAATGCGGTGGCTGCCCATCAGGCCGCCACGGAGTGAGATAGCATCGGACATATTGCGCCGGTAGAACACGGTAAGCGCCGGCTGGTTGTTCAGAAACCGGTAGTTGGGAGAGATTTCGCCCTTGTAATTCGCGCCTCCTATGCCGATGCCAATTTCTGACGTGGAGATAGGCTCAAGACGCTGTGCGAACAGATTGCAGCTAAAAAAAACACTCCCTATTTGTATAGCAAGACAAATAAGGAGTGAATCTCTGAATTTAATTAATGCCATGTAGATTCAAACGGAGTTCAACTGAACAACGCAGCACTCCCCCGTTCTATTATCTGAACTTCGGAGTTCTAACGCGCGGCGTCAAAATATAGTTTAGGGTTATACCTGTGGTTATATACCAGTCATCGTCTGAATTGTTGCCTCTTTTCGGGTTGATGGGAGAGCCATAGTATGGCACAACATCATATGGGCTGCCACTGGGGTCCGGTGTAGTAGCGAATCCTGTTTCGGCACTCCTGTCCGAGAGAATAGCCGCCGCTGTCGGGTTCTCTCCGCTCCCGCTCAGAATATCAGATTTACGGGCAAAGCCAGCACTGGCGTCATCTAAATAATCTGTGAATGTTTTTCTCCAGCCAATCTCTATGTTCAAGTCCCAGAACCTGTCAATCTTGTAACGAACGCCCAGGCCAAACGGCACAGATATCTGCACGCGCTTATACGGCTCCGGATAGTCGCCGTCTGCATACTGCCCTTCGGTGCCTAAGGGTTGCAACTCATACCACCCGGTCGGAATATCATTTGGTGTTGCGCCCTGCCGGGAGCCGTTCTCATAATACGCCTTTGGGTTATGATGCAGCACAGCCACACCCAAAAAGCCGTAAGGCACGAAGTCAGGGCGGCGGCGGTAGTTGTTGCGGTTCTCGAAGAGATCCACAATGGCGACAGCGCTCAGCTCTTTTATGTCGTTCCGGAACGAAAGGTTTCTCTTGAAGCGCCCGGCGTTCTCTCCTTCATCTACGGAGGCGCTCAGCCTGTCGTCTCCCATGATGCGCATCCAGTTTAATGCCACTCTCCCCGACACGCGCGGAAAGTAGCGGTGCGTGTAGCTGACGCCAACGTTGGGCCGGGTAGACTTGAAACGGAAACTCGTGAAGTCAGGTTCCGGCACAATGTCGCCGAAGTAGTTGGAGGCGCCAAGAGAAAGCCCCAATGAGCCATACCGCTTACGCTGCGTAAAGCGTTGCGCGTCGGCAACAGTAGCAGCAAGCGTTATGGTAAAGAGGAGCAACAGGGCAAGGGTACACAATCTTTTCATAACGAAAATATATCTGATATATGGCGCTTTAATGGGCAACAGCCTCCCCAACTTAAGTTAAGACAAAAATAGCGATAAAAGCGAATTCCGGAAATGATATTGCAAATATTTAATATTATTTCAAAACGTCGTTCCGCTTGTCGAGGCCCCAATTGAGCTTGCTGCGCAGGGTAGACAGAAAATTCACGTGATGGAGCTTCACGAGGCGGGCCGCGAAATTCTCCCGGCGCACGGCCAGCTGCACATGCATGTCCACGGCGGTAGAGCGCGAATCAAGGGAGGCGAGGTAGCCACTGCTGCGGCCCTCCACCTCAAAAGAGATCACGCTCCTATCTGACACAATCATGGGTCTGACGTTCAGGTTATGCGGGCATACGGGTGAAATAACGAAGTTATTGGTCTGAGGCAGCACCAGAGGCCCTCCGCAGCTAAGCGAGTAACCGGTAGACCCTGTCGGCGTTGCCACCACCAGTCCATCAGCCCAGTAGGAGTTCAGGTATTCCCCGTCTATATACGTGTGTACCACTATCATGGCCGAGGTGTCACGCTTTAATACGCTAAACTCATTTAATCCGAAGTTAATGTCCCCAAAGACCTCCTGATCGGAGTCTACGCGTATCAGAGCCCGGTCGTCCAGCGCGTAATGGCCCTTGTACAAGGCATCGATGGCCACCAGAATACTTTCATAGGGAATGGTGGCCAGGAAACCGAGCCTTCCGGTGTTTATGCCGAGTATGGGAATCTGCAGTTTCCCCACATAGGTTACCGTGTCGAGCAGGGTGCCATCGCCGCCGATGCTCAGCACCACGTCCACATCCTGCAGCCTGTCGCCCCGGCCAAAGGTCTGGATGCCCGTGGGCAGGTTGATGGTGTTTTTGAGAAACAACTGAAACTGCTCTACCAGGAAAAGCTCCGCCCTGCGCCGCTGCAACTCATCAAAGAGCATCTGGACGAACGGTGCGATAGTATCGCTGAAAGGTTTCCCGAGTATGGCTATTCTCATAGTGCTTGTCTTAAAAAGGAAAACTGCTGCTAAAGTAGAAACCCCTGTCGCCTTCTTTGTTGAGCGTGTACTCCAAGCGAAGCACGATGTCGTAAAACGTGACGGCATGCAGCCCCAGCCCCCCTCCCGCCAGCAGCCTGTTCGTCAGCGGATTATTCTTCCCGAATTCGTTGTCAACCACGTACCCCGCATCCGTGAAAGCGTTGAGGTACACCGACAAAGGTATGCTATTAAACTTTGGGTTCCGGATAAATTTCAGTTTTATACCCTCAATGTCCAGTACCCGCCGCGTTAGCCCCTGCTTAAAGAGCCCGTAATGCTGGCCGCCCACCACATACAGCTCGTAGCCCCGCACCAGGGACCGGAAACCAAGCGCGAGGTTGTCGGCGAAAGCATGCTCCCGCGCCAGCCGCAGTTGCGCCTCCCCGCCTATCATATAGGAATACTTTTCCGACAGCCTTTGGTAGTTTACGTACTTGGCCCGCAGCGTGGTAAAGCCTGTGCCTGTCTGCTGCAGAAAGAAGGTATGCGCGGCCCCAATCTCAAAATAACTCCCCGAAAGCGGATACGCAAAATAATCCCGTAGATTAATGGCTTTGTGTACTTCCGTCCGCACGAAGCGGCGCTCATGCAAGGCTGTGTTATAATAGGCGGAGTTCAGGATCGTAACTGTGTCGGAGACGCGCTCGTGGTGGTACGACAGCCGGAAGCCCTCCTGCCGCTGCACGCTCTGCCGGTGTATGAGGCCCGCAGAAAAAGCGGTGCGCCGGATAATTCGCCCTTCCTCCTGCTCATGAAAGTACTGCCTGTTGTCCAGGTTCGTGTAATTGACAGTGCGGCTGCGGTAGTCGGCTATCCCTATCTCAGCGCCCAAGTTCTGCGCCCGGCTTATATAGGGAATCCGGTACGAAAACTCCAGCCGCTTGTTGAAGCCCTGCTGCACCCGCACCCGCACCTCCTCGTTGCGCCCCCGGAAGTTGCGGCGCACCAGGCTCAGTCCATAGTCTATGCGGCTCCAGTCCCTTTTCTCCAGCCAGGCGTTAAAGTTGCGGTCGGCAAAATCAAAAATCAGGACGGGGTATATATAAAAGCGCTCCTGCACCTCGTACCGCACCTGCACCAAACCGCCGGAGCAGGTGTAAGCATACGTTACGTGGTGAAAGAGCCGCAGGTTAAACAGGCGGCTGCGGTTTTCCTCCAGCAGCGGCTCCAGTTCCTCAGCGTTCACGGTGTCGCCGACGGCAAACGTGAAATCCTGCCGCATCACCTGCTCTTTTGTGATTTCGTTGCCCGTAAAGGAGATACCGGCAATCACTACCTGGGGTTGCTCGCAGGGCCGTGCCTGTATGCTGGCAGTAATCGTGAACAAAAGAAAGACAAGAAGACTCCGCAGTTGCATCACCGCGCAGGCTTATATATCAAGGTACTTCAGGAGCATGTCCAGCCGGTCGCGGCCCACCTCGCTGCCGTTGCCGTCGTTAAACTGGGCGGTGATGCGGTACTCAAAACGCTCTAAGGTGGAGATAATACGGGAGGGGTCCGTAGTGTTTAGCTTCAGCGTGAGCTTGATTTTATAGGGGTCCATCTCATCCGGCGACACGTAGGCGCTCAGGATTTTCACGTTTTCCTCCTCAATCAGGCGGCTTATCTGGCTCAGCGAGTAGTCCCGCTCGGGCATCGATAACACCAAAATGCTGCCCTGCCCCTGCAGCGCCGACATCTGTCCGAAGGCCGCGATGGTGTCGTTGATGGTGATGATGCCCATATACTCCTGCTCCTCGTCCAGCACAGGCACCACCTGTATCTTGTTTTTGATGGCCGCCTCCATCACCTCGTAAAAGTGCTGGCGCTGCATCACATGTACGTCCTGGTGCTCCAGTTCCAGATCTCTCAAAGCCTGGCTGCGGTCGGTCAGCTCTATCAGGTGCTGCTCGGTGGCCAGCCCCATATACCGGCGGTTGCTTACCACGGGAAGCTCGTTTACGCGGAACTCATCCATCCAGCGCAGCGCCTTTTCCACGGTGTCGTAGAGCTTCAGCGGCGGAATCATTTGGTTGATGAGTTCTTCTGCAATCATGTAGCTGGCGCGGTTATGGGTGTCTTGGCTAAAAACCTCTCTAAAATACTGTTAAACTTCTCCGGATGTTCCATCATGGGCGCATGCCCGCACTTATCGATGAAATATAACTCAGAATTCTGTATAAGCCTGTTAAACTCGTGAGCCACAAGCGGCGGCGTGATGGTATCGTTCAGTCCCCATATCAACAACGTCGGCACCTTTATGTTTGTGATGTCCTTGGCCATGTTGTGGCGCTGCGCCGATTTGGCGATGGCGATGATCCGCAGGCATTTGGCATTGCTGTTGGTGATGGAGAAAACCTCGTCCACCAGCTCCTTGGTGGCCGTTCTGGGGTCATAGAAGGTATACCCGACGCGCTCCTCCACATACTGGTAGTTGCCGCGCTTCGGAAACGAGCCGCCCATCGAGTCCTCGAACAGGCCGGAGCTGCCCGTGAGCACCAGGCGCTGCACCATGTCCGCGTTCTTCAGGGCATATACCAGCGCCACGTGCCCCCCCAGCGAGTTGCCCAGCAGGGTCAGGTCTTTCAGCTTTTTCAATTTCACAAAGTCCTCCACAAACGACACCAGCCCCGGCACCCCGGCCTTGTGCAGCGCCATCTCATATATGGGCATGAGCGGTATAACCACGCGGTAGTCTTTCGAAAAGTGCTCTACCACCCCGTTCCAGTTGCTCAGCGCCCCGAACAGCCCGTGCAGCAGCAGCAGCACTTCACCTGCCCCTTCGTCTATGTACTGGAAATCCCGATCTTGCCTGATTTGTAAATCCATGTAGCGTCAAACTTATCTTAAGAAACGTATTCTTGAGGTATACGGTCAATTTACGGTGCAATATTAGCAATAGTAAGCCAATTTTGGAGCAAGTGCAAACCGTATGTCGTCAGGGCGGCCTCCGGATGGAACTGCAGCGCATACAGCGGCAGCGCCTTGTGCCGGAACGCCATCAGCTCGCCTTCCTGCGTGTGCGCCAGCGGCAGAATAGTTTCCGGCGTGTGGCGCAGCACCAACGAGTGGTAACGCACCACCGGCATTTTTTGTGGCAACCCTCGGAAGATTGGGTCCGGCTCGCATATAATCTCGGATATCTTCCCATGCATCGGCCGGATGCCTTTTTTCAGGGTGGCCCCGAAGAACTCGCCCAGCGCCTGGTGCCCCAGGCATATGCCCAGCATCGGCACCCGCGTATGGTAATGGCGGATAACGTCCGGCAAAGAGCCCGCCGCCTGCGGCGTGCCGGGCCCCGGCGAGAGCACAATGGCCTCTACAGGCAACAGCTGTATCTCCTGCAGCGGCACATTGTTCCGCACCACCTGCGCCTCCACCCCCAGTTGCCCGAAGTAATCCACCAGATTGTAGGTGAAAGAGTCGAAGTTGTCGAGCAGGAGCAGCATGGGAAAAGTTAGAAAGTTGGAGTGTAAGTATGAGGAAGCTGCCAAAGTTAGGTAGTTCTCAGCTTTACTGAAATTGTCCCCTATATGCCCGACACTATGTATACCATATATAGCTACCGCCTACAATTTCCTAACTCTTTAACTTTCTAACTCCCGCACTCTCTAACTTTAAAATTGATGCTTCAGGGAGGTGATGAGGGCTTTGACGAACGGGAGCACGTAGCTCAGGATGTCGAGGGCGTAGGGCGTCGTTTTGAGCACCACCGGGTACACCACTGAGGCGGTGGCTGTCTCCGCCGACACGCTGATACCGGCCATATCCGACACATACAGCAGCAGGCTCAGCGCCACGCACCACTTCAGGGCACCCAGCACGGCTCCCAGGAAATTATCAAAGAACCCGAATGGCGTAAAGTCGATAACTTTTTTCAGCAGCAGCCCGCCGAGGTGAATCAGCAGAATGATGGCCACGAACACGATCAGAAACGTAACGTAAGGCAGCAGCCCGTGCGCATCGCCCACCACGCCCTCCATCATCGGCAGGGCCGTGTCCAGCAGCTTCAGGCCGCCTAAAATAGCCAGCACCAGCGCCACCAACGACACCAGTTCCAGCAGCAGGCCTTTCCGGAAGCCCTGAAAAGCGCCATAGGCAATCGGGATTGCCAGGAAGAAATCAAACGTACTCATTTACTACACAAGACAAAAAGGGCGAGGCACATGACGCAGGATTTGCAGCCTGCGTGGCAGGAGCAAATATGGAAAGTCTTGCTTTTACTTGCAATCCTTTTCGCTGAATCTTAGCGGGGTTATGGGGCCCACAGGCCATTGCCGTTTCCGGAGCAACGGCCTGCGGGGCATGTTTTAAAAATCGGTGTTGTTGAGCAGGAGGCCTGCCGTGGTGGAAATAGCTCTTCCGTCGGCCTGGCCAGCGAGTTCTTTAGAGGCCACGCCCATCACTTTGCCTATGTCGGAGGGGCCGGTGGCACCCACACGCTGGATAATCTCCAGCAGGCGCGCGCGCAGGTCGCCCTCGTCCAGTTGCTTCGGCAGGTACTCCTCTATCACGGCCAGCTCGGCCAGTTCCACTTCCTCCAGGTCGGTGCGGCCCTGCCCGGCGTACAGTGCGGCGGAGTCGCGGCGCTGCTTGGCGGCCTTGGTCAGCAGCTTCATCTCTGTGTCCGTGGAGATGCCCTCCATGCCGCCTTTCTCGGTTTCGGCCAGCAGTATCTGCGACTTTATGCTCCTGAGTGCCTGCAGGCGGCCTTTTTCTTTTGCCAGCATGGCTTGTTTAATGTCAGCGTCGATGCGTTCTTTTAAGGTCATAGTTTTATATTGATGAGTTATATGAGGTGATGGCCTGCACTTTAAGCCACAGGCCATCTTATATACGCTGCCGCGCCCGAAGCAACGGACAAGCATCTTAAACAAAATTCATGTAATTTTAGTCATTCATATATAAAGGCAGGATTTCGTCCTCGCCACGCAAATTATATATAGCCATGACCAAACTGAGTGTAAATATAAACAAAATAGCCACGCTACGGAACGCCCGCGGCGGCGACAGGCCAAATGTGGTGCAGGCCGCCAAAGACTGCGAGCGGTTCGGGGCGCAGGGCATCACGGTACACCCGCGGCCCGACGAGCGCCATATCCGCTACCGCGATGTATATGACCTGAAGGAAATCGTCACCACCGAGTTTAACATCGAGGGCAACCCCACCCCGGATTTTATAAAGCTGGTGAAGGACGTGAAGCCGGAGCAGGTGACGCTGGTGCCGGACGCGCCGGACGCCATCACCTCCAATGCCGGCTGGGACACCATCCGGCACAAAGACTTTCTGGCCCAGACCATCCTGGAGCTGAAGGAGCACGGCACGCGCGTCTCAATTTTCGTGGACCCCGATGAGGGCATGGTGGAGGGCGCCGCGCTGGTGGAGACAGACCGGATTGAGCTATATACCGAGGCTTATGCGAAGAACTATCACAGCAGTCCTCAAAAAGCTATCGCGCCCTATATAAAAGCCGCACAAAAGGCGCAGGAGCTTGGCCTGGGTATCAACGCCGGTCACGACCTGGACCTCGACAACCTGAAGTACCTGAAAAACAACCTGCCGGGGCTGGATGAGGTAAGCATCGGCCACGCCCTGATTTGTGATGCCTTGTACCTGGGGCTGGAGAACACGATACAACTCTACCTGCGCCAGCTCAAATAGCCGATGGTGAATACGATAGCTATCGAGGAGTTTATACAGAAGGCGGCAACTTTGCCGGTGCTGGACGTGCGCGCGCCCAAAGAGTACGAGGTGGGCCATATCCCGCAGGCGCATTCTTTCCCTATTTTTGATGATAACCAGCGGGCCGTCATCGGCACCGCCTACAAACAGCAGGGCCACGACCCGGCGGTGTTAATTGGCCTGGATTTGTTCGGCCCGAAGATGTCCGGGTTTGTGAAGGAGGCGGGCAGACTGGCGCAGGACAAGGAGTTGCTGGTGCATTGCTGGCGCGGCGGCATGCGCAGCGGGGCCATGGCGTGGCTGCTCAGCTTCTCCGGCTATACCGTACACCTGCTGCAGGGCGGCTACAAAGCCTACCGCCATCTGATGCAGGAGCAGTTCCGGAAGCCCTGGCCCTTGCTCGTGATTGGCGGCCTCACCGGCAGCGGCAAGACAGATTTGCTCCCCCACCTGCGGCAGCTCGGCCAGCAAACCGTGGATTTAGAGGGAATCGCCAATCACAAAGGCTCCGCGTTCGGGAGCATCGGGATGCCGCCGCAGCCCAGCACCGAGCATTTCGAAAACCTGCTGGGCATGGAGCTGTTGAGGTTAGAGGAAAGCGCGCCGCTGTGGCTGGAGGATGAGAGCATCACCATTGGCCGCATCGTCATGCCCAAGCCCCTGTATGACCGGATGCAGGCATCGCCTACCATTGTGCTGGAGCTGCCAAAGCAGCTGCGCGTACAGAAACTGGCCGAAGAGTACTGCCGTACCGACAAAGCCCTGCTGGAAAGCGCTATCCTGAGAATAAAGAAGCGCCTCGGCGGTCTGGCAACGACGGAGGCACTGGAAGCCATCGCAGCCGGGGATATGGAGAAAATGGTGGAGGTAGCCCTCACCTATTACGACAAGGCCTACACTTACGAACTGGCCAAAAAGCAGCAGGTGCTGCCACTGCCGCTAAACGGCCTGGACCCGGCGGAAAACGCACAGCGGGTACTGCAGTTTGCCCGGCAGCAAAATTTAATATGACCCATGAACGAAACATCAGAACAACCCATACGCCTTACCCAGTACAGCCACGGCGCTGGCTGCGGCTGCAAAATCGCACCCAAAGTGCTCGACGCCATCCTCCACACGGACATCACTTACCCCGAAAACAAGAACCTGCTGGTCGGCAACAGCTCCCGCGACGACGCCGCGGTATATGACATCGGCCACGGCCGCGCCGCCATCAGCACCACCGACTTTTTCATGCCCATCGTGGACGACGCCTACGACTTCGGCCGCATCGCCTCTGCCAACGCCATTTCGGATGTATACGCCATGGGCGGCACCCCGATGATGGCGATTGCCGTGCTGGGCTGGCCGATTGATAAGCTGGCTCCCGAGGTGGCGAAACGCGTGATTGAGGGCAGCCGCAGCATTTGCCACGAAGCGGGCATCCCGCTGGCGGGCGGCCACAGCATCGACAGCCCGGAACCGATTTTTGGGTTGGCCGTGACCGGCATGGTAGACATCCCCAACCTGAAGCAGAACGACACCGCCACCGCCGGCTGCGAACTCTACCTCACCAAGCCTTTGGGTGTGGGCATGCTGACCACCGCACAGAAAAAAGGCATCCTGAAGCCGGAGCATGCGCAGCTGGCGCCGCAGCAGATGATGCAGCTGAACAGAATCGGGGCTGACCTGGGGCGGCTGCCACAGGTAAAAGCCATGACAGACGTAACCGGCTTCGGTTTGCTGGGCCACTTATCCGAAATGTGCGAGGGCAGCAACCTGACAGCGGATATATACTTTGAGAAAGTGCCGGTGCTGCCGGAGGCGCTGGCATATATGGCCCAGAAAGCCATACCGGGCGGCACGCACCGCAACTTCGACAGCTACGGCCACAAAATAGCCGACCTCACCCCAGACCAGAAACACCTGCTCTGCGACCCGCAAACCAGCGGCGGCCTGCTGGTGGCCGTTGACCCCGCCGGGCGGAGCGAGGTGCTCGCCCTTTTCGAGCAGCATGGCCTGCACCTGCAGCCTTTCGGAGTGTTGAGAGAGCGGGGTAAGGAGGAGAAGCTGATACGGGTGGTTTGAAGATTTGGAGATTTGAGGATGTGGAAATTTGGAGATTTGCGTATCCATCAATCTTAGCCATATATCCGTGAGCTGATAATTGTTAAATGATAATTGATACCTGACAAATGAAACTACATTATAAGGAAATAGGCCACGGGCAGCCGCTGCTGATACTGCACGGCATGTTCGGCACGCTGGATAACTGGCAGACGCTGGCCAACCGCCTCGCGGAGCATTACAACGTTTTCCTGGTGGACCTGCGCAACCATGGCCGCTCACCGCACGCCGATGAGCAGGACTATGATTTGATGGCAGCCGACGTGCTGGAACTGGTGGACACACTGCAAATCCCGACACCGGCTATCATGGGCCACTCGATGGGCGGGAAAGTAGCTATGAAGTACGCGCTCAACTACCCTACCCGCATCACCAAGCTTATTGTAGTGGACATTGCACCCAAAGCCTACCCGCCCCACCACGACGAGATTATTGAGGCCCTGCAATCGGTGAAACTGGAGGGGGTAACGAGCCGGAGCGACATAGACGCCCAGTTGGCCGAACATATAAAGGAAGAGTACGTGCGCCAGTTCCTGATGAAAAACCTGTACCGCAAAGAGGACAAGTCCTTTGCCTGGCGCATGAACATCGACGCCATCGACAAAAACTACGAAAATCTAAGTGCGGCCGTAACCTCCGACGTCCCTTTCAAGAAGAGCACGCTTTTCATCAAAGGCGGCAGGTCGGGCTATATTAAGCAGGAGGATATATACGGTGACATTGAGCGCCTCTTTACGATGGTAGAGATTGAGACTGTGCCCGAGGCAGGCCACTGGGTGCATGCGCAAGCCCCGGACGAGGTATATGACCTGGTGACAACCTTCCTGAGCACAGATTAATAAGTCAGAATCAGGATTTTCAGGATTAATGGATTAAGCTTTTTTGAGTTTTATACTGTAAGCCGCAAAAGCGTACTGCTATAATCTGCCTGCGCGCTTCCAGAAGCAAAATTTAAACATGCTTAAATTAGCATCAGCCTCAACGCGGGTATCTTGAAATTTTATAACATATATCCTGTTCATCCTAAAATCCTGTAAATCCTGATTCTGACTAATGACGCTGCCAGAGCCGCTTAATGCCGTGGCAGCCTGGCTTTTTCGGTGTTATATATCCCTAATCCTGCAACGTGAAAAAACCCGGCATCCTTTACCTCATCCCCACTGTGCTGGCAGACGGCACCGCCGACAAGGTTATATCCCCGCAGGTGGTAGATGCGGTGAAGCACCTG
This sequence comes from Pontibacter russatus, assembly GCF_009931655.1. Lineage (NCBI taxonomy): Bacteria > Pseudomonadati > Bacteroidota > Cytophagia > Cytophagales > Hymenobacteraceae > Pontibacter > Pontibacter russatus. The sequence goes on along the minus strand of NZ_CP047984.1, from coordinate 3,385,228 downwards.
TCCTATTTTATCGTGGAGAACCTGCGCACCGCCCGCCGCTACGTCAAAACCATATGCCCGGAGCTTGTCATCGAGCAACTGACATTTGTGCAGGTGGATAAGGATGCCACGCCAGCCCAGGTGCAGGCCTCGCTGAAGCCATTGCTGGAGGAAGGGAAAGACGCGGGCATTATATCGGAGGCGGGTTGCCCGGGTGTGGCGGACCCCGGCGCGGAGGTGGTAAAATATGCGCACCAGAGGCATATAAAAGTAGTGCCGTTCGCCGGTCCGTCGGCCATTCTGCTGAGCCTGATGGGCAGCGGCTTCAACGGGCAGCGGTTTGCCTTTCATGGTTATCTGCCTATCGAGAAAGGACCTCGCCTGCAGGCGCTCCGCCACCTGGAGAAGGAAATGCAGCAGCGCGACCAGACGCAGATTTTCATGGAGACGCCCTACCGCAACAACAAGCTGCTCGAAGACCTGGTGCAGACGCTCAGCGGCGGCACCCGCCTCTGCATCGCCGCCAACATCACCTCCCCCGAACACGAACTCATCCAGACCAAAACCATCGCTGACTGGAAAAACCAGTTGCCGGACATACACAAGCAGCCTGCGGTGTTTTTGATATATAGGTAAAGGCTGATGCCTATCTAACACCTTAGCTTCCCGATGTTGCCCTTTTGAGATTTCCTCAAAAGCAGTTCTCATAACCGAGGATGCTAATGTTTTGTATTATAGTGTGCGAGCAGTAAGGCAGCATCGTTCCTCTTGCTTATCTTAAGCCTGCTCTTTTTTGCATACTGCTTCATTTCCCCCTCTTCAGGTCCGAAGATTTTGAAGGCATTCTTGTCTTTTAGCTCCAGCACCTGCTTCCCGTCTGATATATAAAACTTCTCTTTTTTAAGGATTTCAGCTTTTTTATCCCCTACATCTAAAATAGGAGTGTAGTTCGCTTCCTGAACCTGCAACTCGGTGTGAGACAGCAACTGTACCTTTGCACCCGGAACCACCACTCTGAAAAAGCCTGCATATATTCTTTCGTTCAGCCCAAAATCCTTGCAATTCAGGAACAATGCCTTTTCCTGATTCTCTTTATCTACCCACTCAAATCTTTTAATGTACATGCCGCTTAGCACCTTTACCCCATCCTCCGTCTTTACTTCCATGACATCATGCCTGAT